>NZ_JAMYQP010000003.1:0-291051 GCF_040320945.1 Mesorhizobium sp. M0587
CGCGTCGTCGGCAACGACAACACCGTCGCCTTCGGCCGCTTGCGGCTGCAACTGCCGCCGAGCCCGATCCGCCACCACTTCGTCAAGGCCAAGGTCAAGGTCAGGCGGTATCCCGACGGCGATCTCGCCGTCTTCCACGGCCCGCGCCGCATCGCAAGCTATCGACCCGACGGATCACCGTATGATCCAGACTCCGAACTCAAAAATGCAGCGTGAACCGCTTCGACGCCAAATCAGAAGCGGACAGATGATGTGCTACCAAAACCGGACATCTTGATTAGCTTCCGACACACCTGCATGGATGCGACCTCTGCCCCCGGTCAGGGCAGCGTGAACAACACCGGCAAAACACCCGACTGCTGGGCGCCGTCGATCAGTTCGAAAGCCGGCAGCGCGACGAGAAACACCAGCCCGTCGAGCATCGTGGTCAACAGCAAGCGCGGCTTGAAGCTGCCGGTATCGCCCTCCTGGTACAGTGAGAGCTTCGGGAAAAAGCGCGGCACCCTCGCCAGGTAGGCCTGGTATGGCGCGCCGAGCGCTTCCTTGAGGAACTTCTCCTCGCGCAGGATCACGATGTGAAAGGCGCCGGCGCACAGCAGCGCGAACAGGATGATGCCGGAAAACGAGCCGATCTGCGCGCCGACGCCGGCCGCGGCCACGGTCGAGAACACATAGAGCGGGTTGCGGGTGATCGAGTATGGCCCGCCCGTCACCACTTCGGAAGATTTGCGCCCGCCTATGTAGAGCGTCGCCCAAAGGCGCCCCACGATGCCGAGAAAAATCAACAGCACGCCGAACATCTCGATGGACTCGTGCACCAGCGTTTCGGGAGGGAAGGCCGATTGCCCGAACAGCAGCGCCGCGAACAGCACCGCCACGAGCACGGCAAGCACGATCCTGCGTATCTGCTGGTAGTTACCCAGCCCGTACTTGAATTCTTTGTCCAAGATTGGAATCCGATCGTCGAGGAGCCTAATGCATGTCGCCCAAAAATGGCCCCGATTTTGGGAGGACGACATGCATAAAAACAGAGCCGGCGATCGCAGCTGTGGCCAGGAAGCGGCGTCCCGCCGATCGCCGGGACGCCGTGTAACACAATTCAGGCGAATTTGGAGCGCGGTGCCACGCCTAACCCTATCGTGATCCAAGCAGATCCGCAAAAGTGCCGCACGGTTTTGCGATGAGAACCTGCGGCACTGAAGAAACCTGCGCGGACGACGCGTGGCGAAGTGAGCGTAGCCTGCTTAGCGCGGTGCCAGAACCATCATCATCTGGCGACCTTCGAGCTTCGGCTCTGCTTCGACCTTGGCGATGGTAGCCACTTCCTCGCGCACCTTGTTCAGAAGCTGCATGCCGAGCTCCATATGCGCCATCTCGCGGCCACGGAACCGCAGCGTCAGCTTGACCTTGTCGCCTTCCTCGAAGAAGCGGCGAACCGCCTTCATCTTGGTCTCGTAGTCATGGCTGTCGATGTTCGGGCGCATCTTGATCTCCTTGATCTCGATGACCTTCTGGTTCTTGCGTGCCTCGGCCGCCTTCTTCTGGTTGGCGTATTTCAACTTGCCGAGATCGAGGATCTTTACGACGGGGGGAACCGCATTGGGCGATATCTCGACGAGATCGAGCCCTGCCTCCTCGGCGAGCAGCAATGCGTCGTTGATGGAAACATCGCCACGGTTCTGGCCTTCGGCGTCGATAAGCTGGACCCGGGGAACCCGGATGTCACGGTTGGAGCGCGGGCCATCCTTGGTCGGCGCCGCTGCTTTGAAAGGTCTGCGAATGGTCGTGGTCTCCTTGGCCGTTTCGTTCAGGATTTGCAAGTTTTGATGCGTGGACGCGCAATGTGGTGAGCGCGCGGGCGGAGTCAATAGCACAGCATTGACAGGAAATCACCTGATCGCTGGCCTGCACCAAACAAAGAATGGATGCGAGCACTTTTCGCCACGCCACCGGCTGTGCCACAAGAGCCCGCACCAAAGGACGGCGCGAGGAAAAAGCCATGACTGCCCCTGCCTTTCTGGATGTCGACGGATCGAGTATCGCGGTGCGCCATATGGCGGGCTCGGCGCCTGGCGTCGTCTGGCTCGGCGGCTACAAGTCGGACATGCTGGGCACGAAGGCCGAGACGCTTGCGGACTGGGCGGGAAAAGAAGGCCGCGCCTTTCTGCGCCATGACTATTCGGGCCACGGCGAATCCGGCGGCGCCTTTGCCGATGGCACGATCTCGAAATGGCTTTCGCAGTGCCTTGCGGTATTCCGGCATTTCACGCAGGGCGATCAGATCCTGGTCGGCTCGTCCATGGGCGCCTGGATCGCGCTGCGCATGGTGCAGGAATTGCGCAAGGCAGGCGACACCAGCGTCGTCGGCCTGGTGCTGCTGGCGCCGGCGCCGGATTTCACCGCTGAACTGGTCGAACCGGTGCTGACCGAGGCGCAGAAGCGCGACCTCGCTGGAAAGGGCTACTTCGAGGAGCCGTCCGACTATTCCGCCGAGCCTTATATCTACACGCGCGCGCTGATCGAGGACGGCCGCGACAACCTTGTGATGACGGGTCCGATCGACACCCATTGCCCGGTTCACATCCTGCAGGGACTGGCCGATGCGGACGTGCCGGCGAGTCACGCCTTGAAGCTGGTCAGCCTGCTGCCGGCCGACGACGTGACATTGTCGCTTATCCCCGACGGCGACCATCGCCTGTCGCGGCCGCAGGATCTCGACATGCTGGTGCGCGTGGTAGGCGACATGGTCGGGCGAGGCAGGTGAGAATGCGCCTTTCCATTCCGGTATCGGCCTTCGTCGCCGCGATCGTCGGCTTCGGCGGCACCTTGGCCATTGTCATCGCCGCCGCCAAGGCGGTCGGCGCGACACAGATCGAGACGGCGAGCTGGGTAACCACCATTTGCCTCGCCATGGCGATCGAATGCCTGTGGCTGTCATGGCGCACGAAGATGCCTGTCATCACCGCCTGGTCGACACCGGGCCTTGCGCTGATTGCGGCATCGAGCGGCTTTTCGATGGGCGAAGCCGTCGGCGCCTTCATCGTCACCGGTATCCTTTTGATCGCCACCGGGCTGTTTCGGCCATTGACGAAACTGATCTCGAGGATACCGCCCTCCGTTGCCTCGGGCATGCTGGCCGGCATCGTCGTCATCTTCGCCCTCAACGCGGTCAAGACCGTTCCGGTCGATCCACGGCTGATCTTGCCGCTGATCGCGGTCTTCTTCGTCATCCGCCTGTTCAATCCGGCGCTTTCTGTGCTGGCGGTTCTGGTCGGCGGCGGCCTCGCAGCCTTCCTGACCGGCCGTGTCGGCGGCCTGCCGGCACCGGAACTGTCGACGCTGACGCTGATTGCGCCTGATTTCACCGCCAAGGCGATCGTCGGCCTGGCGCTGCCGCTCTATCTCGTCACCATGGCCTCGCAGAACCTGTCGGGTCTCGCCGTGCTGCGCGCTGCCGGCTACCACCCGGAGCCCGGCCCGCTGATCGGCGTCACCGGCCTGTTTTCGCTACTGTCGGCACCGTTCGGCGGCTCGACCACCAATCTGGCGGCGATCTCGGCGGCGATCTGCACCGGGCCGGACGTCCACCCCGATCCCGCCGAGCGCTGGAAGACCGGGCCCTTCTATGCGCTCGCCTATCTCGTCTTCGCTATTTTCGGCGCTTCGCTGGTAGCGATCTTCACCGTCCTGCCGCAGAGCCTGATCGTGCTGGTTGCGGGTCTCGCGCTGATGGCATCGCTCGCCAACGCGCTGTCGATCGCGCTGAAGGAAGAGGGTGATCGCATGGCCGCCACCGTCACCTTTGTCGTCACCGCGTCAGGGCTGACGCTGTTCGGCGTCGGCGCGGCGTTCTGGGGCCTGATTGCCGGGCTGGTCGTGCTTTTCCTCGATACGATCAAAAAGCAATAATCATTTCATAAGCTTGTCCGGTTTTAGCGAACATTGTCTTGAATCGCCGTTTTCTCCTTCCCATTTCGATTCCACGCAGCCGGTCCTGGCTGTCTCCAACCGAAGGAATGGGAGAAAATGAACACATCTGCATTGATCCGCCCGGCTTGGACGCCGGCAACCATCGCGCTGATGGTGATCGGCTTCATGGTGTTCTGGCCGCTCGGCTTCGCCATGCTCGCCTACATCATCTGGGGCGACCGGCTCGACGGCTTCAAGCGCGACGTCAACCGCGCGACGGACGGCATCTTCGCCGGCTGCCGCCGCGGGTCTGACAAGGCCGCCCGCTGGGGTCACGGCTCCGCCCGCACCGGCAACGTCGCTTTCGACGACTGGCGCGAGAAGGAGCTTGAGCGCCTTGCCGAGGAACGCCGCAAGCTCGACGACATGCTGACCGAGTTCGACGACTACGCCCGCGAATTGCGTCGCGCCAAGGATCAGGACGAGTTCGACCGCTTCATGGCCAACCGCAACAAGTCGACGGCAGCGACGAAGAGCGGTCCGAGCGCAGGCACGACGCCGACCAAGCGCGGCAAAGGCTCGAACCTGCTTGACGACTGACGCATAGACCCGAAAATCGTATCGAGTTTCGGAAAGTACGATGCGTAGGTTCTAAGGTGTTGGAGCATACTTCGTGCGTCCAATCGGATGCACGTCGCTCTAATGGCCGGGCGACAGGCCAAGATATAATGACGGCGTCGCGCAAGCGGCGCCGTTTCTTTTTTGTTCTATTCGTTTTTCTCGAATCGCGTATCGTCCGGCCATGACCCTCGGATTCTTCCGCAATCTGACCAAGCCTAAACCCACGCCCGTCGTCGAGCGCGAATATTGCGTCGCCGGCCGCACGCTGCCGCTCAAGATCGTCGAGAGCGCCAGGGCGCGGCGCCTGACCCTGCGCATCGATTCCGGCGGCCAGGGGCTGCGCATCACCGTGCCGCCGGGTCTGCGCCGCGGCGAGGTGGAAAAGTTCCTCGACCGCCATCAGGACTGGCTGGAGCAGCGGCTGGCCAAGGTGCCGACGCGGCCGCAGGTGCGGCCGGGCATCAAGGTCCCGGTGCGCGGCGTGCCCCACCGCATCGTCCATGAACCATCGAAACGCGGCACCGTCACCGTGTCGCGCGATGAGCGCGGTCCGCTGCTGATCGTGCATGGCGAGCGCATACACCTGCCGCGCCGCGTCGCCGATTTCCTCAAACGCGAGGCCAAGCGCGAAATCGAGAAGCTGGTGGTCAAACACACCGAGGCGATCGGCAAACGCGCCAAGGCGATCCGCTACAAGGACACTTCCAGCCGCTGGGGGTCGTGCACCTCCGACGGCAATCTGTCGTTTTCCTGGCGCATCATGATGGCGCCGCCGCCGGTCATAAACTATCTCGTCGCGCATGAGGTGGCCCATCTCAAGGAGATGAACCACGGCCCGAAATTCTGGAAACTATGCGAGAAACTCTGCCCCGACACCGACCGCTGCAAGGACTGGCTGAAGCGCAATGGCGGCGCGCTGCAGGCGATCGTGTTCGAGTAGCGTGGGGAAGGCGCGTCGAAGGCTCTGCCCTGCTGCAAACGTGGAGATTGGCGAGGTCACGCGAAGGCGCGGTAGCCGCCCAGGAGAATCTCAATCGTCATTCGCCGCGTTGAGTTCCTCCGGCCGCAGCCCTTCTTCGCTATGGTGCGGCCACGGCAGGAAATTCCGGTCGAACGCATCGCTGCCGAAATAATCCAGCGCCCGATGCGCTTCGGCGCCGTTGAATGCCGCCTTGTCCATCAGATGCGCGATCACCTCGCGCGCTTGCGCGATCTTCTGCCTGAGTTCGGCAACGGTTCTGTCGGCCATGATCGTGCTCCCGCCTTGCATCCAGTCTATCGATAGGTAGGGCCTTTGGCCTTGCCCGGCAAACAGTATGCTTTTTCTCGACTCTGCCTCGATTTCATGCCAATCCCCCGCCATGGCGCTCGACATCAAGATCTGCGGCTTGAAGACCGACCAGGCAATGGCCGCGGCACTCGCCGGCGGCGCCAGCCATGTCGGGTTTATTTTCTTCGCGAAAAGCCCTCGCTTTGTCGAGCCGGTGGAAGCCGGCCGTCTGCGCCAAGCGGCGCGCGGCAAGGCCAAGGCGGTGGCTGTCACTGTCGATGCCAGCGATGCCTTCCTGGCTGAGATCGTCGAAAGAATGCAGCCCGACACATTGCAGCTGCACGGTTCGGAAACGCCGCAGCGTGTGGCCGAGCTGAAAGCCCGCCATGGCCTGCCTGTCATGAAGGCGCTGCCGCTCAGCGAAGCCGCCGATCTCGAACGGATAAAGCCGTTCATCGGCGTTGCCGACCGGTTCCTGTTCGATGCCAAGCCGCCGAAAGGCTCCGAGTTGCCGGGCGGCAACGGCGTTGCCTTCGACTGGCGCATTCTCGCCGGCCTTGACGCCGGCGTCGATTACATGCTTTCCGGTGGGCTCAACGCCGCCAATATCGGCGATGCCCTTCGGCTTGCCAGCCCGCCCGGAATAGACATTTCCTCAGGCGTGGAGAGCGGGCCCGGCGTCAAGGATCCGGCGCTGATCGAGCAGTTTTTCCGGGCCGTCAGGGCAGCACGCGACAATCGCGCCGCCTGACCGGCTCAAACCAGAGCATGCCCCGGAAAGTGGGAACCGGCTTTCCGACTAGGACATGCCCACACATCAAGGCCAGGAGATCGGCGATGAACAAGCCGGCGACACCCAATTCCTTCCGCACCGGACCCGACGAACAGGGCATGTTCGGCATATTCGGCGGTCGTTTCGTCGCCGAAACGCTTATGCCCTTGATCCTCGACCTGGAGCGGCACTGGAACGAGGTCAAGAACGATCCGGATTTCAGGGCTGAACTCACCGACCTTTCGACCCACTATGCCGGGCGGCCGTCGAAGCTTTATTTCGCCGAGGGCCTTACCAGGCATTTGGGCGGCGCAAAAGTCTATCTCAAGCGCGAGGACCTGAACCACACCGGCTCGCACAAGATCAACAACTGCCTGGGCCAGATCCTGCTCGCCAAGCGCATGGGCAAGAAGCGCATCATCGCCGAGACGGGGGCCGGCCAGCATGGCGTTGCTTCCGCCACCGTCGCGGCCCGCTTCGGTTTCCCTTGCGTGGTCTATATGGGCGCCACCGACGTCGCCCGCCAAAGCCCCAACGTGTTCCGGATGAAGCTGCTCGGCGCTGAAGTGCGGCCGGTCACTTCAGGTCACGGCACGCTGAAGGACGCCATGAACGAGGCGTTGCGCGATTGGGTGACCAATGTCGAGGACACTTATTACCTCATCGGCACCGCCGCCGGCCCGCATCCGTACCCCGAACTGGTGCGCGATTTCCAGTCGGTGATCGGCACCGAGGCGCGGGCGCAGATTCTCGAACAGGAAGGCCGGCTGCCGGACACCATCATCGCCGCCGTCGGCGGCGGCTCCAACGCTATCGGCCTGTTCCATCCTTTCCTCGACGACAGGCAAGTCCGCATCATCGGCATCGAGGCGGGCGGCCGTGGTCTCGACGGCATCGAGCATTGCGCCTCGATGAACGCCGGCGCACCGGGCGTGCTGCACGGCAACCGCACTTATTTGCTGCAGAATTCCGACGGCCAGATCATGGACGGCCATTCGATTTCGGCCGGACTGGATTATCCCGGCGTCGGCCCGGAGCATTCCTGGCTGCGCGACTCGGGCCGCGTCGAATATGTGCCCATCCTCGACGACGAGGCGCTGGAAGCCTTCAAGCTGACGACGCGCGTCGAAGGCATCATTCCGGCGCTCGAATCGGCGCATGCCATCGCGCATGCGGTGAAGATCGTGCCCGCCATGGACAAGGACCAGATCGTCATCGTCAACCTGTCCGGTCGTGGCGACAAGGACGTGCATACGGTGGCCTCGATGCTGGGCATGGAGATCTAGGCCCTTTGGACAGTTTCGATTTGGGAGTTGACTATGAGCAAAATTCGTCCAAAGGGCCAAACATGACCACCCGCATCGACCGCCGCATGGCGAAGCTCAGGAACGAAGGCCGCCCGGCGCTCGTCACCTATTTCATGGGTGGCGACCCGGATTACAGCACCTCCTTGTCGATCATGAAGGCGCTGCCGGCGGCAGGCTCCGACATCATCGAGCTTGGCATGCCGTTTTCCGACCCGATGGCCGACGGCCCGGCTATCCAGGCGGCTGGCCTGCGCGCGCTGAAAGGCGGCCAGACGCTAGTCAAGACGCTGAAGATGGCATCGGAGTTCCGGACCGGCGACAACGAAACGCCGATCGTGCTGATGGGCTACTACAACCCGATCTACATCTATGGCGTCGACCGCTTCCTCAAGGACTCGATCGCCAGCGGCATCGACGGGCTGATCGTCGTCGACCTGCCCCCGGAAATGGACGAGGAACTATGCATCCCGGCGCTGAAGGCCGGCATCAACTTCATCCGGCTGGCAACGCCGACCACCGACGACAAGCGCCTGCCCAAAGTGCTGCAGAACACGTCCGGCTTCGTCTATTACGTGTCGATGACCGGCATCACCGGCTCGGCGCTCGCCGATACCGGCAAGGTGGCGGCGGCGGTGAGGCGCATCAAGAGCCATACCGACCTGCCGGTCTGCGTCGGCTTCGGCGTCAAGACTGCCGAGCAGGCCCGCGTGATCGGCGCCAATGCCGATGGCGTCGTCGTCGGCACCGCGATCGTCAATGCGGTCGCCAATGTGCTGGGGCCGAAGGGCGAAAAGACCGCTGACCCGGCCGAGGCGGTCGCCACGCTGGTCAGCGGCTTGGCGCAAGGCGTGCGCTCTGCCCGCCTTGCTGCTGCCGAATAGTTCTCCTAGATCGGGATTGTGCATGCCGTCGTTCCAAAGCCGGGTCCGCCGTTGGACGGTAGGCGCTAACTCTTCGTCAGGACAGGAGCCGAAGCGATGAACTGGATCACCAACTACGTTCGCCCGAAGATCAATTCGATGCTCGGCCGGCGCACCGACATGCCCGAGAATCTCTGGATCAAGGATCCGGAAACCGGCGAGATGGTGTTCCACAAGGATCTGGAATCCAACCAGTTCGTCATCCCGTCTTCCGGCCACCACATGAAGATCTCGGCCAAGGAGCGGCTGAAATACTTTCTCGACGACGGCAAGTACGAGCAGCTCGAAAACCCCAAGGTCGTGCAGGACCCGCTGAAGTTCCGCGACGAAAAGCGCTATACCGACCGCCTGAAGGACGCCAAGGCCAAGACCGGCCTGGAGGATGCGATCGTCAACGCGGTTGGAACTGTCGAAGGCCTGCCGGTGGTGGTGACGGTGCAGGACTTCGCCTTCATGGGCGGCTCGCTCGGCATGGCGGCGGGCGACGCCATCGTCCACGCTTTCGAGGTCGCCTTGCAGCGCAAGCGGCCGCTGATCCTGTTCGCCGCCTCCGGCGGCGCCCGCATGCAGGAAGGCATCCTGTCGCTGATGCAGCTGCCGCGCACCACAATCGGCGTCGACCGGCTGAAGGAAGCCGGCCTACCCTATATCGTCGTGCTGACCAACCCGACCACCGGCGGCGTCACCGCTTCCTACGCCATGCTGGGAGACGTGCACATCGCCGAGCCCGGCGCGCTGATAGGCTTTGCCGGACCGCGCGTCATCGAACAGACGATCCGCGAGAAATTGCCCGACGGCTTCCAGCGCTCCGAATATCTGATGGAGCACGGCATGGTCGACATGGTGGTATCGCGGCTTGAGCTGCGCGAAACCATCGCGCGCCTGTTGAGGATATTGCTCAAGATGCCGGGCGAGCAGAAGCCGGAGCCGGAAATCCTGCCACTGGCCGTGGCCTCCGCGGAAGCACGGCCGCAGGCCTGAGGCGACACGAAGCGCCGCGAACAGCGATTGCGCCAGATCTCCGGCGCGCTGTAGCTTTGATTGGCATGGTTCTCCCCGAAACCGATTCTGGTTTGCGGAACCATGCGTTGGGATTCTGCCATGACCACGCTTGCCGCCGACCGCGAAATCGAAGCCCTGATGGCGCTTCACCCGAAAGGCTTCGACCTTTCGCTCGATCGTATTTCGCGGCTGCTGAAACGGCTTGATAACCCGCAGGACCGGCTGCCGCCGGTGATCCACATCGCCGGCACCAACGGCAAGGGCTCGTGCGCGGCGTTTTCGCGTGCATTGCTCGAGGCGGCGGATTGCCGGGTGCATGTTCACACCTCGCCGCACCTAGTCAACTGGCACGAGCGCTATCGGCTCGCCGCCGACGGCGGCGGCAGGCTGGTCGACGATCGCGTGTTCGCCGATGCCATCGCCCGCGTCGCCCGGGCCAATGAAGGTGAGACGATCACTGTCTTCGAGATACTCACCGCCGTGACTTTCCTGCTGTTTTCCGAACACCAGGCCGATGCCGCGATCATCGAGGTTGGGCTTGGCGGCCGTTTCGACGCCACCAATGTCATCGAGGAGCCGGCCGTATCGGTGATCATGCCGGTGTCGCTCGACCACGAGGCCTATCTCGGCGACAGGGTCGAACTGATCGCCGCCGAAAAGGCCGGCATCATCAAGCCTGGCTGCCCGGTGGTTATCGGCGCGCAGGAAAGCGAGACGGCGCTACAGGTGCTGATCGAGACCGCCGAGCGGCTGGAGTGTCCGACCTTCGTCTATGGCCAGGACTTCCTCGCCTATGAGGAGAATGGCCGCATGGTTTACCAGGACGAGGACGGTCTGATGGACCTGCCGCCGCCGCGGCTGCCCGGCCGCCACCAGTTCGCCAATGCGGCTGCGGCGATCGCCGCCGTCAAGGCGGCCGGCTTCGAGATCAGCCATCGCGCCGCCGAAAAGGCGATGACCAAAGTCGCCTGGCCCGGCCGCATGCAAAAACTGGTGCAGGGCCGGCTGACGGAGCTGGCGCCGAAGGGCGCCGACATCTGGCTCGACGGCGGCCATAATCCCGGCGCCGGAGTGGTCGTTGCCGAGGCGCTGGCCGAGCAGGAAGAAAAGAACCCGCGCCCGCTCTTCCTCATTTCCGGCATGATCAACACCAAGGACCAGAGCGGTTATTTCCGCGCCTTCAAGGGCCTTGTCCGGCATGTCTACACGGTGCCGGTGAGCCAGAGCGATGCCGGTGTGCCGAATGACGAACTGGCGGTCCGCGCCACGGAAGCCGGGCTGACGGCCGAGCCGGTGAGTTCCGTCGCCAGTGCGCTGATGCTGCTGCGCGACACCTGGGATGGCCCGCCGCCACGAATTCTGATCGGCGGCTCGCTCTATCTGGCCGGCGCGGTACTGGCCGAGAATGGCACCCCACCGACATGAGGCGCGGAGCGCCGTAACAGCCCTTGTGCGAGGTGCTTCATAGCGCCCGTCGCCGCCGCCCCTCATTACCCTGCCGGGCATTTCTCCCCGTATAGTGACGGGGAGAAAAGTCGCTGTTGTCTTCGATTTCGCCGATTGTCAGCGTTGCAAAAAAGAGCGGCGAGATGCAGCCAGCCCCCTTCTCCCCGTTCTTCACGGGGAGAAGGTGCCGGTAGGCGGATGAGGGGCAGCGCGGCGTCTGATGTGTGACCGCAGCACGGCTCTCACTTCAACTCGATCTCGATAAAAGCGTATTCGCCTTCATTGGCGTTGATGACGTCGTGCTCGACGCCCTCCTTGCGGAAATACGGCGCGCCCTTCTTCATCTCGGCAATGGATTCGCCGTCCTTGGTCAAGAGCTTCACCTTGCCGTCCATCAGCGGCACCACGACGTAGTCGTGGCCGTGGCGGTGCCAGCCGGTGTTGTCTCCCGGTGCGAAGCGGTATTCGGTGACGATGACACGCTCATTGTCGATGAAGACGGTGGCCTTGGCGGATCCGGTCATATCGCGTTCTCCCTGCTTCTGCGTGCCAACAGAAGACATGCGGTGCCCGGGCGTGAGGGCCAGAGCGCCGCAGCGATGACGCCAACAAAAAGCCCGGCGCGATTGGCCGGGCTTGATATCGGGAATTTCGGAAGGATCAGGCGAGACTGCCATTGATCCAGTGCGACAGCGCGGTCTTCGGCGCCGCACCAACCTTCATGTCGGCCACTTCGCCGCCCTTGAAGATCATCAGGGTCGGGATCGAGCGCACGCCGAACTGTGCGGCGAGCTCGGGATTCTCATCGATGTTCAGCTTGGCAATCTTTATCTTGGCGCCAAGTTCAGTGGCGATATCTTCGAGCGCCGGGGCGATCATCTTGCAGGGACCGCACCATTCCGCCCAGAAATCGACCACGACGGGCACGTTGGCGTTAAGCACATCGGCTTGGAAATTGCTCTTGTCGACCTTGACGGTTGTCATCGGAAATCCTTTCGAACGTTTTGCCGCACCAAATGTGGTGGTGGTCGCGCCCTTCTTCAAGCAGGTCTTGTGTCACGCTCCCGTGAGTCGGGCAAGGGCGTCATCCATAGCCTGGGCCGGCAGCTCGATCAGCCGTGGCGCTTCGGTGAACAGCAAGGCCGCCTTCACCTCCCGTCCGGGATAAAGCGGCTGCAGCAGGGCCCGATAGAGTGCGAGCTGCAGGACATAAGCCGGCGCAACCTCGGCCAGAGCGACGGGCGCCGGGCGGTTGGTCTTGTAGTCGACGATCGATACCGAGTCCGATGTTACCGCCAGGCGATCGATCTTGCCGGAGATGGAGCGCGTTCTGCCTTTCACCTCCAGGCTGCCCATGATGGCGACCTCGGCGCGCGACGATGGCGCAAACAACTGGCCGAAGCGGGGGTCGGCAAGGATGGCGGCGACCGAAGCCAGTGCTCTTTCCCGCTCGCCGCTGGGCCATTGCGCACCGGCGCGGGCGAGATAGCGTTCCGCGGCGCCCTCGCGCTCGGGCTCGGCCATGCCCGGCAACATCTGCAGCAGCTTGTGCAGGGCAAGCCCGCGCAGCACGGCAAAACCAGGCTCGGCATCGGCGTCCAGCACCGGGGAAGCCTTGTCGACCACCGCCTCCTTGCCTTCTTCGATCAAAGCCGAGGCGCCGGAGGGCGACAGCGGCCGCGGCAAGTCCTCGAAAGGCGGCAAGGGCCGGAACAGGCTTGTCGGCACGGGTGCGAAAACGTTCGTCGGTTGCGCCTGCTCGCCTGAGACCAGCGGTGCCGGCGGCAGCTTGGTCACGTGGAAACGATGCACGGGTTCACCGCCGGCGGGATGGGCACGCTCTTCGCTCTCCGGCGCGCCAACCAGCGCGCGGCTGACGATCGAATGCCAGGTTCCGGTGTTCGGCGCCCGCTTGCCATGATAGCCGCAGACGATCAGCCGGTCCTCGGCGCGGGTCATGCCGACATAGAGCAGCCGGCGGTATTCGTCGTCGGCGAGTTCCCGTGCCCGCACGGCCGCCGCCTTCGAAAAGCCGTTGGCGACATCGGTCGCCGAGCGCCAGAGATAGCCCTTGCCGTCCCAGTATCGGCCAGATCCGTCGAAAGGCATCAGGCGCGGCAGATGCTGATCGCTGAATGGGGCGGAGCCGCCATCGACCAGGAACACGACGGGCGCCTCCAGGCCCTTGGCGGCGTGCACTGTCATGACGCGAACCTCGTCGCGCGTCTGGTCCATCTCGCGCTTGATCTCGGGGCCGGCGTTCTCCAGCGTCGACAGGAAGGCCTCCAGCCCCGGCAGGCCGGTTCGTTCCTCTGCCAGGCAGAAACTCAGGAACTCGTCGAGAATATCGCCGGCTTCGGGCCCGAGCCGCGCGATCATCTTCCGGCGAACGCCGTCGCGCGCCAACAGGCCGGCATAGAACTCGAACACCGGCTTGAAAGCGGCTTCGCTCGTCCAGATGTCGAGCTGGGCAATGACCGACGCCAACGCTTCGCTTTCACTGGCGTGCTGGCGCAGGGACGTCATCAGCGATCGACCCGGCGGCCGCTGCGCGGCAAGCATGAAAAGCGTCTCCTCCGGCACGTCGAAGATCGGGCTGCGCAGCACGGCGGCCAGCGACAGGTCGTCCTGCGGCTGGATGAGGAGATGGCCGAGCGCGATCAGGTCCTTGACGGCGATATGCCCCGGCAGGCTCAGCCGGTCGGCGCCAGCCACGGGAATATCCCGGCGTTTGAGCGACCGGGTCAGAGCGTGGACGAAGCTGTCGCGCTTGCGCACCAGCACCAGCACGTCGCCCGGTCGCAGCCGCGTGCCGCGACCCTCGATGATCTCGCCGGCGGCGATCCAGCCGGCAATGGTGGCGGCGACATTCTCGGCAACGCGCACAGCCGGCGCATGGGCATGATCGACGGCCTGGGTCCAGTCGTCCGGCTCGTCGACGACATCGGCACCGATCGACGGCCAGACCTCGACATAACCCGGCGCATCGGTGCGGATCGCCTTGTGGCTCAGCGGATCGGGGTCATGGCTGATGCCCCGCCGCACCGTGGGATCGGCAAAGACGCGGTCGACGGCCGCCAGAACGTCGTCGGTCGAGCGGAACGACCAGGTCAGCTTGAGGTCGGCGAAGGAGGCTTTGGCGTCGCGTACCCGTCCCGCAAACAACAGCCGGCTATCGGCAAAGGAGTCCGGGGCCGCACCTTGGAACGAATAGATCGACTGCTTCTCGTCGCCGACGGCAAAGACGGTGCGATGGACCCTGTCGCGCGCGCCGAGGCCGGCGAAGAACTCCTCCGCCAGTCGCTTCACCACTTCCCACTGATCCGGGCTGGTGTCCTGCGCCTCGTCGAGCAGGATGTGATCGATGCCCTGGTCGAGCTTGTACTGCACCCAGGGCCCGGCGTCGGGCCGTGCCAGAAGATTGACCGTGCGGGTGATCAAGTCGTTGAAGTCGAGAAAGCCGCGGCCGCGCTTCAGCATTTCGTAGCGGGCGATCAGCCAGTCGGCGATGGTCAGCGCGGCGACAGTGCCTTCCAGCATCCGGAACAGGGCCAGCCGGTCGACGGTTTCGATGATCGTGCTGGCCGCCGAGAGATAGCGCTCGGCCAGATCCGGCAAACGGTCGGTCAGCGCCTTCTTGAACGCCTTTGCCGGATCGTAGGGGCCGCCATCGGTCTTGAGGAAGGCTCTTGATAGCAGCCGCAGGCGACCGATGGGGTCGCCCTCTGAGAAGGCCTGGCGCGCATAGGGCAGGATGTTGTTCAGCACCGATCTGGCGTCGGTGGATTCGGCCGCTTGGGCGAAGCCGGCGAAATAATCGGGCAGAAAACCGGGCAGCGGCCAAGCCGAGGCCGCTATGCCTTCGGCGGTCTGGCCGGGATGGAAATGGAATTCATCGAACACGGCCTGGAAGCGCGTGCCGTCGCGGCCGGCGGCGTCGATGAAATTGCGCAAGCCGTCGCGCTTGCGCACGATTTCGCTCAGCAGGGCGTCGAGGCCGGCCTCGCCGCCACGCTCGAGCACGATGGCGAACGCCTCGGCCAGGTCCGCATTGCCGGCACTCGTGCCGGAGATCATCTCGCGGCGGGCGGCGGCAAACAGCGACGCTTCCATCTGGCCGTCGAGCATCTCGAAATGGGCAGGGATGTTGGCTTCCAGCGGGAACTGGTGAAGCACGGATTCGCAGAAGGCGTGAATGGTCTGGATCTTCAGCCCGCCGGGCGTTTCCAGCGCCTCGGCGAACAGGCGGCGGGCACGGCGCATGATCTCCGGATCGGGCCGGCGGCCCTCCAGCGCCTCGATCTTCGCGGCAAGGTCCGCGTCACCAAGTGCCGTCCACTCCGACAATGTCGAGAAGACCCGGTTCGACATGTTGGCGGCCGCGGCGCGCGTATAGGTCAGGCACAGGATCTTCGACGGATCGGTGCCGTTGAGCAGCAGCCGGATGACGCGCTGGGCCAGCACATGGGTCTTGCCGGATCCCGCATTGGCCGACACCCAGGCGGAATTGCCCGGATCGGCGGCGCGGGCCTGGCTGTTCGCGGTGTCGCTCGGGATGGGATAGGCCTTCTTCATGCCTCCCCTCCCTCATCGCCGGCATCGCCGCCGGCGGACCATTCGAGCACGCGGGCAAGATGGTCGTAGTCGCCATCGGTCTCGCCTTCGCGAAACGGCAGCGCGCGCGACAGATAACCGGTCGCCGGATCGGCATAATGGATCAGCAGCTTTTCCAGCCGCGCCCAAGCCTCCTCGGCAAGATCGCTGGCAGTTCTTGGCTGGCGATTGTGTTCGAGGATGGACTCTTCGAACACCTCGCCATTCGGCTTCAGCCGAACGAACGCCAATTGCGACGGCTCGCGCGCGCCTAAATCCTTGAAGGCGCCGCGCCTGAGCAGCGCACCCTCCAGCGCCAGTTGCGGCGCAAGCAGCGTGTGCGCCTGTGCCTTGGAGGGCGAGGAGCCGGTCTTGTAGTCCAGTATGTCGGCCATGCCGCCGGCCAAAAGGTCGACCCGGTCGGCATAGCCCGACAGCGTCACGCCGGACTGGCCGACGACGGTCTTGCCGGCCCTTTCCTCGGCATGCCGCCGCACGACGGCAGCAGCACGGGTGCGCTCCCATTCGATGATGTTGGCGGCGAGTTTCTCGAAGCGCGGCCACCACACCGCCTCGACATCGGCCGGAAGGGCGGCTTCGGCAAAACAGGCGCGGCCGGCTGATATGAGGCCGTCGAGCGCGTCGGGCGTGCGAGGATCGGCCACGCTGCCCGAGAACAGATGCAGGATGGCGTGGAACAGCGTGCCGCGCTCGGCGGCGCCGGGGTCGCGGATGATCGGATCGAGCGGCATCAGGCCTAGGTTCCGCCTTGCGTAAACGGCGTAGGGGTCGCGGCGCAGCGTCTCGATCTCGGTGACCGAGAAATGGGTGGGGCGGACTGGCAGTGGCGGCTTCGGCTGCGGCCGCGGGGCGAAGTCCCGCTTCGGCCCGGTGTCGAGCGCGCGCGCCCAGGCCAGCAGTTCGTCGCCGCGCCGGCGCAGTTGCGCCGCCTGGTCGTTGCCTATGAAGGTGAGCAGGCGCTGCAGCCAGCGCGATGGCACGGCGGGCGCGTCGCCAGCACGCGCCGAGCGGGCCAGGATCACCTTCTTCGCGCCCATCGCCATCTGAAAGTCATGCGCGGCAAGGCCGATGCGCCGCTCTGGCGGTTCGAGATCGATGCCGGTCTTCATCAGCCGCGACATGAAGCGGTCGCTCTCCGGCTTGCGCGGCCACACGCCTTCGTTGAGTCCGCCTATGACCAGCGTGTCGACGCTCTGCAGCCGCGCTTCCAAAGCGCCCCAGATGGCGATGTTCCTGTCGGTGCCCTGGGCCGGCTTGACCGTCTCGGGCGCGATCAGCGCGTCCATCACATCTGGCCATTCGCTCGCCGCGAACGACAGCGGCGCGGAAGCCGCGACCAGCCCGCGCAACAGTTCGGCGAGCTTTTCGCCGGCGTCGCCGGCATAGAGTTCGCCAAGGCCGCCATCCCCGGTGCGTCCGAGATTTTCGAGTGCGATAACGCTGGCTTTGACCAGCGCGGCAAGATCGGCACCCACCTGCCCGCGAAACGCCGTCAGTGGCGCCAGGGCTTGCGTCAGGCGTGCGAGGAGGTTCCGCGCGTCTTCGATGGAGCGCACGGTCAATCGGGCAAACCAGAAGGGCGGCCGGCTGTCATCGCCGAGGCCGGTGAGACGGGTTTCGAATAGTTCCGGCAGCGAAACGATGTCCGGGCGCCCGGTGCCGCCGCGCAGCGCCACCAGTTCGGTCAGTTCCGCCGCACCGCGAACGCTTGCGCGTTCGAGGCCGAGGCCGAGCAGCGGGTGTTTGAGCAGCGACAGCAGGCTAACCGGATCGCCTGGCCGGAACACTGCCTCGAGTGCCAGCCGGAGCAGGCTTGCCGCCGGCGTGTTGGCCAGCGGCATGCCGCCGGAATCGTCGGCAACGACGCCGAAGCGCTGAAGCTCGACCGCGACGCGGCGCGCCAGGGCGCGATCGCCGGTGACGAGGGCAGCCCTTTGGCCGGGTTGCTCGACCGCGCGCTTCAGCGCGACAGCGATCGCGACGGCCTCATTGCGCTCGCTGGCCGCTTCGAGCAGCGTCACGTCGGCCAACGCGTCGGCGACATCGGGCGCTGAAAAACTGTTCCGCGTCTCGGCCCACAGCTCGGTGGTCTCGGCCGGCCGGAGCGCTTCGCCGACCAGGGCCGCGCGAAGCGCAAGCCGCGGTTCGGCCGCGCCGACTTCCTCGACATCGCCGCGTAGCACGCCGATCTTGTTGATCAGTTTGGCCAGGCCATATTGCGGATGGCCAAGCACCGCCGGACGTGCGCCAGGCGCGGCAATGGCCTGGAAGGACGCTTCGTCCAGCGTCCGGTCGAGACCAGGCAGCACGATGGCGCCTGCGGGCAGGCGGGCGATCGCGGCAAGCAGTTCGGCCGTGGCGGGTATCGAACCGGTCGATCCCGCGGCAATGACTGGCCCGGCAGGCGGATTACACCGCAGCCGCGCCGCTTCGGCCCGGATCAGCGCGCTGCGATGCGCGGCCGGATTGGAACGGTCGCGCTCCTCGAGAAATCGCGGCCAGGCATCTGTGACGATGCCGAGGAATTCGAGCGTCACCTGCCACCAACCGGCAAGGTTGCCGGTCACCAGCGCCGTGAGCCTGGTCCAGTCCGAACCTTCCGTCTCGATCTCGTCCATCAGCGCCGCGAGATCGCGCGCCAGCCAGATCGCGTCGGCGGTAGAGGCCGGGATGACGATTTCCTCCGAAAAAAGGGCCTCGACATGTGCCGGCAACCGGCGTTTCCAGGCTCGCACCAGCGGCGTCAGCAGCAACAGGCGTTCGGTCGCCGCGATCGGCGGCGCAAGATCGATTGCCGCCGATGGTTCGGTCTCGAATGCGGCCTCATCCTCATCGAACTCGCCGAGCGGACGAATGACCGGCAGGATCGCCGAACCGCCGCCGCCTCGCGACGCCAGGCTGTCGACGAAGACACCGCGCAAGGCACGCGCGGCCCGTCGCGTCGGGACGTAGATGGTGACATCGGCCAGGGCGAGCGGATCGCCGTCGAAACGAAAACCAGGAATCAGGCGGCCGGCAAGCAGCGCCTCGGCAAGCGTCGGCAGAAACGGCGCTCCAGGGGGAATTGAGAAAACGCGGCTTGAGCCGCTCATTGTGACTCGGCTAGCGCGCCGGCGACCGCCGCTTCCGCGAGCGCAATGGCGTCGGGAGTGCCGACGGTGATCCAGTGGCCATGCATCGGCATGCCGAACAGGCGGCCGGCGGCAATGGCTGTGTCGAAATAGGCATTGAGCGAGTGCGGTCCGGCCGGTGCGGCCCCGAACAGGTGCGGATGGATGATTGCCGCCCCGGCATAGATCAGCCCCGCCGGATCACCTTTCGAACGGCGCAAGGCGCCATCCGGCGCCACCAGGAAATCGGTGCTGCCGCAGTGTCCGGTCGCCTGATGGAGATCCGCCAGCATCAGCAGAATATCCATTTTCGTCGCGTCCCATGCAAGGGCGAGGCGCTTGAGATTGAGAGGACCGTGGTCGATCCAGAACGTGTCGGCGTTGAGGATGTAGAAGGGCTGTTCGCCCAGTTCCGGCAATGCCTTGACGATGCCGCCGGCGGAATCGAGCAGCTGTGCACTCTCGTCGGAAATGATGATCCGTGGCGCGCGGCGCGCCGCGACATGGGCGACGATCTGTTCGGGAAAATAGTGGACGTTGATCACCGCCGTGCCGACGCTGGCCGCGGCCAGGCTGTCGAGGCTCCAGTCGAGCAAGGTCTTGCCGGCGATCCTGACCAGCGGCTTGGGAATGGTGTCGGTGATCGGCCGCATGCGCTTGCCAAGCCCGGCGGCGAGCACGATCGCGGTGTCCGGTCCTGCTGTCACAGCGCGCGCTCCTCAAGCAATCCATGCGCGTTGTAGAAATCCCGCAGGCTGGCCAGAGACGGATGGGACAGCGCCCGCCGCAGATAGTCGCGGATGCGCGGCAGGTGCTTCAGATAATAAGGCTTGCCGTCGCGCTTTTCGAGGCGGACGAAGATGCCCAGGATCTTGGAATTGCGCTGCGCCGCCATGATTGCATAGGATTCCAGGAAACCTGCCTGGTCGAAAGCCCCCGCTGCGTGGCGCGCCTCCATGTAAGCGTCGAGCGTCTGCTTTTCTATCTCGGGCGATATGGTGACGCGGGCATCCATGGCCAGTGATGCCACGTCATAGGCTGACGGGCCGATGAGCGCGTCCTGGAAATCGACGATGCCGAGGCGGTCATGCCCGGAGCGATCGCCGCGCCAGATGATGTTGGGCGAATGGAAATCGCGCAGCATCAGCGTGTACTCGCGGCCTTGCAGCCGATCGAAAAGCGCGTTCCATTCCTTGGCGTAGCCAGTCCGTAGATCATCGCTCGCTGGATTACCCGATATGGCCGGCACGTACCAGTCGACCAGCAGGTCGGCCTCGATCATCATCGCGTCACGGTCGAAAGGCGGCACATCATGGAAGCGCCCCGGTCGCGCTTCCAGGCGTTGCGGCCATGTCAGGCCATGCATCATGGCCAGCAGTTCGGCCGCCGCGGCGTAGCGCTTCGCCAGCGGCTCGCCGTCCTTGCCGAGAAACCCTTCTGAACCAAGGTACTCGAGAAGCAGGAATCCCTGGTCCTGGTCCTCGGCGTGGATTTCCGGAACGCTGACGCCGCCGGCCTTCAAGGCACGGTCGATGGCGACGAAGGCGGACACCGATTGCGCGGTGTGGGCGATCACGGCATAGGGTTTGCCGTCGCGGACCGGCGGCCCGAGCACCAGCCGCGGCGAGTTCATCAGCACACGCTGTCTATGACCGGCAAGCGATACGATTTCGTACGATCGGGCCGAGGCATCGCCGATGAAATGGCGGCGCCGCGCTTCGCCCCAGCCGGCGCCCTCGAGAAAGCCGCGCATCGCCAGCGAGCGCGCCGCGCGCTCGAAGGCAGCGCCTTGCCCCGATACTCTCGCCAGCCGGCCCTCGCCTTGCTGGACGAGTTCGATGAGAACGGTCGTCTTCGGCAGATAGGCCTCTGCCCGCTCCGGCCATTCGACCAGGGCCGCGCCTTGCGCCAGCGCTTCGTCGAAACCCAACTCGTCGATCTCGCTCGCCGAGCCCAGGCGATAAAGGTCGAAATGATGGACCGGGATGCGCGTGTCGTAGCTCTGCACCAGCGTGAAAGTCGGGCTCGGCACGTCGAGGCCGGCCTCGTCGGCCAGCGTCCTGATCAGCGCGCGCGCCAGCGTCGATTTGCCGGCACCGAGATCGCCCTTGAGCGCCAGCACGTCGCCGGCGCGCAACGACAGCGCGAGATCTTCGCCCAGCCGCGCTGTCTGTGTCTCATCAGTGAGCAAACGCTCCAGCACAAAGCTCGTCATCGAACGCGCTACTCGGCCGCGGCGCGGATGCCCGGCATGTCGGGGAAGGTACAGATGACGGTCGTGCCCTTGTCCTTGCCGGTTTCGATGCGAACGCCGCCGCCATGCAGTTCGACAAAGCTCTTGACGATCGACAGACCGAGGCCGGCGCCGCGCCTGCGGCCGCCATTGGCGCGCGGCTCGAAACGGCGGAACACCGAATCGAGCACATCAGGCGGCATGCCGGGGCCGTCGTCGTGAACCGAGAATTCGACACCGTCCGCCAATTGGCGGCATGCGAGCCGGATGGTGCTTGCCTCCGGTGCGTAATTGGCGGCGTTGCTGAGCAGATTGTATAGGATTTGGCGGATGCGCGTTTCGTCGCCGTGGAAAGTCTTCGGCGCCGCGGCGGCGTCGACTTCAAGCCGGATCGAATGCTCCTCCAGCCGGTCGGCTATCAGTTCGGACGCGGCGGTTATGGTGCGGTCGACATGCACCTCGGAAATTTCCAGCTGCATGATGCCGGCATCGACGGTGGCGAGGTCCAGAATGTCGTTGACGATGGTCAGCAGCACCGAGGAGGACGAGCCGACATGCTCGACATACTCACGCTGCTTCTGCGTCAACGGACCGGTCGTCGGCAGCGAAAGCAGTTCGGTAAACCCGATGATGTTGGTCAGCGGCGAACGCAACTCGTAGGACACGTGCTGGACGAAGTCGTTCTTGAGCTGGTCCGACTTTTCCAGCGCCTCGTTCTTGTCCTTGAGCGCACGCTCGACATGGACGCTGTCGGTGACGTCGACGAAGGTCATCATCACCTGCCCGTTGGGCAGCGGAATCACGGCGTAACGCAGCACGGTGCCGTTGTTGAGCTCGGTTTGGCCGTGGCGGTCGCGGCGCTCATCGTCGAACCCGGTTATGGCGGCGACGAAACCGGGCCAGGGGCTGTCGGCAGCCTGCCGGTCGCAAAGATCGCGTATCGTGGAAACGTGCACATTGGGCTTGGCGGCTTCCGCGCCCAGCCTCCACAGCGTCGCAAAGGCCGGGTTGGATAGCCGCAGCCTGCCATCGGGGCCGAACACCGCCACGCCTTCGGCGAGATTGTCCAATGTTTCGCCCTGGACCCGGACTGCGGTCTGGTAGCGGCTTTCGAGGTCCATCTTCTCGGTCAGGTTCTCGAACACCCAGGTAACGCCGCCCTTGGGCTGCGGGTTGGCGACGACGCGAATGGTCTTTCCATCAGGCAGATGCCACCAGTGCTCCTGCGATTCGACCGCGCGGTAGGCGCCGAGTAGGCCTTCCTTCCAGCGGCGCCATTCGGGCTGCTCGGCGATCTTGCCTTCGCTGCGCAGCCGGTCGAGCAGCAGGGCGTTGTCAGGCCCGCTGTGCAGGAAACCGCTGTCGAGCCCCCATAGTTTCTGGAATGCCTGATTGAAGAAGCGCAGCTTCTCGTCGGTGTCGAAAATGGCGACCGCGGTGTTGAGCTGGTCGAGCGTGTCGGCGTGGCTTCGCACGGTCCGCTCATATTCGCCGCGGATCGTCTCGATGGCGCTGGTGTCGCTGGCAAGGCCTGCCGAGCCGTCCGCGCCGGCGAAATCGGTCACCGCGAACACGCGGCGGTCGCCTTCGATCACGGTGGAAAGCGACTGCTCGAATACCGGATGCGATTTGTGTTGGGCGGCGATTGCGTCGCGCGCCTGGCCGCCGAGGAATTCCTTGGCGTCACGGACGGCGGCTTCCGCGCTTTCGGCTTCGACCGCGTCGGCATAGGCGCGGTTGACCCATTTCAGGCGCCCGTGCTCGTCACGCAGCCATGCCGGCATCTTCAGCGCCTCGAGCAGGCCGATCATGGTGTCGTGCTCGGCGGCCAGCCGCTGGTTATCGAGTTTCAGCCGGGCCTGGCTGCGCTGTGTTTCGGAAAGCGAAACGAACCGCACCAGCACATGGGCAGCGCTCTTGCGGCCGTGCACTTCGAGCGGAGCGCCGGCCTGCGATTCGATGACGAGATCGAACGACCTGGCATTTTCCCGCAAGGCCGCAATGGCGTGCTCCAGCGCCGCCGCCGAGCGCGGCATCAGCCAGCGGCCGAAGGCGAGAAATGCAGCCCGCTCCTCCGGAGCGCCGCTTTCGACGGGCAATGTGCCGATGAGTTCGGGCTTCTTGTTCTCCGAGGCCCAGACGACCACGCGCTGGTCGCGCAGATTGAGCAGCGCCTCCGAACGGCGCAGCGCCGCGTTGACATCGGCGATGCGGCTCCTCAGTTCGACATTCTCGGCCGAGGTGCGGGCCCGTTCGCGGATCAGGACGATGGCCGACAGGAATGCCGCGCCCATCACCCCGACGAAGACGGCAAGCTGCATGACCTCGACCGTACTGACCGAAGGGTTCGGCGCCGCTACGCCGGCGTTCTGAGCATGGGTCACCGCACAAAGGAACGGACTGGCCAGCGTGGATCCGGCAAGCAACAGGCCCGCACGGCCGCGCCATGAAAGGCGCCCGCCCTGGGTGGCGGAGCCAATGGTCTCCGAATCGTCATGGCCGCCGGAAACGGCCCGTCCCGCTCTGTGCGGGTGTTGCCCCGGCATGTCTTGGTCCTCTCCGCCGCCTGAATGCAAGACCGCCCTGACACGCGCTTTTCGGTTCCCTTTCGGGCCGGAAGCGTCGCGAATCACCTGACAATAAACCCTCGCCGAATCGCCGTGAAGGCTGATCGCGCGCAAAAATAAAGCCGGGCGAAAAGTCAATCGCCCGGCGTCAATATCTAGTGGCAAATGTACGCTTGGTTAATAGCGGTAGTGTTCCGGCTTGAACGGGCCCTGGGGCGTGACGCCGATATAGGCGGCCTGTTCACCCGACAATTCGGTCAGGCGGGCACCCAGCTTGTCGAGGTGCAGGCGCGCGACCTTCTCGTCGAGATGCTTGGGCAGCACATAGACCTGGTTCTGGTACTGATCGGACTTGGTGAACAGCTCAATCTGGGCCAGCACCTGGTTGGTGAAGGATGCCGACATGACGAAGCTCGGGTGGCCGGTCGCGTTGCCGAGGTTGAGCAGGCGGCCCTCGGACAGAAGGATCATCCGCTTGCCATCCGGGAAGGTGATCATGTCGACTTGCGGCTTGACGTTGGTCCACTTCAGGTTGCGCAGCGACGCGACCTGGATCTCGTTGTCGAAGTGGCCGATATTGCCGACGATCACCATGTCCTTCATCGACCGCATATGGTCGAGAGTGACGACGTCCTTGTTGCCGGTGGTGGTGATGACGATGTCGGCGGTCGGTGCCGCGTCTTCCAGCGTCACGACCTCGAAGCCGTCCATTGCCGCCTGCAATGCGCAGATCGGATCGACCTCGGTAACCTTGACACGTGCGCCGGCGCCCTTGAGCGAGGCCGACGAGCCCTTGCCGACATCGCCATAGCCGCAGACGACCGCGACCTTGCCGGCCATCATCGTGTCGGTGCCGCGGCGAATGCCGTCGACCAGCGATTCCTTGCAGCCGTACTTGTTGTCGAATTTGGACTTGGTGACCGAGTCGTTGACGTTGATGGCGGGGAAGGGCAGCAGGCCCTTCTTCTGCAGCTGGTAGAGCCGGTTGACGCCGGTGGTGGTTTCTTCGGTGACGCCGCGGATGGCTTCCTTCTGCTTGGTGAAGAAGCCGGGCGAAGCCTTCAGGCGCTTCTTGACCTGCGCGTAGAAATACTCCTCCTCCTCGCTCTGCGGATTGGACAGTACGTCCTCGCCGGCTTCGGCGCGGGCGCCGATCAGGATGTACATGGTGGCGTCGCCGCCGTCATCGAGGATCATGTTGGAGAGGCCGCCGTCGGCCCACTGGAAGATCCGGTCGGTGTAGTCCCAATATTGTTCGAGGCTCTCGCCCTTGACGGCGAAGACCGGGATACCGGTCTCGGCAATGGCCGCGGCCGCATGGTCCTGGGTCGAAAAGATGTTGCAGGAAGCCCAGCGGATGTCGGCGCCGAGCGCCTTGAGCGTCTCGATCAGCACCGCCGTCTGGATGGTCATGTGCAGCGAGCCGGTGATGCGCGCGCCCTTGAGCGGCTTCTTGGCGCCGAATTCCTCGCGGCAGGCCATCAGGCCCGGCATTTCGGTCTCGGCGATATCGAGTTCCTTGCGGCCCCAGCCGGCAAGCGAGATGTCGGCGACCACATAATCCTTGGTACCCGTCATGGCAGTGCTCCGATGCGATTGTTCTTGCTGCGAACTGGTTGCGGATGCGCCCGCGCCAACAGGCACGTCAAAGGGCGCGAATTGCCGGCCTGACTAGCAGATCACGCTTGGGAGGACAATGGGATATAAAGAAATCTTTATCCCTGCATGTCTCTCGAAGATGCTTTGGCGGTGCAGGAAGTCAGCTTTCCTCGCCGAAGCGGGAGGCTACCAGCTGCTCCAGGGCGTCCATGACCTCCTGGGCCTCGGGCCCGCTGGCGGTGACGCGAATCGAGTAGCCTGGGCTTGCCGCAAGCATCATCAGGCCCATGATCGAGGTACCGCCTACCCTGACGCCATCCTTCTCGACATGGACCGAGGCGTTGAAGCCGCTGGCGAGCTGGACGAACTTCGCCGAGGCGCGCGCATGCAAGCCGCGCTGGTTGACGATTGGAAACTCCCGGACGATCTGGTCTTTTTCCGGGGGCAGTGCGTTCATTTGCTGCTCAGAAGCTGGCTGGCGACGTTAATGTATTTACGGCCCGCGGCCTGCGCCTCGTCGAGCGCGGCCGCCATGTTGTCGCCCTTGCGGATCGAGGACAGCTTGATCAGCATCGGCAGGTTCATGCCGGCGATGACTTCCGTGCGGCCGGACTCCATCACCGAGATGGCAAGGTTCGAGGGCGTGCCGCCGAACATGTCGGTCAGCACGATGACGCCCGCCCCGGTATCGACACGGGCGACGGCATCGACGATATCGCGCCGACGCTGCTCCATATCGTCATCGGCGCCGATCGCCACGGTTTCGAAATTGTCTTGTGGCCCGACGACATGTTCGACGGCATGTCGGAACTCGGTGGCCAGTTGACCGTGCGTTACAAGCACGAGTCCGATCATTCTTTAGTGGCTCCCGTCATCGCCGCTTCACAGGCGCATTTTATGCTCGCCAGCCATTCCAGGCGGCGGGAGCGCTATCTTGTCGACGCGCGGCCCGTTGACAAGCCCAAAATTGCGCCCGCCCACGCCATTTTGACGCATTGCAGCAAAAAACCCCGGGCGGATCATAGAAAAGGCGCCATCGGCAGCCGCGCCATCACTGCTGGCAAGGCAGCAGTGACATTGCGTTGCACCAGGTCGATGCGTTGCACCGCGTAGCCGGCGATGCTGTCGCTGGCATCCTCCTGAAAGCGTGCGGTTTCATCCGCCGGCAGCAGGCGCACATGCAGGTCGACGACGCAGGCTGGTTCGAACGGCAGGCGCCGCGGACCCAGCCCCGGCACCTCGATGAGGCCTTCGATCGTAGCGGGCGCGCGGCACACCAGCCGCCCTGCGTGCGCCTCCACGAAAAGCTGATCGTCGCCGACCAGCCGCGCGAACAGTCCCTGCCGGTGGCAATGATCGATAAGTGCCAGCGCCAGCGTCGTCTTGCCCGAACCGGATGCGCCGGTGACCAGAATGCCGCGCTCGCCGATCAGAAGCGCCGTTGCATGGATATTTTCAGGCCGCACGACTGGACTGGCGATCACGCTTCGGCCGGCAGCGTCACGACAAAGCGCGCACCCTTGATCTCGCCGGGCTTGGTACCGGGTATGTTTTCGGCCGTCAGCGTGCCGCCATGGGCCTCGACGATCTGCCTGGATATCGACAGGCCAAGGCCCGAATTCTGGCCGAACGCCTCGCCGGCCGGCCGGTCGGTGTAGAAGCGCTCGAAGATGCGATCGATGTTGTCGGCCCGGATGCCGGGACCATTGTCGTCGACGGTGAGGATGTTGAACTTCCCGGCGCGCGCCAGCGACAGCGTGATGTGGCCGTGGTCGTCGGGAACGAAGGAGCGGGCGTTCTCGATCAGGTTGGTGATGACCTGGCCGATGCGCAGATCATGGCCGACGACAAAATAGCCTTTGACGCCCTGCGGCAGCTTGGCGACCCTGAGTTCGATCTCGACGGCCTTCTTGTGCCGGGTCGTCTCGCGCGACACGGCGACGAGATCGGTGACGAATTTCTTCAGATCCACGGTTCCCGCGTCTTCGCGCGCCAGCTCCGCGTCGAGACGGGAAGCATCGGAAATGTCGGTGATGAGACGATCCAGCCGTTTGACGTCGTGCTGGATGATCTCCATCAGACGCGCGCGGGAAGTATCGTTTTTCGCCAGCGGCAAGGTTTCCACGGCGCTACGCAGCGAGGTCAGCGGGTTCTTCAATTCATGCGAGACATCGGCGGCGAAGCTTTCGATCGCCTCGATGCGAGCGTAGAGCGCGTTGGTCATGTCACGCACGGCGATCGACAAATTGCCGATCTCGTCCTGCCGGTCGGAGAAATCAGGGATTTCCTCGCGGTTCTTGACGCCGCGCCGTACGCGCACCGCCGCCGCCGCCAGCCGCCGCAGCGGGTTGGCGATGGTGGAAGCCAGCAGCATGGACAGGATAGCGGTGACCAGAGCCGCGATGCCGAAGACCCGCAGGATCGCCTTGCGCTCGGCGGCGACGATCTTGTCGATGTCGCCGCCTTCGGTCGACAGCATCAACACGCCGAGAACGGCACGGAAGCGCTGGATCGGCACCGCCACCGAAACAATCTGCTCGCCTTGCTCGCTGATCCTGACGATGGTGGACGGGCTGCCGGTAAGCGCCTTGACCACTTCCGGGAAGGCGGCGCCGGTGCCGCCCGGTTGTTCGTGATAGACGGGCAGGTCGGTGTTGCGGAAGAAGTCGAAGATGAACTTCTGGATGCGCTCGACAAGGTCGGGTTCTTCCTCCTCGACCGGCGGCAGGTCGTAGCGAAGGATCTGGCCGCGCGAATAGAGATGGCGCGAATCGAGCAGCAGGTTGGCATCGCGGTCATAGATGCGCGCACGCGTCCTGGTCGGCGAGATAAGCCGCCTCAACACTGGCGCGACGCGTTCCGGATTGATCGGAAAATCCAGATTGTCGAGCTGATCGGAGCCGGGGCCCAGGCTTTCGCCGGCTTGCAGCTCGAGCAGTTTTTCAGGATCGATGCTGATCGAATCGGTTTCGACCGTCGCCGATGCCGCGATCGCCCCGGCGATGATCTCGCCCTGGGTCATCAGGCTTTCGACGCGGGCGTCGATCAGCCCGTCGCGGAAGGTGTTCAGATAGAGAATACCGGTGACCAGGACGGCCAGTCCGGCAAGATTGAGGAACAGGATGCGCCGCGTCAGGCTGGAAAAGATGTGATGGCCGAGGAAGCGGCGCATCGGCACCGTGATCTTCGAAACGAAGGACGGCATGATGCGCGACGGCCGCCTGGCAGCGCCCGCCGGTCTGCTTCGCTGTGCTTCAACTGCCATCGAATAGCAGCTCCCGCCTAGTCTTCGTTATGATACATGTCGTTGTCCCGAAACCAGGGGTGACATGCATCAACTCACGCTTCGCGGAACCGATATCCGACTCCGTAAAGGGTTTCGATCATCTCGAAGTCGTCGTCGACGGCCTTGAACTTCTTGCGCAGCCGCTTGATGTGGCTGTCGATCGTGCGGTCATCGACATAGACCTGCTCATCATAAGCCGAATCCATCAGCGCATCACGACTTTTTACGACGCCGGGCCGCTGCGCCAGCGAATGCAGGATCAGGAATTCGGTGACGGTGAGCGTCACCGGTTCGCCTTTCCAGGTGCAGGTATGGCGCTCCTGGTCCATGACGAGTTGGCCGCGCTCGAGCGAGCGTGCCTGCTGGCTGGGCGCCTTTGCCGCAGCCTCGCGGGCGCTGGCACGGCGCAGTACGGCGCGCACCCGCTCGACCAGCAGGCGCTGCGAGAACGGTTTGCGGATGAAGTCGTCGGCGCCCATCTTGAGGCCGAACAGTTCATCGATCTCGTCATCCTTGGAGGTCAGGAAGATCACCGGCAGGTCGGACTTCTGGCGCATCCGGCGCAGAAGCTCCATGCCGTCCATGCGAGGCATCTTGATGTCGAGAATGGCCAGGTTTGGCGGTCGCGCCGCCAGGCCTTCCAGCGCGGACGCACCATCCGTATAGGTCTCGACACGGTACCCCTCGGATTCAAGGGCGATCGACACCGATGTCAGAATGTTGCGGTCGTCATCGACAAGCGCGATTGTTGCCATTTCTAGCGGCTCCCTCATGAGCTGTCCCTTCTTTCGTCGAGAAGGGGCTTTTGCAGGACAAATTAGGTACAAAATGTGGCATAGGCCTTGCCCGGTGTCACGGGCGGTGTGCCGGCGGCCACAATCCTACCTCGACACGGATTGGACGAACGAACGCTGCCAATCCTTTGGGCAACCGCGAAACTTTTCGCACATATAAACGATTTAAACAACTTTCAAAATATTTAAATCGATTAATGATTTGATATCATTTGCCTTTTCTGGTTCTGACCATCTTAGCTCGCTTGGTGGGCATGCTGGAAATGCGCCGGCAAAGATGCGGCAAATCGAAGAAAGGGGACACCAATGTCGGAAGTCGGCAAACGCAATTTGGCTTGCGCGATCGATCATATCGGCCTGAAGACCACCGGCGTGGTGCGCTACAATTTCGGTGCGGCGGCCCTTTACGAGGACTCGATCCGGCGCGGCGAGGCGCGGTTGACCGCGCACGGCGCGCTTGTCGCCGAGACCGGACAGCACACCGGCCGCTCGCCCAAGGACAAGTTCGTCGTCCGCGACGCCGCCACCGAGCCGCATGTCTGGTGGGACAACAACAAGGCGATCTCGCCGGCCCAGTTCGATACGCTGCTCGCCGATTTCGGTGCCCATGCCGCCGACAAGGATCTTTACGTGCAGGATCTCATTGGCGGTGCCGACGAGGAGCTGAAGCTCCCCACCCGAGTGGTCACCGAATTCGCCTGGCATTCGCTGTTCATCCGCAATCTGCTCATTCGTCCCGACGCAGCCGAACTCGAGCGGTTCGTGCCCGAGATGACGATCATCGACCTGCCGTCCTTCCGCGCCGATCCCGCCCGCCACGGCAGTCGCACCGAAACGGTGATCGCCGTCGATCTCATGCGCAAGATCGTGCTGATCGGCGGCACCTCCTATGCCGGCGAGATGAAGAAGTCGGTGTTCACCATGCTCAACTATCTCTTGCCGCAAAAGGGCGTGATGCCGATGCACTGCTCGGCCAATGAGGGGCCAAATGGCGACGCAGCCATCTTCTTCGGCCTGTCGGGCACCGGCAAGACAACGCTGTCGGCCGATCCGTCGCGCACGCTGATCGGCGACGACGAGCATGGCTGGGGACCGCACGGCATCTTCAACTTCGAAGGCGGCTGCTACGCCAAGACGATCAAGCTTTCGGCCGAAGCCGAGCCCGAAATCTTCGCCACCACGCAGCGCTTCGGCACGGTGCTGGAAAACGTCGTGCTCGACGCCGATGGCGTGCCGGACTTCAACGACGGCCGGCTCACCGAGAACACGCGCTGCGCCTACCCGCTCGACTTCATTCCCAATGCCAGCAAGACGGGACAGGCCCATCATCCCAAGAACATCATCATGCTGACCGCCGACGCCTTCGGCGTGATGCCGCCGATCGCCCGGCTGACCCCGGCGCAGGCGATGTATCATTTCCTCTCGGGCTACACCGCCAAGGTGGCTGGAACCGAAAAGGGCGTGACCGAGCCCGAAGCGACGTTCTCGACCTGCTTCGGCGCCCCGTTCATGCCACGCCACCCGTCGGAATACGGCAATCTGCTGCGCGAGCTTATTGCCCGCCATGGCGCCGATTGCTGGCTGGTCAACACTGGCTGGACTGGCGGTGCTTACGGCACCGGCAGGCGGATGCCGATCAAGGCGACGCGCGCCTTGCTTGCGGCCGCGCTCGACGGCTCGCTGAACGCAACCGAGTTCCGCACCGACGCCAATTTCGGCTTCGAGGTGCCGGTGGCTGTTCCGGGGGTGGACAGCACCATTCTCGACCCGCGATCGACCTGGGCCGACAAGGCTGCCTATGACCGTCAAGCGGCAAGGCTGGTCGGCATGTTCGCCGTCAATTTCGAAAAGTTCGAGAGCCACGTCGACGCCGTCGTGCTGGGGGCAGCGCCGCGCATGCAGGAGGCGGCGGAGTAATCGCCACGCCGCTCAGCACTATTGGGGGCCCGGTTTCGATCGGGCCTTTTCTTTTTTGATCCGCCGCGCCATGACTGCGCCATGACCTCGGACGACAAGATCATCATTGCCGACGACGCGGTGATCCACCCAGGCGACCTGCACGAGGATTTCATCCGCTCGTCGGGTCCCGGTGGCCAGAACGTCAACAAGGTGGCCACGGCCGTGCAGCTGCGCTTCGATGCGCAGAACGCGGCCGGCCTGTCGGAGCGCGTGCGCGCCCGCACGATCAAGCTTGCCGGCCAGCGCGCCACCAAGGACGGCGTCATCGTCATCGAGGCCGGGCGCTTTCGCACACAGGAGCAGAACCGGGCCGATGCGCGGGCGAGGCTTGCGGCGCTGGTCGCCAAGGCCGCGGAACCGCCGCCACCGCCGCGCAAGAAGACAAGGCCGTCGAAAGGCGCGGTGGAGCGGCGACTGAAGAGCAAGGCCGGACGCGGCACGATCAAGAAGCTGCGTGGCCGGATAGAGAACGATTAAGCATCGCGAAGGCTGCACTGGGCGGGTGCCTTCCAATTCTGGGTTGCAGGTGGCAAGCTGGCGGTACCCACCACAGCAACGGAGATCGCAGATGGGAATGTTCGATTTCGTCAAGAGCGTCGGCAAGAAACTCGGCATCGGCGGCGACGAGGAAGCCGCACCCACGGCCGACACGCTCAAGAAGGAACTCGATTCACACAAGCTCGGCACCGATGGCGTGCAAGTTGTGGTTCAGGGTGATACGGCGGTGCTAAAGGGCGTGGTCAAGGACCAGTCGATCTTCGAAAAGGCGGTCATCGCTGTAGGCAACACGCTGGGCGTCTCCAAGGTGCAGGCCGACGAATTGCAGGTCGCGCCGGACGCCGGCAAGGCGGCAAGCCCGGCTAAGGAGCCGACCTTCTATACCGTGCAGAAGGGCGACAATCTCTGGAAGATCGCCGAGAAGAGCTACGGCAAGGGTCAGGGCGCCAAGAACACGGTCATATTCGAAGCCAACAAGCCGATGCTGACCCATCCCGACAAGATCTATCCGGGCCAGGTCCTGCGCATTCCCGAACTTGGCTGAAGCGGATCGCACCGAAGCAGCGAAATCGACGCGCCGCGCATCCGAAAGGACGCGCGGCGTTTTTGATTTTACCGCGGGCGCTTCGACAAAGCGGTGATGTTGCGGTCCTGACCCATGTAGCAATAGCCGCTGTTGCACGCCGTTGCGCGCTCATAGCGCCGATCCCACGTCAATATCTCGGTGAGACCGGCGAGTGCTTTCGGGTCGCCGTTTTCCTTTGATGGTGGCATGTTGCGGCCCGAACCATTCGCGAGGTGAGCCAACCCATGCTCGTTCTGTCCAAGGGCGTTCGCCACATGCCGGCCTATCTGTCCCGCACTGCCCAGGAGGGGCTGGTCGAGAACGTGAGAAGCATTGTGCAACAGGCGCCGCTGTTTGTGCCGGCCATGCCGCGCACCGGCAAGGAAATGAGCGTGCGCATGACCAATTGCGGTCCGCTCGGTTGGGTCACCGACAAGGAAAGAGGCTACCGCTATCAGCCGACGCATCCGCTGACCGGACTGCCATGGCCGCCGATCCCGGAGAGCCTGCTAGATCTCTGGCGGCAGGTGTCGGGCTACCAGCATCCGCCGGAGGCATGCCTGGTCAATTTCTACACGGCGGACGCAAAAATGGGCCTGCATCAGGATCGCGACGAGACCGATTTCTCAGCCCCCGTCGTCTCTGTCTCGCTGGGTGACGAATGCCTGTTCAGGATCGGCCAGACGACGCGCGAGGGCGGCACCAAGTCGTTCAGGTTGAAAAGCGGCGACGTGGTCGTGCTCGGTGGCGAGGGCCGCCTCTGCTTCCACGGCGTCGACCGCATCTACCCCTCGACCTCGGCGCTGCTGAAAAATGGCGGGCGGATCAATCTCACATTGCGGCGGGTGACGAAGCCGGACGAAGGCTCCGCATAAGCCGATCTTAACGCGCATCCCTTATCAGGGCCGGCAGGGTTTTTGGAAAACACCGCAATGGCACTGGTCAATCAGACTGCCCCCAGCCAATCCGATCTGCGCTTCGGTGCCTTGGTGCTGTGCACCGGAATCCTGATTGGGTTGCGCTACCACCTCGCTTTGTGGACCTTCGACGAGCACGGCTTCTCCGAACTCAGCGACCGCCTGCCCTACTGGGATTTCTCCAACCTGTGGGCCGGTGGACGCATGGCGCTCGACCGTCATGTCGCGTTGCTGTTCGACGTCGACGCCTACCGCGCGACGCTGCGACAGATGTTCTCGCCCGACCTTCCCAATCAAGAATGGAGTTATCCGCCCAGCATCCTGATCTTCGGCATGCCGCTCGCCTTACTGCCAATCTTTTCGGCCTATTTCGTCTGGACGTTCGGTACCATCTTTTGCCTGTGGCTGGCGGTGCGGCCGCTGAAACTGGCCACATTTGCCGAAGCGGCCATCCTTGTGTGCCCGGCCGTGTTCATCAATGCCATCTTCGGCCAGAACGGCGCCTTGACCACCGCGCTTCTCATCGGTGGCTTGGCGGTTGTACCAAGGCGGCCGATCCTGGCCGGGGTGCTGTTCGGGTTGTTGACGGTCAAGCCGCATCTCGGCATTCTGGTTCCGTTCTGCCTGCTGGCGAGCGGCAATTGGCGCGCCATCGCCGCCGCTGTCCTTTCATCGGCTGCGCTGTTCGTCCTGACCGGCGCCATGCTCGGATTTGACGTCTGGCGGCTGTTCTGGACCGAAACCCGTCCCTTGATGACCGCAATACTGGAGGCGCAATATCCCCAGTCTTACCAGTCCAATGCCGCAACCATGTTCTTCCTGGCGCGCGCATGCGGGTCGAACTTGACGGTGGCTTACGCGATGCAGGCTGTCGCGACAATCGCCGCGATCACCGCCGCCATTTGGATCTGGCTGCCCCGGCGGCAAGTCGACCATGGCGAAAGGGTGGTCCTTACCGTCGTGCTGGCGACGGTGGCGACGCCTTACGGCTACAGCTACGACACTGTAGGCCTAGCCATTGCGGTCGCTTATTTGTTCTCGACACGCGCCAATATACCTCGGCTTTTCCTGGCGTTTATTTGGCTCTATCCTGCCATCGCTCATCTGGTGAATGGTGCCGGGCTGGGGATTGGCGTGCTGGTGCCGTTGTCCCTGTCGGCATGGATGCTCGTCGGCATAAGTGCCCGCGAACGTGGGAACGTTGTTTCAGAGGCGCCGGGAAGCCACACACGCTAGTTGCAGCGAGGAATTACCGCAATGGTCCCCCGAGGCTTCTTTTCGGGACGGCGTCCGCCAACGGATAGCGATGCGCGCATCCCGCCCGGCCAACATCTCGAGCAGGGATTTCCGGTGCTGTCGGCGGGACCGACGCCACATCTGCCCACCGAGGATTGGACGTTCACGTTGAAGCACGGGCCGAGACCGGTCAGGAAATGGAACTGGGCCGAGTTCAACGCTTTGCCGCTGACCAGGATGACGCGCGACATCCATTGCGTGACCGCGTGGACCAAAGTTCGATACGGCATGGCAGGGCGTCTGAATGGAAACGGCTGGTTCGGGAGACGTGTCGCCGCCGCTTTTTTCACAATCGCGCGGCACGGGTCGGGATGCGGCGGCGCGGCGTTGTCAGCGCAGCGGTGAAAAGATCGCCGAGACCAACTGGAACGGCAGTGCGCCGTAGGCGGCGACGGTCGCCTCATCGTGCCATTGCCGGAATTGCCGGGAGGGTCTCGCCTCAAGAGTCAAGGCGTGCTTCTCGCCGTCAAGCGTCACCTTGCCGCGAAAGTGCAGCACCCGTTCTCCACCGGACCGGCTGATGGCCATGGCGCGCAGGCGCGCAAAATGGTGATCATCGGCGTTGATCTCCATTTCGATGCGGCGGCGGACCGGTGGAACGCTGATCCTGACCGTGATGTCCAGCATCATGTCTCCTGCCGTCGGCGGGCAGGGCATGGCTTGTGAGAACACCGATAGCGACGCTGCTTCGGCTGGCTCGTTGCGGGCTGGCCTGCCGCGCCAGGCCTTGGCTGGCGGATCCTGCCGCAGCCGGCCGCTCTTTCGCCGCAGCCGCAATTGCTTGGCAAGGCCACGCGACAGCCAGACCAGCCTGCCGAAATCGGTCCGTGGCTTGGCTTGCAGCACTCCCGACCAGCGCGAAAGGCCAGCGTGGTCGGCCATCTCGATGACCGTGACCAACATCGTCTCCGGCACTGGAACACCGATCTCAAGCGCCAGATAGGACAACGCCACCGCTGCCGCGACGGCTAGGCCGCGCCTGGCGACGACGTCAAGGAACACATCCCAGTCGACATCGCCGCCGCGCAGGGCCACCGCGCAGTCCACCAGCCAGTCGCTATGCGTGTGGGCGTCGAGCCCGCCATGCCCGATGGCCAGCGCGATGCGGTCGGCCGGCGACGGTACCAGCACGTCGACGCCGCTGAACTCGGCTGCAACCGCCCGCCGCCAGATCGCCAGGTCGTCTTCGTGGCTTTGCTGCGACCCGTCATAAGCGAGCTGGTGCAGGTCGATGTCGCCAAAATTGCTCTTGAAAAAATTCATCGAGCGTAGCGACGCCAGTCTTGTCCGCAGATATTGCGGGCTGACACCGGTGGCGATCTGCCACTCGCGGTCGCGCAGGACGTCGAAGGCCGTTTGCAGGTCCTGCGGGCGCACCAAGATGTCGATGTCGTGCGCCACCCGGCCACGCTGCGCCGCTGTGTCGAGGGCGATCCGGCTGGCGCCCTTGATCAGCATCACCATGCATCCGGCGTCCGCCATTGCCTTCAGCGCCGGTTCGGCTTCACGCATCGCCATGCGGGATCTGGTCCACAGCATCTTCTGCAGGCCGACGAGACGCGGGTAGGCGGTATGGCCGGCCAATTTCCTGCCGAACCTGTCGGAGACGGCAGCCAGCAGCCGGTGTTCCCGGAAGGAGACGAGATCGATATCGTTCGCGTCAAGCCAGAGCGTGGCGTAACTTGCGGCGGCGTCCTCATTGGCAAGCAGCGCCGCCTTGAGCAACTGGTCGAGTCCACCCGTCGGCCAGGACCAGCCATAGTCCGGAAAGCGGCGGCCGATGCGGCGAATTGGCTTGGCCTTCAACGGGTGCCTGCCTTGTTCTGCGCTCGCCGCTGCATGGCGAGCCTTGCTACCTGGAGGTAGCCGCGGTCGCGTGCCGGATCGCGTCCGTATGACAGGCTGCCTGGCCTTATGCGCCGCAAGGCCAGCACCTCATCCATCATGCCGAGAACGAAGCCTGCCTCCCTGGCGCGGGCGATCCAGTCGATCATCTCGCCACGGCCCCCTGGCGGATCGACCACGGGGCCGATGGCGTCGGCCACGTCACGGCGGATTACCATGGTCGTCCGCGCCCAGCCGGGCAAGGCGGCGGCCTCGGCCGCGTCGGGCCGATCGTCGCGGAAGGTCCGCCAGTGACAGAAAACCGCCGACGTTGCCGGAGCTTCTGCGAAATGCGCCAGCTGCCGCTCAATCTTGTTCGGCAGCCACAGATCGTCCGCATCGAGCGTGGCGATGAACGGCGTCGACAGGGCCGCGATGCCTCGGGTCGTGGCGCTGCCAGGTCCGGCGTTTTCTTGCCGCAGCAGGCGTATTGGCATACCGAGAGCATGGATCATCCCGGCGAGATCATCGGTCGAGCCGTCGTCGACGATGACGATGTCATCGGGCTTCACCGTTTGCGCCATCACCGAGGCCAGTGTCTCGGCAATGGTTGTGGCCGCGTTGAAAGCTGGAATGATGACGCCATAGCCAGGCATGTTACATAAAGCGCCAGTCTGCGAGTTCCTTGAAATCGAAGATACCCTCGACCCTGTGCAAGGAAGGATCGGCCTTGCGCCGTTTCATCGACTTGTGAATGGCACGCATGAATTCCCGCAGTGCCGTATCGGCTTGCTTGGTCATGTTTCCCGGATGACGTCTGTAGTAAAGCGCGACCGTATCGGGCATGACGAATTTGGGGCCGCTTTCGAAGACGCGCAGCAGAAAGTCGGTGTCCTCGGCCTGCTTGAACGCCTCGTCGAAGGCGCCGATGCGCTCGATCAGCTTGCGGCTGAAGATGCCCGCCGCCGACAGGTGGATTCCCCGCACCGTCATGCAATGGCTGTCGGCGGCTGGTTGCAGCGTGTCGTCGTCGATGCCGTCGACCAGCATCATCCGCGAGTAGGTCAGATCGAGGCCGGGATCGCCGGCAAAACAGGCAAGGTCCGCCCTGAAGCGCCCGGCCGGCGAAATATCGTCCGAATCGAGGAAAGACACGAAGTCTGCGTGCCGCGGCAATTGCAGCAGACCGGCGTTGCGCGCCTTTGTCACTCCGCCATTGGTTTGCTGGACAAGACGGATGCAGGGAGCCTCCTCGATCAGCGACCGGATAACCGCGGCCGAGCCGTCGGTGGAACCGTCATCGACGACGATGATGTCGAGGTCGGCTGCGTCGCGTTGCCTGAGCAGGGAGCGCAACGCCGGGCCGACATGATCTTCACGATTGTAGACCGGCATGATCACGCTCAGCTTCATGCTGTGCCCCGCATCATGAAATCCGCGATCGTACCGGCTATCTCCTGCGGCTCTGTCCCCAGCGACAGCTGGTAGCACGGCAGAAGGCGCGTTAGATCGCTGAAAAATCGGAAGCCACTTTCGCGCTCGCCCGGCATCTGGGCGATACCGGACGGTGCCAGTGCAATCATGGCTTCCTTTCGCGACAGCGGCATGATCGAACTGATCCTGCCTCCGCTGATATGTGGCACCACCAGAGCGGTGATGTCCAGATTTGACGGCATCGGCCGGGCCGCTATGTCGCCAATGTGGAACTGATGCTTGCCTTGCCAGTTGAGCGGGCCGTACGACGTCAGCCTCCGGTCCAGTCCCAGGCGACGAAAACCGTCCGGATCCTGTTTGAGCGTGGCGAACAGGGGATAGGCGGTCACTGCCGCGGCCATGCCGATCAGCACATAATCGTCGCCGACACTGTCCAGCCCGTTGAGCAGCCCGGCGACGACCGTTCCCGATTTTCCGGCCCCACCCGAACCGGCAAGCAGGATGCCCTTGCCATCGATGCCGAGCGTTCCTGCATGGGCGAGCCGCATGCCGCGGGCCGCATATTCCCAATGCAGGAAGGCCCGCAGCGGCGCACCCGGCTCCCAGGGTGGGAAGGCGTCGGCCGAGGCCATCAATTGCACGCCAACGCCACGTTGCGGATCGTAGAACTGCCAGAAATCCAGATCGTGAAAATAGTTACCACGCAATCCTGCCTCGGCCAGCCGGCCGGCGAAAGCATGAGGAGTAAAAAACGCCCGGCCCCAACCTGCCGGTGCGGGGACGCCCTCTATTTGCGGATCGGCGACGAAAATGCTGCATTTGCCGGGTCCGGCAACCGGCGCCCGAACGAAGGCCTGTTCGACGGCGCTCGCCAGGACTCCCGCGCCCATATGTGCCGTCATCTCCAGCCGGGGCAAATGAACCTTGCGAGTGACGTGATAGCCGCCGGCCGCGCTTTCCGCTGCCGCCAGCACGTGGCGCGCATAGTCGGGCAGGGTTTTCAGCGTGATGCTAGACATGATCGCCCGGCCCCCGTGGTCGCCTGACAAGGCGTGAGCCGTTCAGGTTGCCTGCTTGACCGCCGGCCAGCCGACGGGCTCTTCCACCTCGTGGATGGGGTCGACCAGGATCAGGTCGGCGAGGTCGTCATGGATCTCGACATGGAGCGGGTCGCCGGCACGGGCCAAGTCGGCGAGCAAGGTCTCGGAAGGCATCTGCGCCGGTGCATCGGCGGCAAGTGCGAGCAAGCCGAACTCGAGGAGTTGCGCAACGAACCGGCCGATCTCGGAGGCGGTCACCTCTCCAACTCGGGTCGCCGCTCCGATCAACTGAACGGGCGGTACGCCGGATGACAGCGCCTCCCAGATCCTGCTGCCGGAATCGGAGAAACCAAAATACTTGCCATTCGAGAGGTCGAGCACCACGGCTTCGCCGTCGAAAGATTCAAAGACGATGTCGCTGCTCGCGACCGTGTAGACGTCGGAATGACCCATCGGTGTTGTCCCGCCCTGCAATTGCCACCGCCAACCCGCCGGCTGGTGCGACTGCTTCCCCTACAACGCCTGTAAACACCGGGTTCTTTCTTGGCAAGGCACGGGCTCGGTTCGGGTGCTCGCCGCTTACGCCTCGATTTCCAGCGCCGACAGCGGCTTCGAGCAGCACGCCAGGATGAAGCCATCGTCGACCTCGTGATCGAGGATGCCGCCATTGTGGCTCATCTCGACAGCGCCGGAGACTTTTTTCACCTTGCAGGTTCCGCACAGGCCGAATTCGCAGGCGGCGGGAATTCGCACGCCCGAGGCGCGCGCCGTCTGCAGCACGGTCTGGCCGGCGACGCAGTCCGCATCGACATCCGAAAGCGTGAACCGGATCGGCGTCACGGCCTCGACAGGGCCGGCAGTACCGTCTTGCGCCGGTGCTGTGAACGGTGCCGGGATTTCCTCCACCATCGGCGCGGCAAAGCTCTCCTGGTGATATTTCGTCATGTCGAAGCCGGCTGCCTCGAGCATGCCGCGTACCGCACGCATGAAGGGGTCGGGACCGCAGCAGAAGATTTCGCGCTCACGGAAATCGGGCGCCAGCAGCGGCAGCCGGATCGCGTCGATCCGGCCCATATGCCCGTACCAGCCCTCGCGGCTAGACCGCTCTTCGATCATGAAGCCGAGTGACAGGCCCGGCATATGCCCGCCGAGCAGTTCGAGCTCCTTGCGAAAGATGATCTCTTCCGCGCGCCGCGCGCAGTTGACGAAGCCGACGTCGGTCCATGGCGCGCAGTCGTTCAACCAGCGCAGCATCGACATCATCGGCGTTACGCCGGAGCCGGCCGAGATGAACAGATATTTGGCCGCCGGATGGCTGTGCAGCGAAAAGTCTCCGGCCGGCCCGTAGGCCTTGACGTGCGAACCGGGCTTCAAATGCTCGAACATCCAGCGTGTGCCGACGCTGCCGGCCTGCGCCTTTACCGTCACCGCGATCGAGAACGGCCGTGACGGTGAAGACGACAGCGTGTAGGTGCGCATCAGCGGCCCATCGGCGGTCGGCAGCTCCAACGTCACGAACTGGCCCGGCTTGTAGCGGAACCAGGTCTGGTTGTCGGAACGGAAGGTGAAGGTCTTCACGTCAGGCGCCTCGTCGCTGACGCCGATCACTTCCAGCACCTGCAGCCGGTCGTTCCAGGGTGCCATCTGGTGGAGATGACGATAGAGGCCAAGGTCCGTCATCGCATTCATCCTCTTGTCCCTTGTGTTCCGTGCATCGCTTGATCCCAAGACGCTGCGTTTTTGCAGCCAAGCGTGTCCGCTTGGCTCCAAAAAAAATGCTCTAGGCGACGCTACGCAGGGCCGGCCTGCCATCGCCGGCCAGGCGCGGGCCGATGAACGACGAATACCATTCGACGAACTGGATGACGCCACCTTCGTGCAGTTCCGAATAGGGACCGGGCTCGTAGGCCGGCGACAGAATGCCGAAGGCGTTTTCCTCGACGATGCGGCGGTCCTGGTCGTTGGTCTCCGTCCAGACATGGGTGAGTTCGGCGAGATCGTAGTCGACGCCTTCGACCGCATCCTTGTGCACCAGCCATTTCGTCGTCACGGCGGTTTCCGTGGCACTGATCGGCAGCACGCGGAAGGTGACGGCGTGGTCGCCGAGGATGTGGTTCCAGGTTGTCGGATAGTGGTAGAGCAGCAAGGAACCGATCCGATCGGTGGCAACGCTGTCTGACAGGTTCTTCTTGACCGCGCGCTTGCCCGTCATCGTGTAGCTGACGGCATCGCGCAGCAGCGGCGCGCGGGTGGCGCGGTATTGCCCGGCCGGATCGATGCGGAACTTGCTCGGCAGGCCGGCCGCCTCGCATTTCGCCCAGTGCGCCAGCATTTCCGGGTCGCTGTCGGCGCCTTGCACGCCGGTCACCGTAGGCGCTTCCGGAAACGTCTTGCAGAGTTCGGGATGGTTGCCGGCGCAGTGGTAGCACTCGCGGTTGTTTTCCCAGACCAGCTTCCAGTTGCCTTTCTCGACGATCGTACTCTCGAAGGCGACTTTTGCTTCGCTGAGCCGGTGCGGCTTGAGATAAGGCTCTATCATCGCCCGCATCGGCGCGAAATCCGCCGGCTCCTTGGCCAGGCAGATGAAGATGTAGCCGGCCACGCTCTCGCAGGCGACCGGCTTCAGGCCGAACTGGCTCTTGTCGAAACCGTCGGCCATCTGGCGGGCGAAAAGCAGGCGCCCATCCAACTCGTAGGTCCACTGATGATAGGGGCAGACCAGCTTGGCGGCCGTGCCTTTGTCGGAGTTGCAGACGCGGCTGCCGCGATGGCGACAGGAATTGTGGAAGGCGTTGATCTTGCCTTGCTGGTCGCGGACAAGGACGACCGGGTAGTCGCCGATCTGCGCGGTGATATAGCTGCCCGGCTTCGGCAGTTCGCAGTCATGGCCGATGAACAGCCAGTCGCGATACCAGATCAACTCCATGTCGAGCTTGAAGAAATCGGGGTCGGTGTAGAAGGGCTGCTCGAGCGAGAAACCGCCTCTGCGGTTCTCCAGCAGCCTCAGCATGTCGTTGCGCACATCCATGTCCTGTCCTCGCGTTAAGGACTGACTATGGTGGTGATGGAGGAAGGATTGGACGCAGGCCAGGGGCGAGCCGGCATGAATCATCCGCCTCTTGACCGCCCACCGCGATCAGTCGAGTCTAGAAATCTCGGCTGGTTTCCGGGCTCTGGAGTTGTCCTTGCGGACGATCGCGACACCTTCCCAGGCTTGCACCCAGTGGTCTCCCGTTGCGATTTGAACTCCACCACCGTTGCGGGGGCAGCGCCGGATTCTGACCGGCTTCCCAATTCTCCGCCCCGTCGTCACGAAGCGGCACCTGAGATGGCGCGATCTAATCACGACACGCGTCTTGGCGTCGGCACGAAAACGACATCGCATCCATGCGGCGCGACACGCATAAGCGATAGTTCGATCGAGGATCGGGGCTCTTGAAATCGTCTCATCGCCGCCCCGCCGGGGGGTCGGGTTTCGATCTTTGGCAGAAGCAAAAAGGGCTAACGGTTTCGAAAAGTGACTATTAGCAGCGCCTAAAATCGAACCGAACGGTTCGTTTCTGTTGACGGTGCGTGCAGGACGGTGTGAACACTCGGCCTCCGACACAGTTGGTGATGGGAGTGGAGCTTTCATCTAATCATCTGATATTTAACCGAAAAAATCGCAAGTAGAAGGTTTTGGCCCAGTTTCAAGAGGTGGATTCATGGTCCAGTCGGAACAACTTCGTGATTGGCAATGACCAGATGACTTTCCCACATCGGGGCTGTCCGAACGACGCGATTTCCTCCCAAGACACGCCGCTAGACGGACGGGAAAATACTGGAGTACCTAAAATGAAAAAAATTGTCCTCACTGCCGCCGCCCTTCTGGCCATTTCCGGCAGCGCCTTCGCCATTGGTAGCGACCACTATGGTTCGAACGCCCCGGCAGCCACTGCTGTCGACAGCTCGTACACCGCTTCGGTCAAGAAGTCGGAACCGGCTGCTCAGACGCCTGCTCAGGGCAGCGACCGCAACCTCTTCGGCAACAACTAACAACCGATTCCCAGCAGGTGACCGGCTCGCCCGCCGCCCTGGTGAAACCAAATTCAGGAGACTTGAAATGAAGAAGATCATTCTTGCTGCCGCCGCCGTTCTGGCGATCTCCGGCAGCGCCTTCGCCGATGGCGGCAATTATGGCTCGAACGGCGCCAACCAGCCCGCGGTTACTTCGACCGACAGCTCGTATACGGCTTCGACTCAGAAGTCGGCTCCGGCTGAAAAGCAGCCCGTCCAGGGCGCCGATCGTAACCTCTTCGGCAATAACTAACAGCCAACTCCCCGTGGACGGCGTGCTTTGCCCGCCGCCCCGGTGGAACTTGAAATTCAGGAGACTTGAAATGAAGAAGATCATCCTCGCTACCGCCGCCGTCCTGGCTATCTCGGGTAGCGCTTTTGCCGGCAGCGACAACTTTGGCTCCAATGGCGCCAACCAGCCTGCCACAACCGCTGTCGACAGCTCCTATACGGCTTCGACCAGCAAGTCGGAGCCGGCCACGCAGGCGCCTGTCACCCAGGGCAGCGACCGCAACCTGTTCGGCAACAACTAACATCTGACCGCAAGGCGGCGGCTTTGCCGCCGCCTTGGATTAGCGAATACGGAGTATCAAAAAATGAAAAAGATTGTTCTCACTGCCGCCGCTCTTCTGATTGCCGCCGGCAGCGCCTATGCCCGCAACGACAACGTTGGCGGCACCGACATCAACAAGCAGGCGACCGTCAACGTCGACACCTCGCACACGGGCTCGATCCGCAAGAGCGAGTCGCCCGTCTACAAGCTGCTCAATTCGGCGGGCGACGTACCGAAGTCCGCCCCTCAGGGCAGCGACCGGAATCTCTTCGGCCGCTAACAGCCGAAGCTGATTTCCAAAAAAAAGCGGCGGGCCTGGGCTCGCCGCTTTTTCGTTATCGGGACGTGGTTCCGTCTCAGGCCGCTTTCGCTTCCGCTTCATGAAGCGCGAAGGACCGCCCCTCGGTGTCGAATATATGCAGGTCCTCGCCATTGGCGCTCAGCCGCAATGTCGAGCCGCGCTTGACCTCGACATTGCCAGGCAGCTTGGTCACCAAGGGCAGATCGGCGCGGCCGATATCGATGTAAACGAGCTGAACCTCGCCGAGCTGTTCGACATAGTCGACCGTCCCTTCGAACAGATAATCGCCACCGCTGGCGATGATCAGATCCTCCGGCCGCACGCCGAAGCTTACCGCCGTCCCCTTTGCCGAAGCAGGCGTCGAGATCGGCACGGTTGCCTTGCGACCGCCGACATGGCTGACGATTGTCGCGTTTCCGGTCCTTTCGATGGTCGCCGGCAGGATGTTCATGGCCGGTGAGCCGATGAACTGGGCGACAAACAGATTGCCTGGCTTCTTGTACAGATCCATCGGCGTGCCGACTTGTTCGATATGGCCATCCTTGAGCACCACGATGCGATCGGCCAGCGTCATCGCCTCGACCTGGTCGTGGGTGACGTAGATCATCGTCGTGTTGGGCATCGATTCCTTGAGCTTGGCGATCTCGATACGCGTGGCGACGCGCAGTGCCGCATCGAGGTTCGACAGCGGCTCGTCGAACAGGAACACTTTCGGATTGCGCACGATGGCGCGGCCAATGGCGACGCGCTGGCGCTGGCCGCCCGACATCGCCTTGGGCAGGCGGTCGAGATATTTGGTCAGCTGCAGGATTTCCGCCGCCTGGCGCACGCGCCGGTCGATCTCGGCCTTGCTCTCCTTGCCGATCTTCATCGAGAACGCCATGTTGTCATAGACGGTCATGTGCGGATAGAGCGCATAGGACTGGAACACCATGGCGATGCCCCGCTTCGAAGGCGGCACGTCGTTCACCACCTCGCCGTCGATCCTGAGTTCGCCGGAGGTGATCTCCTCGAGGCCGGCGATCGAGCGCAGCAATGTCGACTTGCCGCAGCCCGACGGGCCGACGAAGACGATGAACTCGCCAGATTTGATATCGAGGTCGATGCCGTGGAGAATGTTGAGATTGCCGTAGGACTTCTTCACTTGTCTTAGCGTGACATCGGCCATGATTTCCCTCCGAGTGATTTCCTCAAATTCAGTCGATACGCCCGAACCAGGCGCCGTAGCCGCCGAGGCGGACGGAACCGCCGCCGGACTGTCCCGGGAATCCATGCCCGGACAAAGGTTGCAGCGATCGGCCGCCAAGGTCAACCTCGGCCGGCCTCGCGCCAAGGTTGAAGACGCAGACGACCTGTTCATTGCCCGCCTGGCGGGTGAAGGCAACTGTATCGCCCTCGCTTTCGAAGAAGGTGATATCGCCCTTGGCCAGCGCTGGATGGGCGCGCCGGAAGGTCAGGAAGCGCCGGTAATGTTCCAGCAGCGACGCTTCATCGCCCTGCTGGACATTGACCGCTTGCGACAGATGCTTGGCAGGCACCGGTAGCCAGGGCTTTGCCGAGGAGAAGCCGCCATTCGTGGCGCTGCCATCCCACACCATCGGCGTGCGGCAGCCGTCGCGGCCCTTGAATTCCGGCCAGAAGCGGATGCCATAGGGGTCCTGCAGATCCTCGAAGCGAAGGTCGGCTTCGCCGAGCCCGAGTTCTTCGCCCTGATAGATGCAGACCGAGCCGCGCAGCGACATCAGCAGCGCCGAGATGACCTTGAGATAGGCGGCCGGGTCGGCCTCGTTAGCGGCCCAGCGCGAAGCCGGGCGCATCACGTCATGGTTGGAAAAGGCCCAGCAAGACCAGCCGTCGCTGGCCGCCTTGCCGAACGCCTCCAGCACCGAGCGGACCTTGGCCGCGCTGATCTTTTCCGGCGCCAGGAAGTCGAAGGCATAGCACATGTGGACCCGCTTGCCGCCGGCGGTGTAGGCGGCCACCACGTCCAGCCCGCGTTGCGAATCGCCGACCTCGCCGACCGCCGCCGCCGCCGGATACTCGTCGAGCAGGGCGCGAAACCGTTCGAGGAAGCCGAGGTTTTCCGGACGGCTCTTGTCGTAGATGTGGTCCTGGTAATTGTAGGGATTGACCGCGGGTGCGGTCTGGTCGTTGCGTTCCTCGGGCGGCAGCGGCGGGTTGTTTTCCAACCCCTGGCTGTGGAAGTAGAAATTGATGGTGTCGAGCCGGAAGCCATCGACGCCGCGCTCCAGCCAGAAGCGGGTGACGTCGAGCAGCGCGTCCTGGACCTCGCGGTTGTGGAAGTTGAGGTCCGGCTGCTCGGCAAGGAAATTGTGCAGATAATATTGCTGGCGGCTGGTGTCCCATTGCCACGCCGATCCGCCGAAGATCGACAGCCAGTTGTTGGGCGGCGTACCGTCCGGCCGGGCGTCCGCCCAGACATACCAGTCGGCTTTCGGATTGGTGCGGTTCGACCGGCTTTCCTTGAACCACGGATGAATGTCGGCGGTGTGCGACAGCACCTCGTCGATCATCACCTTGAGGCCCAGCCTGTGCGCTTCCGCCGTCAGCGCATCGAAGTCGGCAAGCGTGCCGAACATCGGATCGACATCGCAATAGTCCGAGACGTCGTAGCCGAAATCCTTCATCGGCGACTTGAAGAACGGCGAAATCCAGATGGCGTCCGCGCCGAGCGCGGCGATGTAGGGCAATCGCCCGATAATGCCCTTGAGGTCGCCGATGCCATCGCCGTTCGAATCCTGATAGCTGCGCGGGTAGATTTGGTAGATCACCGCACCTCGCCACCAGTCGCGGTCGACGGCGAGATCGGGCTTCGAACTGGCCTTCAAAGCGGATTGCATTGTCTCAGCCTCCTTTCACCGAGCCGGCAAGCAGCCCGCGAACGAAATAGCGCTGCAGCGAGAAGAACACGAGCAGCGGCACGATGATGGTCACGAAGGCCGATGTCGTCAGGATCTCCCAATCGCCGCCGCGTGAGCCAAGCAACGCATTGAGCTTGGCGGTCAGTACGATCTGGTCTGCTTCCGTACCCAGGAAAACCATCGCCACCAGCAGATCGTTCCATACCCACAGGAACTGGAAGATGGCGAAGGAGGCCAGCACCGGGAACGACAGCGGCAGCACGATCTTGACGAAGATCTCGAAATCGCTGGCGCCATCAATGCGCGCCGATTCCATGATCTCTCGCGGCAGCCCGGCAATGTAGCTTCTGAGCAGGTAGATGGCGAAGGGCAGGCCGAAACCGGTATGCGCCAGCCATATGCCGAGATAGGTTTTCGACGGCATGCCGAAGAAGGCGCCGACGCCGTTGTAGAGTTTCAATAGCGGGATCAGCGACATCTGCAATGGCACCACCAGCAGGCCGATGATGACCGCAATCAGCAGCGCGCGGCCGGGAAAGCGCATCCAGGCCAGCGCATAGGCGGCAAAGGCCGCGATCAGGATCGGGATGACCGTCGCCGGTATGGTGACGGTCAGCGAATTCATGAACGAGCGGCCGATGCCTTCGGAAAACAGCACCGTGCGGTAGTTGTCGGTGGTGAATTTCGGTGGTGCCGACGAGGCATAGTAGACACGCTGGCCGCGATCGCCTTCGAATGCCTTGGGCGATTGCATGACGAAGCTGCCGTCGGCATTGAGCTGCAGGGTCACGCCGTCGCCGAGATCGGCTGACGTGCCGGCGGAATACTGCGTTGGCGCCGCCGACTTGACGCCGAAGGCGCTGATGTCGCGCTTGGCCCCATCGCCGAAGATATTGCCCTCGAGGACGAACTTGCCGTCCTTCTCGACCTGCGCCGAGGCAGCGGGCAGGCGGCCGGCTTCCGTCTGGGTGGAACTGGCGAACGAGTTCCACCAGCCCGAGGCGATGATCTGGTTCTTGTCGCGCAGCGAGGAGACCAGGATGCCGAGTGTCGGGATGGTCCAGATCGTAACGAAGACCAGCACCGCGATGTGGACGCCGAAGCGGCTGGCAAAGGAATTTCCGGTCGCGACGGCCATCTCAGTGTCCCCCCGTCTCTTTATTGGCCTGGCGGATATTCCAGACCATGATCGGAATGACCGCGATCATGATGATGATGGCGATGGTGGCGCCGCGGCCGAAATCGCCGCCGCCGCGGAACATCCAGTCGAACATCAGATTGGCCAGCACCTGACTGTTCCATTGGCCGTTGGTCATGGTCAGCACGATGTCGAACACTTTCAGCACCAGAATGGTGATCGTGGTCCAGACGACGGCGATGGTGCCCCAGATCTGCGGCACCATGATCTTCCAGAAGATCTGGAACGGGTTGGCGCCGTCGATGACGGCGGCTTCCAGCGTTTCCTCGGGAATGCCGCGAAGCGCCGAGGACAAGATGACCATGGCAAAGCCGGTCTGGATCCAGATCAGGATCACCATCAGGAAGAAATTGTTCCAGAACGGCAGCGATATCCAGACCTGCGGCTGGCCGCCGAAATGCTGGATGACGGCATTGAGGATGCCGATCTGCGTCTGGCCTTCGCCGCGGTACTCGTAAATGAATTTCCAGATGACGCTGGCGCCGACGAACGAAATGGCCAGCGGCAGGAAGATCAGGCTCTTGGCGATCGTGCCCCACCAGATCTTGTCGGTGAGCACGGCAATGATCAGGCCGAGGAACGTGCAGGCGGCAGGCACCACCGCCAGCCAGAGCACATTGTTGAGGATCGAATTGCGGAACTCGCGGTCGCCGAACGCCCACCGATAGTTGGCCAGGCCGACGAAGCTGACGCCGCCGCGATCGAGGAAGGACAGCCGCAACGTCTCGACCACCGGGTAGATCAGGTAGATGGTCAGGATGATCATCGCCGGGCCGACGAACAGCCAAGGTCGGATCAGGCCTTGCCGGCGCAGATTGTCGACGGCGGCAGCACCAGAGACGCCGCGCGAGGGAAAGGTGATGTCGAGCAGTTTGTTGGCGCCCCAGAAATAGGCGACACAGCCGCCGACGCCGATGATGATGACAAATATGGCCGAGAAAATCTGAGCCGCCATGGGTCCCTCTCCCTGCGCATGACCGGCCAGGCCGAACAATCCTGGCGATGGATGATGCGCCGATTCAGTTAGTCGGAACGATCGAACGCAAAGCCGGTCCGGCGTCGCTGCCGGTCGGATCCGGGCCGGCAAGGCCCGGATCCAGTATAAGGATCAGGAAGTTCTGAAGTGCGGCCGAGGCCAGCTGCCAGACGTTTTACTACCCGAGCTTTTACTTGATGGCGTCCCAGCTCTTCTGGATGTCGGTGGCGACGTCCTGCGCGGACTTGCCGCCGACCAGGTCGATCATGCCGGTCCAGAAGGAGCCGGCGCCGATCTTGCCTGGCATCAAGTCGGAACCATCGAAGCGGAAGGTCGAGGCATTGGCCAGGATTTCGCCCTGCTTCCTCAGCGCATCGCTGGCATAGGCCTCTTTGTTGACCGTCTTGAGCGGCGTCACGAAGCCGCCTTCAGCCATCCAGATCTCGTGCGCAAGCGGCATCTTCAGGAATTCGATGAACGCGCGAGCACTCTTGCTATCTTTCGTTATCATGGCGAGCGTGCCGGCGCCGAGCACCGGCGTGCCGAGGTCAGGCTTGGACGCGTAGGGCGGGAAATAGAAGAAATCCGCGTCCTGGCCGATCTTGGTTCCTTCCGGGAAGAAGGTCGGGATGAACGAGGCCTGGTGGTGCAGGTAGCATTTCGGCGGCACCGAGAAGAGGCCCTTCGGGCTATCGCGGAAATCGGTCGCCGCCACCGCCTTGGCGCCGCCATCGACCATCTTGTCGTCGGTCGCGATCTTGCCGAAGATGTCGATGGCGTTGACCACCGCCGGATCGTTGAACGGGATCTCGTTCTTCACCCATTTGTCGTAGACTTCCGGCGACTGCGTGCGCAGCATCAGGTCTTCGACCCAGTCGGTTGCCGGCCAGCCGGTGGCGCCGCCCGAACCAAGCCCGATGCACCATGGCGTGCCGCCATCGGCAATGATCTTCTTCTCGAGGTCGGCGAGTTCTTCCTGCGTCTTCGGCACCTTGTAGCCGGCTTCCTCGAAATTATCCGGCGAGTACCAGACCAGCGACTTTACGTCGGCCTTGTAGGGGAAGGCGAAGAAGCCCGGCTTGCCGTCCTTGTCCTTGAAGGTGCCGAGGTCGACCCATGACTGGCCGGCGCCGTAATTGTCCTTGATCCATTTGGCGGTATCGTCGCCGAGCGGTGTCAAAAGACCCTTCGATGCCAGATCCTGGATCAGGCCCGGCTGCGGCAGCACGGCGATGTTGGGCGGACTGCCGGCTTGCGTGTCGATAACGATCTGCTGTTCGTAATTCTCCGAGGAGGAATATTTTATTTCGACGCCGGTGGCCTCCGAGAAATAATCGAGTACACCGCGCACCAGGCCTTCGTCCTCGCCGCGCCACGGCCCGAAGATCGACAGGGTCTCGCCCTTGAGGTCGACTTTCTTGAGCTCTTCGTAATTTGCCCAGTTGAAGCGCTTGTCTTCGCCCGGCTTGAACTTCAGTTCAGCCTGCGCGGGCGTGTTCAGGGCGAGCGTGGCAAGCGCGGCGCCCAGCAAAAGTATTTTCTTCATCGGTATTCCTCCCAGTGGGGTCACAAACACCGGACGGAACCTCCATTCCGCCCGCCGACGCCGCAGGACTGTGACTCAGTCGGAAAGGAACCGCAACCTTTCGAAGAGCCTTCCAAAGCGCTTTGGCTTTTCTGATCTCGCCATTGAATCACTCGGGAGTCAAGAGGCGCTCGGGTTAATCGATTTAATTCCAGGCATTTGGTGCTCGAAAATGTGCGCTGCAGCACGTTTTTTCGGCGGTGCAGCAGAAATTCTTGTTTCAAACCCGTCCCGTCCGCGCTTATGGTCGCTGCTGGATGAGCGCGCCTTTGTGGCGCTTGGGTCGATTCAACTTAAAAGCGCTTTGGGGCGTGGAGGCCTCTCGTGAACCTCAAGCAGCTCGCGCATATGCTGGCGCTTTCGCAGACCACGGTAAGCCGTGCGCTGAACGGCTATCCCGAGGTCAACGAGGAAACCCGCCGGCGGGTGATGGACGCCGCCAAGCGCCACGGCTACCGCCCCAATCCGAGCGCGCGCCGGCTGGCGACCGGCAAGACCGGAATGATCGGCTATGTCCTGCCGACGGGAGCCGCCGTCGACATCGATCCGCACTTCGTCGAGTTTCTGTCCGGCCTTGGCGATTATGCCCGCGCGCACGAACTCGACCTGGTGCTGTCGCCGGCCGACGCCGACGACCAGGAGACCACCTACCGGCGCATCGTCGCCAACCGGCAGGTCGACGCCGTCTACATCTCCTCGCCAAAACCCGAGGACCGGCGCGTGGCGCTGGTCAACACGCTCGGCATTCCCTTCATCGTCCATGGCCGCAGCGAAGGCTTCGATTTCGACTATCCCTATCTCGACATAGACAATGAGGGTGCCTTCCACGAGGCGGCCAGGCTTCTGATCCAGCTTGGCCACCGGCGGCTGGCGTTGATCAACGGCGACGACCGCGAGACCTTCGCCGTCCATCGCGAGCGCGGCGTGCGCCGGGCGCTGGCCGCAAGCGGGATGACGCTGGGCGAACATCATGTCTGCTCGGTGGTCATGACCGAAGAGAATGGCTATCGCGCCACCAGGCGTTTGCTGGAGGCGAGCGACGCCCCGACGGCGATCGCCTGTTCCAGCCTGATCATGGCATTGGGCGTCGTGCGCGCGGTGCGCGACCTCGGCCTGGCCATTCCCGGCGACGTGTCGCTGATCGCCCATGACGACGTCTTTCCCTGGCTGAGGCCGGAGAATTTTTCGGTGCCGCTGTCGACGACGCGCTCGTCCATCCGCCTTGCCGGCGCGCGCATCGCCGAGCGGCTGGCGGCACGGATCTCCGGACTGGAGGAGGGCGCCCGCAGCGAGGTCTGGCCGGTCGACCTGGTGGTCAGGGGTTCGGTGGCAGGTGCGCCTGCCTAAGGCAATTCCAGGAAAAATGTGAAACGGTTTCCCCGCAAAAGCGCGTAGCGCTTTCCCCAGCAAATTGCCTAGAATGAAGGGATAGAGCGTTCGGCGCTTCCGTGAAACGGTGAGCCGCTTGGGATCAAACCCATTTGTCGTCTCAGTCCGTGGATTTGAGATGATCGATGAAGGCGCGCAGTTTCGGCAGGACCTGGCGCTTGCCGGGATGATAGAGATAGACGCCCGGCGTCGTGGTGGCGATGTGATCCAGCACCGCCTTGAGTTTTCCTTCGGCTATCGGGCCTTCGGCGACAGGTCGAGGCGTCTGCGCCAGCCCGACGCCTTGCATCGCGGCCCCCAGCAATGTCGGATAGTCGTGCGCGATCAGCGGGCCTGACACCATCGCCTCGATCGACCCGTTGCCGTCGACAAATGACCAGGGCGCTATGGCGCCGTTCGACCGGCGCAAGCGCAAGCAGGCGTGGTGGCGCAAATCGTCGACACGTTCGGGGTGGCCGTGGCGCTCCAGATAGTCCGGGCTGCCGACGACCACGAACGTGAAGGGCGGCGTCAGCCGCACCGCGACCATGTCGGGTGCGATGAACTGGCCGAGGCGGATGCCGGCGTCGAATCCGCCGGCCGCCAGATCGACCATCTCGTCGCTCGCGGCGATCTCCAGCTCGATCTCGGGATAGGTTCGGCAGAACGACGCGATCATCGGCTCCAGGATCAGCGGCACGACGGCGCGAGGTACGGACAGGCGCAGCAGGCCGGTCGGCCGTTGCCCGACGTCACGAGCGGCTTCGCCGGCCGCGACGATCTCCTCGAACGCAGGGCCGGCGCGGTCGAGGAACCGCTGGCCGGCCTCGGTCAGGCCAACGCTCCGCGTCGTGCGAGCAAACAGCGCCGCACCCATGCGCGCTTCCAGCGCACGCACCGCTTGACTCACCGCGGACGGCGTCACGCCGAGATCCGCGGCCGCACGACGGAAATTGCGGCGCTTGGCGACGGCCAGGAAAACCTCGACGCCTTCCAGCGCGCCGTGCCGGATTGTGTAGCTCTGCTTCATAGGTTGTTTCGATTACAGCGGATGGTCGAATTATGGAAGCGAGATTATGAATCGATGACGCTCCAACGCAGCGTGAAAAACAACCTCTTGAGAGGATGCCAGATGTCCACGGAAGTCCTGTTCCAGATCCAGCTTGTCCTAGGCTATGTCGCGTGGCTGCTTTGCTTCGGCGCTTACGGTCTGCCATGGCTGAACTCGATGGACGGGGTCGCGGCGCAACGCGCCATTGCCACCTTGCATAGCTTCCGCTTCTTCGGGCTAGTCTTCATCCTTCCGGGCGTCGTCGGCCCCGATCTGCCCGCTGGCTTCGCCGTATTCGCCGCTTATGGCGATTTCGCAACAGGAGTGTTGGCCATACTGGTGCTGCTCATGGTGAGGATACCTCGGCTCTTCTGGCCGCTCGTCGTGGCGTTTAATCTCGTGGGGACGGTCGATCTCATCGCCGCCTATTACCACGCCATCCAACTCGGTCTTCCTGCGCACGCGGAGCAGTTGGGCGCCGCCTATGCGATCCCGATCATCTACGTGCCGCTGCTGATGGTCACGCACATCGCCGCATTCTACCTTCTGGTACGGGCTGGGAAAAAACGTGACTTGCAGCAGGTCATTTCTTAGCCGCCCCAGCCGCCTTGATGTCTAGCAGCCCATAGCCGAAGTCGTTGTCACGCCCCTTTGGGCCGAGATCCCTAGCCGTTGCCGCCAAGGCTTTCTCGATATCGTCGGCCGAACGATCGGGCGCGGCATGGATGAGATTGGCGATGGCGCCGCTCACGATCGCCGCCGCGAACGAGGTGCCGGTGACGACGTCCGAGCCGGCGCCGCTTGGTGCCACCATCTCGACGCCGGGCGCCGAGATGAAGACATAGGCGCCACGATTGGCCTGCGGCATCAGCCCGTCCTTGGCGTCGGTGGCGGTCACAGCGATGACGCCGTCGAAGGCGGCCGGATAGCCGTAGGGCGCTTTCGGCCCGTTATTGCCGGCGGCGGCAACCAGCACCATGCCGAGCGCCCTTGCATTGCGGCAGGCGACCCCGAGCAGGTCGTTCTTCGGACCGACGAAGCTCATATTGATGATGCGCACGTCCTGCTCCGCCGCCCAGTCGAGCGCCGACAGGATGACGTCCATGGTAGACTTGCCGCCCTCGAACGCGCGGGCGTGATAGATCCTGGCGCCGGGCGCCATGCCCTCCAGCGCGCCGACACCGGCAATCAGCCCGTCGACCGAGGTGCCATGATCGCGTTTTTCGATCGGCACGCCGGGCATGGCGTCGAACTGTCCGGCGATGACGCCGGCCAGCGCCGGATTGGTGTCGTCTATGCCGGTATCGATCACCGCGATGCGGACGTCTTGCCCGCTGGCCGCCTTGGAATCGAGCGCTATGCGCTCGAACGCATAGTTGACGATGCCTGCGGCCTGCTGCAGCGAATAGACATGGTTGGCCTCGCGCCGCTGGGTGCGGCCGTCGGCGGCCAGTTGCGCCAGCACGACGCCAACGGGGCGGCCGTCGGGAATGCCGAAACGCGCCAAAGTGGTGCCAAGCAGCCGCGATTGGCGCTGCGAGCGCACTTCGAGGCCGAAGGAGGCAGCGATCTGCTGCACGGCGCCGGCATCGCCGTCGACGGTCACCAGCACCTCGTCGGGCACGAAATCGCCGACCACGGCGCGCAGCGGCTGAACGGCGATGAGATCGGTCGGCGAGACGGTCGGCCCGCCGACCGAGCTTCCGGGTTGCGAGGGCGCAGCCGGCGCCGGGTCCTGGCGTGGGGCGGGCGTCGGCAGGGGCACCGGACTTTGGGCCGGATTGGGGAAAAGATCGACGATCAGGGCAGGCAAAAAGACGGCGCCGGGCTGCGCCGCCCCCGGTCCGCCCTTCGCGTCACCGCCGCCCTCGGCGCAGTCCACTCCCGCTGCATTGCTTTCGTCGCGGCAATCGATTTTCGTCCGGTCGGGATTGGGATCTTCTGTCTGCGCCGATGCGGGCATGGCGGCGACTGTCATCGCCGCCGCAACAATTGCCGCAAATCGAATGGCCGCTTCAGCCGCCATCAGCAGGTTTCCTTCCCTCGATCACGGTCTCGGTGAAGGGCTGGGCGGCAATAAGGCCGATTTGCTTGGCATAGTCGGCCGCGTTTCCGGTGGGGATGCCAAGTCGGAACACGCCGTCGGCGGTCGGCCCGCCGATGATCTTCATCCCGTTGCCGCCTAGGAAAGCGGAAATGTCCGACATGTTGGCATCCGGTTTGAACTTCACCAGGGCGAACGGCATCTTCGCCAGATCGTCCTGCGCGCCGGCAATCTCGAAATCATTGCTCTTGCCGCCGGGCTGCACGAACGACTGGACCATGACCAGCGCCAGCAGCACCGCGGCCGCCGCCCAGGCGACGCCCACCGGCACCGCCATGAAGCGATCCCAGGCCTGCGCCAGCCAGGACGAGCCCGCAGGCGCCCGCGCCGGTCCGGCCTCGGCGTCGAACGCCTTGGCGAAACGGCTGAGCGCATCGGCCGGCGGGCGGATGACCTCGTTGGCGGCGGCGGTGCTCGAGAATTCGGCTTCCGCCTCGCCAAGGGCGGCAAGTGCAGCCGGATCGCTGGCCAGCCATTCCTCGACGGCTTCCAGCTCCGAACCTTCCAGCGAGCCGTTCAGGTAGAACGGAAGCAGCGTTTCCATTTCGTCGCGGCGCGACATTTTTTCAGCGGCGCTCATGGCCACCCCCTGTCGTATCCAGCGGCTTTCAACGCCTCGCCGAGTTTCTTGCGGGCGTAGAACATCCGGGTCTTGACGGTTGCGACAGGGATGCCGAGCACCTCGCCGATCTCTGTCACCGACTGTCCATGATAATAGGCAAGGTCGATCACCGTGCGATGTTCTTCCGGCAAAGCGTCGATGAGACGGCGCAAGGCTGCGGCCTTGTCCTCCTTCATGGTGACGACCTCGGGCGTGTCGGCGCTGTCGGGCACCGCGGCGGCCGCCTCGTCGTCGATCCAGTCTTCCTTCTTCTTGCGCAGCAGGGACAGCGCCTTGAACCGGGCGATGCCGAGCAGCCATGTCGAGACTTCGGACCGGCCCTCGAAGCTCGGCGCCTGGCGCCACAGTTCGAGAAACACTTCGTTGGCGATATCGTCAGCCATCATTTCCGATCCCGTCTGGCGTGCCACGAAGCGGTAGACCCGCGCGTGGTGACGCATGAACAGGAGCCGCACGGCGGCCCGGTCGCCTTTCGCGACCCGGTCGACAAGCGCGCGATCGGTCTCCATCGCCGCCGTCATGGCCGGTCGAGCCGCCTGGCTCCTGACTGCTCTGTCGCTGGTCGGTCCAAAAAGGTTCATCCTCCGCCAAGAAATTTGAAAGCTAACCGAAGAGCGGGGTGGTTGCCAGAGTGTCTCCCTTCTCCCCGCCCTAAACGGAGAGAAGGTGCCGGTCCCCCTCCGCAGCTGCTGCGGAGGACGGGCAGGCGGATGAGGGGCGGCACCAGCGTTGCGCTACTCCATCACCCCAAAAACGGCTTCGCCTTCATCGTCGCGGGAATAGCCACCCCAAGGCGGCTCAGTACTGTCGGCGCGAGCTGCAGCTGGTCGAGCAGCGTGTCGGCCTGCGGTCCCTTGCCCGGGCCGAAATAATAGAGCGCGAAATCCTGCATCTCGTCGTCGTGGCCGCCATGATGGCCGCGGTCGGTCTGGCCATGATCGGCGGTGACGATGACCTCGTAGCCGGCTTCGATCCAGCGCGGCAGAAAGGCCGCCAGCATACCGTCCATCGCATAGACGGCATGGTCCATCTCGTGGCAGTCATGGCCGAAGCGGTGGCCCATCGAATCCAGCGTGCAGGTGTGCAGGATGCCGTAGTCGATGCCATGGCGTTTGGTCAGCATGGTCAGCGTCGCGAACAGGTCGACGTCGCTCGGCGTCATCTGGTTGCGGGCGTTGTAGCCGGTCATGGTGTGGAAGCGGCCATGCGTGATCGGCCCGCCTGGCTCGTCGAACTCCATGTCCTCGACCAGGTCGAACGGATAGGCGCGGAAGAATTCCGACCAGTAGGAGTGCGTCACGGCGCCTGTCTTGCCGCCGGCCTTGCTGACCTCGGAGAAGATATCGGGCTGCTCGACGCGGAACCGGTTCTCGTTGGACAAGATGCCATGCATCTGCGGCGACACGCCGGTGTGGATCGAAGCGTAACAGCAGGCGGAAGTCGACGGCAGCACCGAGCGCATCTTCCAGACCCGCGCCTCGCCGGATTGCACCCAGCCTTCGAGATTACCCATCAGCCGGCGCCAGTTCCTGTAAGGCACGCCGTCGAGGATGATCAGCAAAAGCTTGGACTTGAGCGCCATGGTTGGCCCCTCTGAGCTGTCGCCATGGATCGTCCGATGGCTGCCGCATCGATGAACTGATTGAATTGAAGAAGGACACGATCAGGCCTCTTCGTCGCGCATCAGTACCGCCAGGTCGCGGTAGATCGCCTTGCGGTAGTCGTCCCTGACCAGCCGGTAGCTAGTTTCCCGCGCTCTCCATGCGCCGTCCCTTGATGGCCTTTTCCAGCCAGCCGATCTCCATCTCGGGGACCGATGACAACAGGAGATCGGTATAGGCGTCGAAAGGCGGGATCAGCACTTTGCTCTTGGAGCCGTAGCGGACCACCTCGCCGCGATACATCACCGCGATCGAATCGGCGATCGACTTCACCGTCGCCAGATCGTGGGTGATGAACAGATAGGCGACGCTTTCCTCCTGCTGCAGGTCGAGCAAAAGCTTCAATATGCCGTGCGCCACCAGCGGATCGAGTGCCGAGGTCACCTCGTCGCAGATGATCAGCTTGGGCTTGGCGGCGAGCGAACGGGCGATGCAGACACGCTGCTTCTGGCCGCCGGAAAGCTCCGCCGGGTAGCGGTCGATGAAGCCTTTGCCCATCTCGATCTTGTCGAGCAGTTCGGCGACGCGGGCATCGCGCTGCCTGCCCCGCATGCCGAAATAGAACTCCAGCGGCCTGCCGATGATGGTGCCGACGGTCTGGCGCGGGTTCATCGCCACGTCGGCCATCTGATAGATCATCTGCAGCTGGCGAAGGTCCTCCTTCGGCCGGTCGGCGAGCCGGTTGGCCAGCGGCCGCCCGTCGAAGGTGACGGTTCCTTGTTCTGGCGGCAACAGACCGGTGATGGCGCGCGCCAGCGTCGACTTGCCGGAGCCGGATTCGCCGACGACGGCCAATGTCTGGCCCGGGTAGATATCGACCGAGACGTTCTTCAGCACCTTGACGTGGCCGCCGCCATAAGCCGCGGTGACGTTCTTCACCGACAGGAACGGACTGGTACCCGGCTTCTGCTCGGCATGTTCGATCTCGTGCACCGACACCAGCGCGTTGGTGTATTCCTGGCGCGGCTCCTTGATGATCTGGCGGGTGCCGCCCCATTCGACCAGCCTGCCATGGCGAAGCACCATGATCTCGTCCGAAACCTGGGCGACCACGGCAAGGTCGTGGGTGATGTAGAGTGCCGCCACATGCGTGTCGCGGATGGCGTCCTTGATCGCCGCCAGTACGTCGATCTGCGTCGTCACGTCGAGCGCGGTGGTCGGTTCGTCGAAGACGATGAGGTCCGGCTCGGAACACAGCGCCATCGCCGTCATCACGCGCTGCAGCTGGCCGCCCGAGACCTGGTGCGGAAACCGCTCGCCGATAGTTTCCGGGTTCGGCAGGCTGAGCTTCTTGAACAGCGCGACCGCGCGCTTCTCGGCCTCGGCCCGCGTTGCCGTGCCGTGCAGCAAGGTGGCTTCCACCACCTGGTCCATCAGCCTGTGCGCCGGGTTGAAGGCGGCGGCCGCCGACTGCGCGACATAGCAGACCTCGCGGCCGCGCAATTTGCGAAAACCTTGCTTGCCGCCCTTGAGGATGTCGCGGCCGTTGAGGATCACCTCGCCGCCGGTGATGCGCACGCCGCCGCGGCCATAGCCCATCGCCGACAGGCCGATGGTCGATTTGCCGGCGCCGGATTCGCCGATCAGGCCGAGCACCTTGCCTTTCTCCAGCGTCAGCGAGACGTCGTGGACCAGCACGATGTTCTTCGGCGGCTCTCCGGGCGGATACACCGTGGCCTCGATGCGCAGGTTGCGGATGTCGAGCAGCACGCCCGGTTTCGCTTGCCCGGGCTTCGCTTTGCTGTCAGCCATCACCCGCGTCCTCCCTTCAGGCTCGTCGTGCGGTTGAGTATCCAGTCGGCGACCAGGTTGACCGAGATCGCTAGCGCCGCGATCGCCGCGGCCGGGATCAGCGCGGCGGCTATGCCGAACACGATGCCGTCCTTGTTTTCCTTGACCATGCCGCCCCAATCGGCATCCGGCGGCTGCACGCCCAGCCCCAGAAAGGACAGCGTCGACAGGAACAGCACGGCATAGATGAAGCGCAGGCCGAGTTCGGAGACCAGCGGCGACAGCGCATTGGGCAGGATCTCGCGGAAAATGATCCAACCGCTGCCTTCGCCGCGCAGTTTGGCGGCCTCGACATAGTCCATGACGTTGATGTCGACGGCGACGGCGCGCGACAGGCGATAGACGCGGGTCGAGTCGAGAATGCCCATGACCAGGATCAGCGTCACCAGGTTGGTCGGCAGAACGGAGAGCACGACCAAGCCCATGATCAGCGTCGGGATCGACATCAGGAGGTCGACAAGGCGCGACAGAAGCGTGTCGAACCAGCCGCCGAATACTGCCGCCGAGAAGCCGAGTATGGCGCCGAGCGAGAAGGACAACGCGGTGGCCAGCACCGCGATGAACAGGGTGATGCGGGCGCCGTAGATCATGCGCGATAACAGATCGCGGCCGAGATTGTCGGTGCCCAGCCAATGCATCGCCGACATGGGTTCCCAGACGTCGCCGACGATCTCGCCATTGTCATGCGGTGCGATCCATGGCGCGAAGACTGCCGCCAAGACGAACAGTGCCGTCAGTACGATGCCGATCAGCGCCGGGATGGGGATGCGTTTTATGTCGAGCATGACCGCCCCCTCACTTTGGATGCCGCAGGCGCGGATTGGCGACGATGGCAGCTATGTCCGCGATGATGTTGAGGCTGATGTAGACGGCGGCGAAGATCAGGCCGACCGCCTGCACCACCGGCACGTCGCGTTTGGTGACATGATCGACGAGATACTGTCCCATGCCGGGATAGACGAAGATCACCTCGACCACGACGACACCGACGATGAGATAGGCGAGGTTGAGCATGACGACGTTGATGATCGGCGCGATCGCATTGGGGAAGGCATGCTTGCGGATGACGTTGAACGCCGACAGGCCCTTCAGTTCCGCCGTCTCGACATAGGCCGACTGCATGACGTTGAGGATCGCGGCCCGCGTCATGCGCATCATATGCGCCAGCACCACCAGCGTCAGCGCGGCCGCAGGCAGGGCGATCGCCTGCATGCGCTCGCCGAACGGCATGCCGTCATAGACGGTCGAGATGCCCGGGAAGATCTGCCATTTCACGGCAAAGAAATAGACGAGCACATAACCGATGAAGAATTCGGGAAAGGAGGTCGACGCAAGCGCCAGTCCGGAGATCAGCTTGTCGACCCAGCCATTGCGGTAGCGCACTGCGATCAGGCCGAGGATGATCGCCAGCGGCACGGCGACGACCGCCGCCCAGAAAGCGAGAAAGAGCGTGTTCCACAGCCGGCCCTTGATCGACGTGGCGATGTCTTGGCCGCTCGACATCGCGGTGCCGAGATCGCCGGTCAGCACACCGCCGAGCCAGTGGAAATACCTGATATAGGCCGGATTGTTCAGCCCGAGCTGTTCACGCAGATTGGCGAGCGACTCCGGCGTCGCCGCTTGTCCGAGAATGGCTTGCGCGACGTCGCCGGGCAGGATTTGGGTGCCGGCGAAGATCAGGACCGATATGGCCAACAGAAGGAGGATGCCCAGCGCGATGCGCTGGGCAATTAGTTTCAGGATGGGTGAAGACATATCCGCAAAGCCGGACTCAGGCCTGCAGCCAGCACTTCGCGAGGGCGTAGCCGTTCATCAGTTCCTGGTGTGGATCGTCCACCCAGCCATCGACCTTGGCACCGGTCGCGTCGATGAATTGGTTGAACATCGGCAGGATCAGGCCGCCTTCGTCGCGTACCAGGACAGCCATGTCGTGGTACATCTGCTTGCGCTTGGCCTCATCGAGTTCGGCGCGGGCGGCCAGCACCATCTTGTCGAAGTCCGGACGCTTGAAGCGCGTGTCGTTCCAGTCAGCGGTCGACAGATAGGCTGTCGAGTACATCTGGTCCTGCGTCGAGCGACCGCCCCAGTAGGAGGCGCAGAAGGGCTGCTTGTTCCAGACCTCGTTCCAATAGCCGTCGCCGGGCTCGCGCTTGAGCTCGATCTTGATGCCTGCCTTTGCAGCGCTCTGCTGGAAGAGCTGGGAGGCGTCCACCGCGCCCGGGAAAGCGACGTCCGACGTCCTCAGCAGCACGGCGCCGTCGTGACCGGACTTCTTGTAATGGAACTTGGCCTTGTCGGGATCGTACTTGCGCTGCTCGATCTCGGTGAACAGCGGATAGGACGAATTGATCGGGAAGTCGTTGCCGAGCGAGCCGTAGCCGCGCAGCACCTTGTTCAGCATCTCCTCGCGGTCGATCGCCAGCTTCAGCGCCATCCTGAGGTCGTTGTTGTCGAACGGCGCCGTGTTGCAATGCATGATGAACACATAGTGGCCGGGACCGGCGTGATTGCGGATGGTAACGCCAGGCACACGCTTGATCAGGTCGACGATCTTCGGCTCGACGCGGTTGATCATGTTGACCTGACCGCCCTGCAGGGCCGCCGTGCGCGCCGTCGCATCGTTGATGACGATGATCTCGATCTGGTCGGCATGGCCCATCTTGTCGCCCTGCCAATAATTCGCGAAACGCTCGCCGCCGTGGCGCACGCCGGGCTCATTGGTGGTGACCTTATAGGGGCCGGCCGAGATGCCGGCATCGGCTTTGTCCTTGCCGCCGTTGGGCTGCACGATCAGGTGGTAATCGCTGAGCAGGTAGGGAAGGTCGGCGTTGGCCTCCTTCAGCGTCAGCACCACTTCCTTGCCGTTGGCCTTGATGGTCTCGATGCCTTTCATGTAGCCGAGCGCGCCCGATTTCGACTTCTCGTCCGAATGGCGCTCCAGCGTGGCGGCCACGTCCTCGGCTGTCACCGTCTTGCCGTTGTGGAATTCGACCCCATCACGGATCTTCAGCGTCCAGACCTTGGCGTCGTCCGACGAGCCGATCTCCTCGGCGATGCGGTTCTCGAGCTTGCCCTCAGGCGACAGCTCGACGATCAGTTCGCCCCACATCTTGCCGAAGGCGAACGGCACCTGCGTCATGAACAGCGCGGGGTCGAGGCTGTTGGTGGATTCGCCGCCGACAAGGCCGGCCTTCAACGTGCCGCCCTTGACCGGTCCCGCCGCGCGTGCAGCACTTGAAAGCAGCGAGTTGGCGAAGGTCGCGGTGACGCCGAGCGCTGCCGCCCGACCGAGAAAATCACGACGGCTCAGTTTGCCGGACGCAACGCGCCGGCTAAGGAATTCCAGTTCGTTTGACATTTTGAGTTCCTCACTCTGTTGGTTCGACTCTGCGGTCGATTTTCTTGCTTCTTGTAAGGGGAATAATGACCGCAAGGGAAAGCGGTAAGCAAGACCGAATGCGACATGCCGTGGCGTAAATCGTACGTCGCAATTGGACCAACGGCTTCAGCACTCAAAGAAACGCACGCGGAATCTTTTCTTCGAAAATGCGCTCAAAAACGAGCGTTTCGCCCTCGAAGGCTTCGATTCTGGCACTGACGATGAAGTTTTGCACATCCGATCGCATTTCGGCGGTTGTTTCGGTGCGCACGGACCATCCATTTCGCGACAGGGTCTGCGTCCAGTGCGTCTTTCCCGTGGCTGACAACGGATCGTCGGGATGGATCGTCCAGATCTCGCGCGCGATGCTGCCATTGGCCAGCCCATGGTCGAGATCACGCACTTCGCCGAAATCATCCGTTATGGAAAGCGTCACTATTCCTGTCTTTTCGTCGCGATCGACGTGGCGTTCCGAACTGGCAGGCCGGATCGTTTTCGTCGCCCAGGGAGTGGCGCCTTCGGGCTCGGCGAACGTCGCTTCGTCGCCTGTCGCCATGGGCCGCAGCGGCAGAGCTAGAGTCGCTGTCGACAGGGTGAGTTGGACTGGCTCCGGCGAGGGCCAGATCATCGGCCAATAGGCATTCAACACGGCGATGCGCAGGCGGTGGCCGGCCGGCACGCGGTAAGCGCATTGGTCGAGCACCACGCGCGCCGATATGGTTTCGCCGGGCACCAGGGCTTGCGGGAATTCATGCGAGTTGCGGTGTGTCAGGTTGAGCACGCCGTAGGAAATCAGTTCCGAGGCGCCATCGGGGTGCACGTCGCAGAGCCGGACCGCAATGTTGGCCTGCGGGCGGTCGGAGGAGACCCGCACCTCGACTTCCGGCGCGCCGACGATGTCGATCGCTTCAGTGAGTTCCGGCTGGTCGAAACAAACCGACAGCGCATCGTCGGGGCGCTGGTCGCCCGGCAGTTCGGGGCCGAAGGTGAACGGGAAATACTCGCCGCCGGCCAGCCCACAATTCTGCGGCGAGGCGACGATGGCGGGCTTGCCGCCTGCCGGGATCAATTCGATCGCTTGCGCCTTGATGTGGGGTGACGGCCACTCCTGCTCCGCCACCCAACGGCCCGGCCGCTCCGGGTGCCAGCGAGCAGGACGCACGCTGTCCATCACATAGGCACGGTAGGCAGGATCGGCCTCGACGCCGGTGTCGATACCTTTCAACCAGCGGTCCCACCAGCGCAGCGCTTCCTGCAGAAAGCCGATGGCGGGCTTGGGCGCCGCATAATGGGGGTATTTGTGGATCCAGGGGCCGACGATGCCCTTGACCGGTGCACCGATGTTGCTGACGAGATGCGAGATGGTGTTGCGGTAGCCGTCATGCCAGCCGCCGATCGACAGCACGGCGGCCTTGACGGCGGAAAAATCCTCGCAGATCGAGCCGCGTTTCCAATAGGCGTCGCGGTGCTGGTGGCTGAGCCAGAGTGGAGCCAGAAAAGTCTGGTTCTCCAGCCGGTTGAGCCACAGGTCGCGCCAACGGTTGTCGCCGGCAATCAGCGGGTCCGGCGGTCGTGACGAATAGGACAGCATCGTCGAGGCCCAGCCGAAATTCTCGATCAGCAGGCAGCCGCCCTTGTAATGGATGTCGTCGGCATAGCGGTCTACCGTCGAGCACAGGCTGATCACCGCCTTCAGCGCCGGCGGCTGCTTGGCCGCCACCTGCAGGCAGTTGAAGCCTCCCCAGGAGATGCCCATCATGCCGACATTGCCGTTGCACCAGGGCTGGCTTGCAGCCCAGGCAATCACGTCGCAGGCGTCCTGCAATTCCTGCTCGGAATATTCGTCGTCCATCAGCCCTTCGGAATCGCCGTTGCCCCGCATGTCGACGCGGATCGCGGCGTAGCCGTGGCCGGCGAAATAGGGATGCGTCAGCTGATCGCGAAAGATGGTGCCGTCGCGCTTGCGATAGGGCAGGTGCTCGAGAATGACGGGCACCGGGTCGTCGCCGGCATCCTCCGGCATCCACACCCGCGCCGACAGCCGGCAGCCGTCGGGCATGACGATGCCCATGTCCGGGAATTCGACGACCTTGCGGGGAAATTCGGTGACGGTTTTCATGGTCAGCATAACGCCCCGCGGCAACGCCACTTTCAATCGCCATTCGCGACTGGAGCAGCGAAAAATGCGACCTGTGCCCAGTCCGCTCCACACCCTCAATTCAGCGGAATGTCGTTGTCGGCCTTGCTCTCCTGATAGGCCTCAGACAATTCATCGTAGCGCGCCGAAATCCTGCCGATGCGTGCTTCCAGCCGTTGGCGCTCGGCCTCGGGCAGCGCCCGCACCAGCCGGCGGATCGAAAAGCTCTTCCAATAGGCGTTCTCGGCATTGTAGCCGCCGGGATCGAGAGTGAAGACCTCTTTCAGGATCTTCAGATCGTGCGGGATGGCGAAGCTGTCGCGCGAATCCTCGTGGCTGAACAGATAGTAGAAATTGTCGAAGCCGGTCCAGGTGATCGCCGACAGGCAGAGCGAGCAGGGTTCGTGTGTGGCGAGAAAAATGGCGTCAGCAGTGTCGACGCGCTCCGCCTTAGGCATTTCGTAGAAGCGTTTCAGGCAATGCACCTCACCGTGCCAGAGCGGGTTCTCCATCTCGTTGTTGGTTTCGGCCAGCACCAGCGAACGGTCGTCCTTGCGCAGGATCGCCGCGCCGAACAGCTTGTTGCCGAGGGCGACACCATCGGCCGTTTTCGGCACGATGTCGTGCTCGATCACATCGAGCAGGCGGTCGATCAGCGAAATGTCGGTCATGACCGGGTCTCGTCGGAGAGATGGATCTCGTAGGGGTGCGAGAAATGGAACTCCTCGAGATTGGAGCCGTCGCCGCCACGGTCGACGATCACAAAATCCTGAGGCTCGCCGAGCGGCATCAGCACGCCGTGCCAGAGATTGCGGCGATAATTTATCCCTTGTCCGGGCGCAGTGATGAAGGCATGCGGGTCGCCCGGCCCCTCGGCGCCATCATGGCAGACGACGACCAGGAACGGCCGCGGCGATAGCGGGATGAAGGCCTGGCTGCCGAAGGGGTGCCGCTCGACCATCGTCAGATTCAGCGGCAAATCGTATGGCGTGCCGCGCACCATCGAGATCAGCACGCGCCCGTTCGGCCCCGTCGCTTCGGCGGTGGCGAGATCGTGGTAGCGCTCAGCCTTGCCGCCATTGATCGGGTAGTGGTTGTCGCCGCTCATGTCGATGACGTCGCCGAATGCGGCAAAGCTCTCGCGGGTCAGCGGCCGCGCGACGATGCGGGTCACGGCGCCCGCCTTGCGATGCCGGCGCCGCCGAGCTTGGCGTGGCGGTTGACGTCCTTGTAGAGCAAATAGCGGAATTTTCCCGGGCCGCCGGCATAGCAGGCCTGCGGGCAGAAGGCGCGTAGCCACATATAATCGCCGGCCTCGACCTCGACCCAGTCCTGGTTGAGCCGATAAACCGCCTTGCCCTCCAACACGTAGAGGCCGTGCTCCATGACATGGGTCTCGGCGAAAGGAATGACGGCGCCCGGCTCGAGCGTAACAATGGTCATGTGCATGTCGTGGCGCATATCGTTCGGATCGACGAAACGCGTCGTCGCCCAGCGGCCCTCGGTACCGGGCATCGGTGACGGTGCGATCTCCTGTTCGTTGGTGAAGAAGGCTTCAGGCGCTTCTATGCCGTCGACGGCTTCGTAAGCCTTGCGAATCCAGTGGAAGCGGACATCGGCCTTGCTTTCGTTGCGAACCGTCCAGCCGCTCGCCGGCGGCAGGAAGGCAAAGCCGCCCGGCCTTAGATTATGCTTTTTGCCGGCAACCAGGACCGTCAATTCGCCTTCGACCACGAACAGTGCGCCCTCGGCCCCTTCATCGGGCTCCGGCCGATCGCTGCCGCCACCGGGCGCGACCTCGACAATATATTGCGAAAACGTCTCGGCGAACCCGGACAACGGCCGCGACAGGATCCAGACGCGGGTCTTGTCCCAGAACGGCAGAGCGCTGGTGACGATGTCCTGCATCACGCCCTTGGGGATGACGGCATAGGCATCGGTGAAGACGGCGCGGCCTGTCAGCAGTTCGCTCTGTCCGGAATGGCCGCCTTGCGGCGCATAATAGGTTCGCTCGGGCATCCTGATCGTATCCATGGGTTCAAACCTATTGCGGTAACATATCCCTGAGGCGGAGCAGCGCGATGCGCTCGACCTGTTTGCAGGCGGTCTCGAATTCAACGCTGCGGCTGTTGCCGATGCGCGCCTCGAATTCTGCCAGGATCGCCTCCTTAGTCTTGCCCTTCACCGCGATGATGAAGGGGAAGCCGAAAGTGGTGACGTAGGCGGCGTTGAGCTTGGAGAACAGTTCGCGCTCCTTGTCGGTTAACGCGTCGAGGCCGGCCGAGGCCTGTTCCCGGGTCGATTCCGCCGTCAGCCGCCTGGCGCTGGCCAGCTTGCCGGCAAGGTCGGGATGGGCGTTGAGCACGCCGAGCCGTTCGGTCTCGCTGGCGGAGCGGAAGACGCGGCAGAGCGCATTGTGCAGGCCACCCGAACTGTCGTGCGCCGGGCCCAGTTCCAGCTCATAGGCGCGTTCGGCGATCCACGGCGAATGCTCGAAAACGCCGCCGAACGTGTGGACGAACGTCTCGAACTCCATCTTCGAGGGCCTGAGCGCCGGCGGCTGGTAGGGATGGTTCTCTTGCCAATGGTGGGCGATGTCGATGCGTCGCGCGAGCCAGACCCTGTCGTGCGACTTCACATAATCGACGAAGCGCTTCAGCGCCGCCACGCGGCCCGGGCGCCCGACCAGCCGGCAATGCAGGCCGATGTTCATCATGCGCGGCCGGCCTGCCTTGCCTTCGGCGTACAGCGTGTCGAAACTGTCTTTCAGGTAGGCAAAGAACTGGTCCCCCGAGTTGAAACCTTGCGGCGTGGCGAAGCGCATGTCGTTGGCGTCGAGCGTGTAGGGGATGATGAGCTGGCTGCCGCCGGCATGCTCGAACCAATAGGGCAGTTCGTCGTCATAGGTATCAGACACGTAGTCGAAGCCGCCTTCTTCGGCCACCAGACGCACCGTGTTGACCGAAGTGCGGCCCGTGTACCAGCCGGTCGGGCGCTCGCCGGTCACTTCGTAATGCAGGCGGATCGCCGCTTCGAGATCACGGCGTTCGTCCTCGGGGCTGTGGTCCCGGTAGTCGATCCATCTTAGCCCATGCGAGGCTATTTCCCAGCCGGCTTCCTGCATCGCGGCGACCTGGTCTGGCGAGCGCGCAAGCGCGGTGGCAACGCCATAACAGGTCACCGGCACCTCGGCCTCGCTGAACAGGCGATGGAGTCGCCAGAAGCCGGCGCGGGCGCCGTATTCGTAGATCGATTCCATGTTCCAGTGGCGCTGGCCTACCCAGGGCGCGGCGCCGACGATCTCCGACAGGAAGGCCTCAGAGGCCTTGTCGCCATGCAGCACGCAGTTCTCGCCGCCCTCTTCGTAGTTGACGACGAATTGTACGGCGACATGCGCACCGCCAGGCCATTTCGGATCCGGCGGATTGGCTCCGTAGCCGCGCATGTCCCTGGTGTAACGCATCGTCTCTCCCGCCGGGCATCGCCCCCAATTTTGATCAGGATATCGAAAGGAACGCTCGCGCATTCCCCCGAAAATTTTTGAAAGTGTTTTTGTCGCACTCCGCTCGACCGGGACTTATGCATCGCCTTTAATTGGCGCACAATTCATCAGTGTTGTTCACTGTAGCGGGCAGTTCATTCGTATTGGACCAGTTCGTTCGCATTGGAATGGGAGGCGGCCAATGGCAGAAACGTCGAAAGCCGATGGCGGGCGCCTGACGACCCATGTTTTGGACACGGCGACCGGCAAGCCGGCGGCCGGCCTGTCGATCGCGCTGTATCGCCTCGATGGCCATGCGCGGACACATCTGAAGACCGTCGTCACCAATGCCGATGGCCGTTGCGACGCGCCGTTGCTGGCGGGAGGCGAGTTCCGCATCGGCGAGTACGAACTGGTATTTGCCGCCGGCGACTATCTGCGAGGTTTGGGAACGGATTTGCCGGAGCCGGCCTTTCTCGACAGTGTGCCGATCCGCTTCGGCATGGCCGAGCCGGTGCACTATCACGTACCGCTGCTCGTTTCGCCCTATGGCTATTCGACGTACAGGGGGAGCTGAGGCATGGCCAAGGTCAAGATCCGTAACGACATCCGCTTCATTCTCAATGGTGGGGACGTCGTGCTTTCGTCGGTGGCCCCGGATGCGACCTTGCTCGACTGGCTGCGGCTCGACCGCTCGCTGCGCGGCACAAAGGAAGGCTGCGCCGAGGGCGATTGCGGCGCCTGCACCGTGCTGGTCGGCAAGCTCTCGGCCGGTGGCGGGCTGGTCTATGAAAGCGTCAACGCCTGCATTCGCTTCCTGGGTTCGCTCGACGGCACCCATGTCGTCACCGTCGAGCATCTGCGTGGCGAGCCAGGCCAGTTGCACCCGGTGCAGCAGGCGATGGTCGATTTCCACGGCTCGCAATGCGGTTTCTGCACGCCGGGCTTCATCATGTCGCTTTACGGTCTGTGGATGAAATCACCAGATCCGTCGAACGAGGCGATAGAAAAAGCCTTGCAAGGCAATCTCTGCCGCTGCACCGGCTATGAGGCAATCATGCGCGCCGCCCGCGCCATTTCCAGCTACGGGAACGCGGCGAAGGACCCGCTGGCCGCGGAGCGCAAGGCGATCACGGCCAGGCTCGAGGCCATGCATGACGGCGCCCGTGTCGAGATCGGCACCGGCAAGGCGCGGTTCGTCGTGCCGGCTGACGTTGATGATTTCGCCGCCGTGCTGGAGAAGGAACCTGGCGCCACCATCGTTGCCGGCTCGACCGACGTCGGCCTGTGGGTGACCAAGCATATGCGCGACATCTCGCCGGTGATCTTCATCGGCGATCTCGACGGGCTTTGCACCATTTCCGAAGACAAGGACGTCATCACCATCGGCGCCGGCGTTACTTACTCCGAAACCTTCTCGACGCTCGCCAAACGCATCCCGGCGCTGGGACCGTTGTTCGATCGCATCGGCGGCGAACAGGTGCGCAACATGGGCACCATCGGCGGCAACATCGCCAATGGCTCACCGATAGGCGACACGCCGCCGCCGATGATTGCACTAGGCGCACGGCTGACACTGCGCAAGGGCAACAAGCGGCGCACGATCCCGCTGGAAACCTTCTTCATCGCCTATGGCAAGCAGGACCGGCAGCCTGGCGAATTCGTCGAGGCCGTTCATGTACCTGTACCGGCAAACGAAACGAAGTTCGCCGTCTACAAGATCACCAAGCGGCGCGACGAAGACATCACGGCGGCGCTCGGCGCCTTTTTCCTGACCTTGGCCAAGGACGGCACGGTCGCGGACATCCGGATCGCCTATGGCGGCATGGCGGCAACGCCGAAGCGGGCTGCGGCCGTCGAAAAAGCGCTGCTCGGCAAGCCGTGGAGCGAACAGACGGTTGAAGCGGCGATGGCAGAGTATCCCAAGGATTTCACGCCCCTCACCGATATGCGGGCTTCGGCGGAGTACCGGGCGCTGGCGGCGCGCAACCTTTTGCTGCGCTTCTTCGCCGAGACCAGCGGCTCGAAAGAGCCGATCCAGGTTTCAAGGCACGAGGCGGCGTGATGAACAAGCACGCCACGTCAAACCTCAAGGCTGAAAAGATCGCCGGCGGTGTCGCCACCGACCAGCGCCATGATTCCGCGCATAAGCATGTCAGCGGCACGGCGGTCTATATCGACGACATGCCGGAACCGGCAGGCACGCTGCATGGGTGCCTCGGGCTTTCGACTGCAACGCATGCCACGATCGTCAAGATGGACCTGTCGGCGGTGCGTACTGCCGCCGGCGTCGTTGATGTGCTGACGGCAAAGGATGTTCCTGGCGAAAACGACATTTCGCCGACCGGCCGTCACGACGAGCCGGTGCTGGCCGACGACAAGGTGCAGTTCCACGGTCAGCCGATCTTCTGCGTCATTGCCGAAACCCGCGAGCAGGCACGCCGCGCCACCAGACTGGCCCGGGTCGAATACAAGGAATTGCCTTTCGTCACCGATATTGGCGAGCTTGATCCGAAGGAGCACAAGCTCGTCACGCCGCCTCTGACCCTGAAGCGCGGCGATGCGGCCGCTGCGATCAAGGCAGCGCCGCGCCGGCTGAAAGGAAAAATGCGCATCGGTGGCCAGGAGCATTTCTATCTCGAAGGCCACATTGCCATGGCCGTACCCGGCGAGGACCAGGACGTCACCATCTATTCCTCGACCCAGCATCCGAGCGAAATCCAGCACATGGTCAGCCATGCGCTCGGCGTGCCGAGCAACGCCGTCACGGTGGAAATCCGCCGCATGGGTGGCGGCTTCGGCGGCAAGGAAACGCAAGGCAATCAGTTTGCGGCATTGGCAGCGATCGCCGCCAAGAAGCACCATCGCGCGGTAAAAATCCGTCCCGACCGCGACGACGACATGATCGCCACCGGCAAGCGACACGATTTCCTCGTCGACTACGAAGTCGGCTTCGACGATGACGGCAATGTTCTCGGCGTCGATTTCATGTTCGCGGCGCGCTGCGGTTTCTCGGCGGATCTGTCCGGACCCGTCACCGACCGCGCTCTGTTCCATTGCGACAACACCTATTTCTGGCCGGCGGTGCATGCGCAATCGGCGCCGCTCTACACCAACACCGTGTCGAACACCGCTTTCCGTGGTTTCGGCGGCCCGCAAGGCATGGTCGGCGCCGAACGCGTCATCGATGAGGTTGCCTTTGCCGTCGGCAAGGATCCGCTCGAAATCCGTAAAAAGAATTTTTACGGCACCAGCGACCGTAACGTCACGCCCTACCACCAGACGGTCGAGGACAACATCATCCACCGCATTGTCGCCGAACTGGAGCAGAGCGCCAGCTACGCGCGGCGGCGGCGCGAGATATCGGCCTTTAACGCCAACAGCCGTTTCATCAAGCGCGGCCTGGCGCTGACGCCGGTCAAGTTCGGCATTTCGTTCACCGCCACGCATTACAATCAGGCCGGTGCGCTGGTGCATGTCTATACCGATGGTTCGGTCCATCTGAACCATGGCGGCACCGAGATGGGCCAAGGCCTTTATGTCAAGGTCGCGCAGGTGGTGGCGGAAGAGTTCCAGATCGACCTCGACCACGTGAAGATCACCGCGACCACCACCGGCAAGGTGCCGAACACCTCCGCCACGGCAGCCTCGTCCGGCACCGATCTCAACGGCATGGCGGCACGGAACGGTGCACGGCAAATCAAGGACCGGCTCATCGACTTCGCCGCCGAGAGATACCAGGTGCCGCGCGACCAGGTGCTGTTCCTGCCCAACCGGGTCCGCATCGGCAATCAGGAGATTGCCTTCGCCGACCTCGTCAAGCAGGCCTATATGGCGCGCATTCAGCTCTCGGCGGCCGGTTTCTACAAGACGCCGAAAATCCACTGGGATCGCGACAAGGGCGAAGGCCGTCCCTTCTACTATTTCGCCTATGGCGCCTCGTGCTCTGAAGTCTCGGTCGACACGCTGACGGGCGAATACATGGTCGAGCGCACCGACATCCTGCACGAGACCGGCCGCTCGCTGAACCGCGCCATCGACCTCGGCCAGGTCGAGGGTGGCTTCATCCAGGGGATGGGCTGGCTGACGACGGAGGAATTGTGGTGGGACACCAAAGGGCAGCTGCGCACACATGCGCCGTCGACCTACAAAATCCCGCTTGCCTCCGACCGGCCGAAAATTTTCAACGTGACGCTGGCCGACTGGTCGGAAGCGGGCGAGCCGACGATCCACCGCTCCAAGGCGGTCGGCGAGCCGCCATTCCCGCTGGCAATGTCCGTGCTGCATGCATTGTCGGACGCGGTGGCAAGCGTCGCCGATCACAGGATCTGCCCGCGTCTCGATGCCCCGGCAACGCCGGAGCGGGTGCTGATGGCGATCGAGCGCCTGAAAGCCGAGGCCTGAGTCCGGCAAAACGTGCAAACCGGGCTGAGAAACTCTATATTTCCCGCACGGGAATGCGAATGATGATGTCGAAAGTACAAAGCCTGAAAGCCTTTCTAGGCCAAACCGGTCGGGTTGCCCTGGTCGAGGTGGCCGGCACCAAAGGCTCGACGCCACGCGAGAAGGGCGTCTTCATGCTCGTCTCGCAGGCTGGGCTTTTCGGGACCATTGGCGGTGGCCAGCTTGAGTTTATGGCCATCGACAAGGCGCGGGAAATGTTGAGCGCTTTGTCTTCTGACGTTGGCACCGCCCCTCATTGTCCTGCCGGACATTTCTCCCCGTATAGGGACGGGGAGAAAGGGGCTGGCCGCAACCTTGGCTCCCATATTGGAACGTCAACAATCGGCGAAACCATCGGTGCAGCCTCTTCTCCCCGTCACTATACGGGGAGAAGTGCCCGGCAGGGCGATGAGGGGCAGCGCGAGCCTGCTAAGACCGGCACCACGTTAGACATTCCTCTCGGCCCCGAAATTGGCCAGTGCTGCGGCGGGCGTGTCGAAGTGCTGATCCGTCTCGTCGATGCGAAGTTGGCGCAGGAACTGATTGCCGCCGCGGAAGCGGAAGAAGCCCACCTGCCGCGTGTCTACATCTTCGGCGGCGGCCATGTCGGCCAGGCACTAGCCACGGCGGTGTCGCTTCTTCCCGTGCATGGCGTCGTGATCGAGACGCGAGCCGAGGCGCTGGAGGGCATGCCCGAAACCGTCGAGACGCGGCTGACGCCGATGCCCGAGGCCGAGGTGCGAAACGCTCCGGCCGGCACGGCGTTCGCTATTCTGACGCACGATCACGCACTGGATTTCCTGATCGTCGCCGAAGCGCTGAAACGCGGCGATGCGGCCTATGTCGGCATGATCGGCTCGAAGACCAAGAAAGCGACGTTCAGGAACTGGTTCCTGAAATCGGCGGATGGCAGCGAAGCGGAATTTGCCCGTCTCGTCTCGCCGATCGGCGGCGACGCCGTTAGGGACAAGCGCCCGCAAGTCATCGCGGCGCTGGCCGCCGCCGAGATCATGACGGCTCTGGCCGTTCACGCCGCAGCGTCAAATGCCGACCAGCCCTATTTGCCGGCCAGCCCTATTTGCCGGCAAGAATATCGTTGATCAGCCGCTGGCAGCGCTCGGCCATGAAGTCGAGCAGCAGCCGCACCTTGGGGTCCTGCAGCTTCTTGTGCGGATAGACGGCTGCGAACTGCACCGGCGTCGGCGGCGTGTTGCTCAGGATCACCTTCAGCCGCCGGTCTCGGATGAACGGCTCGACCTCGAAGCGCGGCTTGTTGATGATGCCGCGGCCCGATAGCGCCCAGCCGGTCAGCACATCGCCATCGTCGGTGTCGTAGGGACCGTGCACTTCGAATTTCTGCGGGCCGGCCGGGGTTTGCAGCGTCCATACATATTCGCGCGCACCGGAATAGCGCAGCATCAGGCAGTCGTGCTTCTTGCCGATCAGCTCCTGCGGCTCGACCGGTTCGCCGCGCGCCTCCAGATACTTCGGCGCCGCCACCAGCACGCGTTCGCATTCCATTATGCCGCGCATCCTGAGACTGGAATCCTCGATGATGCCGAGCCGGAAGGCGACGTCGATCCCTTCCTTCATGATGTCGACATTGTGGTCCGAGAGCCTGAGCCGTACCTCGATATCAGGGTATTTGTCGTGGAAATCGGGAATGCCCGAGGCCACCAGCCGGCGGCCGAGGCCGAGTGGCGCCGTTACCCGGATGGTGCCTCGCGGCTGGCCGGAAAGTGCTGAAACCGCCGCCTCGGCCTCGGTGATCGCCTCCAGCACCTGCTTGGCGCCTGAATAAAAAACCGTGCCATGTTCGGTCGGCATCAATTGCCGTGTGGTGCGGTTGAACAGCCGCACGCCAAGATGCTTCTCCAGTTCCTTGATCCGGTTGGAGGCGACCGCCGGCGAAATGCGCATGTCGCGGCCCGCCGCCGACAGATTGCCGAGCTCGACGACGCGGACGAAGACGGCGATGTTGTCGAGATAGGCCATGCGGCGTTCCGTGGCTTTCATGCGGCTGCGTGGAACTACCCTAGTATTTTCCATTTTTTTTTGAAAGTCCTGGTGCGCCTCGCCTCTTTCCGTTTGCGCTCCAGCCCGTAAAGTCACCCAATCGGCAGGGACGACTTCAATGATGGATTTCGCGATTTTCTGGGACTGGCTGAACTTCGCCATGCGCTGGCTGCATGTCATCACCGGCATCGCCTGGATCGGCTCGTCGTTCTACTTCGTCGCGCTGGATCTCGGCTTGCGCCAGCGTCCGGGCATGCCCGCCGGTGCCTTCGGCGAGGAATGGCAGGTGCACGGCGGCGGGTTCTACCATGTCCAGAAATATCTGGTGGCGCCGGCCGAAATGCCCGAGCACCTGACCTGGTTCAAATGGGAATCCTACGCCACCTGGCTGTCCGGCTTCGCCATGCTGTGTGTCGTCTACTATGCCGGTGCCGATCTGTTCCTGATCGACCCCAACGTGCTGCCAATGTCGGTGCCGGTCGGCATCCTGCTGTCCCTGGCGACGATCGGCGTCGGCTGGGTGGTCTACGACCTGTTGTGCCGCTCGCCGCTTGGCAAAAGCGACACCGGCCTGATGCTGGTGCTCTACTGCGTGCTGGTGTTCATCGCCTGGGGGTTGACCCATCTGTTCACCGGCCGCGCCGCTTTCCTGCATCTGGGCGCCATTACCGCGACGATCATGTCGGCCAATGTCTTCATGGTCATCATTCCCAACCAGAAAATCGTCGTCGCCGACCTCATCGCCGGCCGCAAGCCCGATCCGAAATACGGCAAGATCGCCAAGCAGCGCTCGCTCCACAACAACTACCTGACGCTGCCGGTGCTGTTCCTGATGCTGTCGAACCATTATCCACTGGCCTTCGGCACCCAGTTCAACTGGGTCATCGCCTCGCTGGTGTTCATCATCGGCGTGCTGATCCGGCACTATTTCAACAGCATCCATGCGCGCAAGGGCAACCCGACCTGGACCTGGATGGCGGCGCTTGTGCTTTTCGTCATCATCATCTGGCTATCGACCGCGCCCAAGGTGCTGACAGGAGAGCCCCGGGAAGCCGCCTCGGCGCAAATCTATGTCGCCTCGTCGCATTTCCCGGCCGTGCGCGACACCGTGCTCGGTCGTTGCTCGATGTGCCATGCGCAGGAGCCGGTCTATGAAGGGATCTACCATGCGCCCAAGGGGGTGATGTTGGACACGGACGCCGATATCGCCAACCACGCCCGCGAGATCTATCTGCAGGCGGGCCGCAGCCACGCCATGCCGCCGGCCAATGTTTCGCAGATTACCGACAAGGAGCGGGCGCTGCTGGTGGCCTGGTTCGAAGGCGCGGGGAAATAGCATGACCTCGACACTTCTGCGCGGCCGCACGCTGTCCTTTGTGCGTTGGCCCGAGACCATCGACGACCACTCTGCCTGGCGTTACGAGGAGGATGGCGGTCTGCTGATCCGCGATGGCAGGATCGCCGCCGCCGGCGCCTATGCCGATGTCGAGAAACAGGCTGGAGAGGACGCAAAAAAAATCGACCACCGGCCGCATCTTCTGCTGCCGGGCTTCATCGATGCCCATGTGCATTTTCCGCAGATGCAGATCATCGCCTCCTATGGCGCCGAACTGCTCGACTGGCTCAACACCTACACTTTTCCGGAAGAGACGAAGTTCGCCAACGCGCAGCATGGCCGCCGCATTGCCCGGCTGTTCCTCGACGAAATGGTGCGCCACGGCACTACGACGGTTGTCGCCTATTGCTCGGTGCACAAGGCTTCCGCCGAAGCCTTCTTCGCCGAATCGCACGACCGCAACATGCTCAACATCGCCGGCAAGGTGATGATGGACCGCAATGCGCCCGACGGCGTGCTCGACACGCCTCAATCCGGCTATGACGATACTAAGGCGCTGATCGCGGAATGGCACGGCAAGGGCCGGCAGCACTATGCCATCACGCCACGCTTCGCCATCACTTCGTCGCCCGAACAGATGGAGATGGCCGGCGCGCTCTGCCGCGAACATGCCGACCTGCACATGCAGACGCATCTATCGGAAAACCACGCCGAGATCGCCTTCACCCAGGAACTCTATCCGCGGTCGCGCGACTACACCGACGTTTACGAACACTACGGGTTGTTGGGCAAGAAGAGCCTGTTCGGCCATTGCATCCATCTATCGGAGCGCGAGGCGGATGCGCTTTCGGACAGCGGCTCGGTGGCCGTGTTCTGCCCGACCTCGAACTTGTTCCTCGGCTCCGGCCTGTTCGATTACCAGCGCTACCGCAGGCGTGACAAAGCGCTTCGGATCGCGGCCGCCACAGATGTCGGCGGCGGCACCAACTACTCCATGCTGCGCACCATGGACGAGGGCTACAAGGTGATCGCGCTGAATGGCGAGAAGCTCAACCCGTTCCAGTCCTTCTGGCAGATGACACGCGGCAATGCCGAGGCGCTGTCGGTGGCGGAAAAGATCGGCACGCTGGACGAAGGCACCGATGCCGACATCGTCGTGCTCGACGCCAGGGCAACGCCGGCGATGCGGCTCAGGATGGAGACCGTCGAGACGCTGGCGCAGGAACTTTTTCTCCTCCAGACGCTGGGCGACGATCGCGCCGTGCGCGAGGTTTATATGGCGGGTCGGCCGGCCAAGACCGATCTAGCAATTTAGAACGCTACGGCGTTCCTTGCTTGACCAGGCGGCGGCCATCGGTCAAAGCGTGCAGCGAAGTTGACAGAGGAACGACATGGCCGTTGCCGAAGACATCGCTCTGATCAAGAGACAGGAAGAGACCCTTGTCTTCCCGGCCTTCGATGAGGCTGTCGCTTTCAAGATCGGTTCGGCCATCCGCGACCGGGCCCTCGCCGAAAACATGCCTGTTATCGTCGACATCAGGACCTTCGACCGGCCGCTGTTCTATGCCGCCATGCCGGGCTCGAACGCTTCCAATCCCGACTGGGCGCGGCGCAAGACCAACGTCGTCAAGCGGTTCCTTAAAAGCACCTACCGCATGGTGCTGGAACAGCAGCGCCCCGACCGCACTTTCAAGATCGGTGAAGGCCTGGATATTGCCGACTACGTGCTTGCTGGCGGCGGCTTTCCGGTTGCGGTCAAGGGCGTCGGCGTCATTGGCGTCATCGCCGTCTCCGGGCTGCCGGAGCGCGAGGATCACGGCGTGGTGGTCGATGCGATCTGCGATCATCTGGGCGCCGACAAGCGCACGCTGGTGCTGCCACCGGAAACAAAGTCGTGACGTTGGCGCTGCCCTGCAAGAACACGCGCGACGCTGATAGCGGCCAGATATGACCATTCTCGATCCCAAATCCTTCCTCATTTCCATCTTCAACGCAGCCGTCGCTGCCGCCGATCCCGAAAGAACCATCCGGGATCATTTGCCGGCCAAGCCCAAAGGCCGCACCATCGTCATAGGCGCGGGAAAAGGTTCGGCGCAGATGGCGGCGGCTTTCGAGAAAGTCTGGGACGGTCCGATCGAAGGACTGGTCGTCACCCGCTATGGCTATGGCGCGAAATGCAAGCGCATCGAGATCATCGAGGCGGCGCATCCGGTGCCTGACGCCAAAGGGCTCGAGGCCTCGCGCCGCCTGCTCGGGAAAGTCCAGGGCCTGACAGCGGATGATCTGGTCGTGGCGCTGATTTCCGGCGGTGGTTCGGCGCTGCTGCCATCGCCTGCCGATGGCCTGACGCTGGCGGATGAGATCGCCGTCAACGAGGCGCTGCTTGCGTCCGGCGCGCCGATCACGGCGATGAACACCATCCGCAAGCATGTCTCGACCATCAAGGGCGGCCGGCTGGCTGCCGCCGCCTGGCCGGCCAAGGTGGTGTCGCTGGTCGTTTCCGACATCCCCGGCGACAATCCGGCGCTGGTCGCCTCCGGTCCGACAGTGCCCGACACAGGCAGCCGCGAGGACGCGCTGGCGTCGATAGCAGCCTATGGCATGAACCTGCCGGCCCCGGTCATGGCGCACATCAATTCGCCGGCCGCCGATGCGCCAAGTCCGGGGAATAAGCGCTTTGCGCGCAACGAGGTGCATCTGATCGCCTCCGCCGGCGTCTCGCTCGAAGCCGCGGCAGCCGAAGCCAGGCGACAGGGCATAGAGGCCGTCATTCTCTCCGATGCCATCGAAGGCGAAGCGCGCGAGGTCGGCGGCGTGCATGCCGCCATCGCACGCGAAGTGGCGACACGCGATCGTCCGTTTCGCAAGCCGGTGCTGATCTTGTCGGGCGGCGAGACCACGGTGACGCTGCGTGCGAAGGGCAAAGGCGGCCGCAACTCGGAATTCCTGCTTGCCTTCGCCCTAGGCATCAACGGCACGCAAGGCGTTCACGCGCTGGCCGCCGATACCGACGGCATCGACGGTTCGCAAGACAATGCCGGCGCCTTCGCCGATGGCTCGACGGTGGCGCGCATGCGAGCGGCTGGGGCCGATGCCAAGGCGATGCTCGCCGGCAACAATGCCTGGAAGGCTTTCAACGCGGTTGGCGATCTGTTCGTTCCCGGTCCGACCGGCACGAATGTCAACGATCTCAGGGCGATCCTGATCCGGTAGGCGCTCGGATCAGGCGGCCATCAGTTGCTTCACCTGCTTCATGTCGTGCAGGAACCGCTCACGCTCGGCTTCCTTGTCCGCACGCTCGCGGATACGCAGAATGAAGGAGGGATGGATGGTAATGAACACACGCATGCCATCCGCACGCTCGATCGCCTGGCCGCGCATTTTCATCACCGGAACCGCCTTGCCCAGCAGCGACAATGCCGCTGTCGCGCCGAGCGCCACGGCCAGTTTCGGCTTGATCAGCTCGAACTCCTGGTCGAGCCACCAGCGGCACGCCTGAACCTCGCCGGCATTCGGCTTGGAGTGAATGCGCCGCTTGCCGCGCGGCTCGAACTTGAAATGCTTGACCGCGTTGGTGACGTAGACCTTCTGGCGGTCGACCCCGGCGTCATCCAGTATGGCGTCGAAGATCCTGCCCGCCGGGCCAACGAAGGGGGTGCCGGCGAGATCTTCCTGATCGCCGGGCTGCTCGCCGACGAAAATCACCCTGGCGCGGTCAGGTCCTTCGCCGAATACGGTCTGCGTCGCATCGCGCCACAAGGGGCAGCGGTGGCAAGCCTTCGCTACCTCGCGCAGCTCCGAAATCGAGGTGACGTCCGGCAACAGCTCGTCGGTCGGCCCGGAAACACGCCTGGCGGGCCTTTTCGCCTCATGCGGTTGGCCTGTCGTCACCATCATCCTGTCCTATCGGTTCTGACACTGAAATGGACGGGACGGACGATGGTTCCTCCGAGGTCTCAGACCTCGTGCAGATAGAGGTGATAGTCCAGTTCGCTGACCGTGCGCGCCACGCGCAGATATTCGGACTGCTTGATCGCCACGAAGGTGCGGTGCAGATCCTCGCCGAGCGCGCCCTTGAGGAAGCTGGATGCCCTGGCCGCTTCGATGGCGGCGCGCCAGTCGACCGGCATGGTCGTGCGCGTCACCGCTGCCTCATAGCCGTTTCCGGTCGTTTCGGGGCCGGGATCGAGGCCTTCGTCTAGGCCTTTGACGATACCGGCGAGCACCGTTGCCGCGATCAGATACGGATTGGCGTCGACGCCCGACGGCCGATGCTCGATGCGCCGGTTCCTGGCGTCGCCCGCCGGCACGCGCAGCGCCACCGACCGGTTGTTGACGCCCCAGCTCGGCGCCACCGGCGCATAGGATTGCGAGACGAAGCGTCGCCAGGAATTGGCGTGCGGCGCAAACACCAGCATCGATTCGGCCATCGTCTGGATCAGTCCGCCGAGACCGCGCAGCAGCGGCAACGACCAGCTTTCGCCGCCGGCCTCGGCAAAGACGTTCTTGCCCGCCTTGTCCTGGAGCGAGACGTGGAAATGCATGCCGGAACCAGCATATTTTTCGATCGGCTTGGCCATGAAGCAGGCGGTGACGCCATGGCGGCGCGCCTGCGCCCGCACCAGCCGCTTCAGCATGACCAGATCGTCGGCCGCCCGCATCACGTCCTTGCGGTAATTCAGCGTCAATTCGTACTGGCCGGGCGCATATTCGGAAATCACCGTCTCGGCCGGAATGCCTTGCGCTTTGGCTGCTGCATAGATGTCGGAGAACAGCGGCTCCATTCCGTGCAGATGGTCGACGGAATAGACCTCGGTCTTGCCCGAGATACGTCCGTCGAGCACGGCGCGCGCCGGCTGCACCTTGCCGTCGGCATCGCGCTCATTGGCAAGGAGAAAAAATTCGAGCTCGAAGGCGCCGGCCGGATAGAGACCCTTGGCCGCAAGGATGTCGACTTGTCGCGCCAGCGCCAGGCGCGGATCCGACGACATCGGCTGGCCGTCGAGGTGATACATCGCCATCAGGAGCTGGCCGCGCGGCGGGTTCGTGCCGTAGAGCGGCACCAGCGTGCCCGGGATCGGCCATGCCCTGAGATCGCCGTCGCCTGTGGTCCAGATCAGTCCGGTCTCGTGCACATCCTCGCCGGTGATGTCGAGGCCGAGGATCGAGATCGGCATATGCCGGCCGCCTTCGAAAATGCTTTTCAGCTCGTGCCGGCGCACGATCTTGCCACGGCCGACGCCATTGGCGTCGGTCAGCACGATATCGAAAGCTTCGATCTCGGGATGAGCGTCGAGAAAGGCTTGCGCCTCGGTGGGCGAAGACCCCGAAGGGGAGGTCACGATGGCGTTGTCCATGGCCGCTTGTCTCATGCCGCAAGCTTCGCCGCAACCGCAGCGAAGGCGGTGATCAGCCGGTTGACCTGAGCGCCTGTGGTCGCCGGCGAGATCAGCATCATGTTGTGAAACGGCGCGATCAGCACGCCGCGATTGACCAGCGCGACATGGATGGCCGCCTCCAGTTCCGGCGCATGCGCCACCTCCGCTTCGGCGCCGTTGCGCAAGGGGCCGGGTGCGCAGATGAACTCGACACGGGCACCGACGCGGGCAACATGCCAGGGCAGGCGGTAGCGGTCGATCACGCCGGTCAGCCCGGCATCGAGCCGCCGCGCAAGATGGTCCATGCGGTCATAATTCTCCGCCGTCATCACCTCTTCGAGCGTGGCGCGCATCGCCGCGAACTGGAGCGGATTGGCCGAGAGCGTCGTGCCCATGCCGGAATAACCGGGCTCTTTCGCTCTGTTGTAGGCGCCGTAGCGCGAGGCGACCTCGTCGCTCATGCCCCACACGCTTGCCGGCACGCCGCCGGCGATCGGCTTGCCCAGTACGAAAAAGTCCGGATCGAGCCCGTGTTTCCTGGTGTAGCCGCCGGGGCCGGTCGAGATCGTGTGCGTCTCGTCGATCAGGAGCAGTGTGCCGGTTTCGCGCGTCAGCTTGCGCAGCGCGTCGTGGAAACCAGGATCGGCCAGCACCATGCAGGAATTGGTCAGCACCGGCTCGGCGATGACGCAGGCGACATCCCCGTCCTTGAGCGCGGCTTCCAGCGCGGCAACGTCGTTGAATTCGATGACCTTCGCCGTTTTGGTCAGGTCGCGGAATTCGCCCGCCAGTCCCGGCCGGTTGACCGGCTTTCTGTCGATCAGCCGCACCATAGTCTCGTCGACGGAGCCGTGGTAACAGCCGTTGAAGACGAGAATCTTTTCCCGCCCGGTAATGGCGCGCGCAACGCGCAAGGCAAAGCGGTTGGCGTCGGTCGCCGTCGTCGCGATCTGCCAGAACGGCAGGCCGAAACGCTGTTCCAGCAACGGCCCGATGGCGAGCGCATCTTCCGAAGGCAGCATATAGGTCAGGCCGCGCCCCGCTTGGCGGCGGATCGCGCGTGCCACCGGCGGTGGCGAGTGGCCGAACATCGAACCGGTGTCGCCCAGGCAGAAATCGTCGAGCTTGATACCGTCGATGTCGGTGATGGTGGCGCCTTTGGCGCTGTCGACCAGGATCGGAAACGGCGTCGGCCAGTCGTTCATCCAGTGCATAGGCACGCCGCCGAAGAAACCCGGCAGGCCGTTGCCGGCCTTGGCCTGCGATTTCGGCCGCGCCTTGCGGAAGGCTGCCCCCTCGGTCTCGCGCAATTCGGCAATGCGGCCGCGGCCGATGCCGCCGATGGACGTCTGTGAAGTGCCGTTGCCGTGCATGAAAGCCCCCGTCGTCGGTCACTCTTAGCCAATGAGTGGCCGCAACCGCAATTGGCCGCGCGTCTACTCTGCGTTGGCTCAGACGGGAGTAGGGCAGTAGGGCAGTGTTCAGGCGCAGGTCTACTTTGCCCTTCCTACTGCCTTATTCCCTTACGCCGTGATGTCGATGACGCCGCAGTCGCCGGCAGCACTGCCGAAGGCGACGCGGCGTTCTTCCTTGTCCCACATCATCGAGGTGATGGCGCCCTTGCCCGGCCGGCGCAGCAGCACCTCCTTTGCGTCGGAAAACCGCACGGCCATCACCATGCCGTCATCATAGCCGACGGCGACGACATCCTGGCTCGGGTGGCAGGCGACTGATGTCACCATGGCGTTGCCGCGCGTGCCGAGCTCGAGCGGCGCTTTGCCCATCGGGCCGTCCTTGCCCGAAAACGGCCAGACGATCGCGGCCGGCGCGCCTGAACTCGCCAGCCATTTGCCTTTCACGCTCCACGACAGGCTTTTGACCTTGCCGGGATAGCCGCTCATGCGCATGTGCTTGCCGTCGGCCAACTTCCAGCCGTGCAGCGCGTTTTCCTGCATGGTGGTGACAACGAAGGCGCCATCGGGCGAGAAGGTGATGCCGGTATGGGCGCCGGCCCATTCCAGTTCGACCGGCTTGCCCTCGGCCGCCGGGAAATGCAGCGTCGCGCCATTGTAGCGAGCAACACCGAAACGCATGCCCTTGGGCGAGAAGGCCAGCCCCTCGACCGAACGCGGATGCACGAACTCCCTGGTCTTGCCGTCGGCAAAGCGCACGAAGGCGGTCTTGCCCGTCGCATAGGCGATAGCGCCTTGCGGCCCGGCGGTGACGCTGGTGATCCACTTCTTTCCGGTACTGGTCAGTTCGGTGGCCTCGCCCCCGGCCTTCACGGCAAACACCTTGCCGTCCTCGCCGCCAGTGATCAGCCGGTCGTTGGCGACATCATGGAAGGCGGCGAGCAACCCGTCATTGGCCTGCATTGTCTTGTGGCCATGATCGAGCCGGTGCACGGCGCCGTCGGCCAGCGCGAAATGCGGCACGTCACCGAGGAAGACGGCGGTGACGCAATGGCCTTCGAGATCAAGCGGGGCGACGGTTGGCATGGTTATCTTTGCTTGGCTGAACGGGATTGCAGACGCGGCTCGGGCTTACTCGACGTTTGCGGTTCCGGCAACCGTGCTGACAATCGGAGGGATCGGCATCCAAGGAGATCCAATCGCGCTGTTTCGCGATCATGGAGAACGTCACAGCGTGTTAGGCAACGTCGCCATCGCCTTGCGCAACTTGGCGTTGGGTTTGGGCGTGCGCCGCAGTAGATAAAGGATGCGCGCGAAATCGCGAGCAGATACCTTCACGGGCTCGGCCGCATCGATCGCGACCTGCTCGGTTTTGCCATCGGTAGATCTGGGCATCACCTGCTCCCCGCCGAACAACCACTACGCCTGGCAGGCGTCGAAGCTCTTCTTCAGCCGCTCGGCGTCGAGTTCGCGGCCGATGAACACCAGCCGGCTCTCATGTTTCTCACCGTCTTTCCAGGCGCGCTGGTGGTCGCCCTCGATGATCATGTGCACGCCCTGGATGACATAGCGCTCGTCGTCGCCCTTGAGCGCGATAATGCCTTTCAGCCGCAGGATGTTCGGGCCTTCCATCTGGGTGACCTTCTCGATCCAAGGGAAGAATTTCTTCGGATCCATCTCGCCGCCGCGCAGCGACACCGACTGCACCGTCACGTCATGGATGTCGGAAGGATGCGCGTGATGGTGGTGGTCGTGCCCGTCATGATCATGGTGGTGATCGTGGCCGTCATGGTCGTGGTCATGATGATCATGATCGTCATGCGCCTCGAGAAAATGCGGGTCGTTCTCCAGCGCCCTGGACAGGTCGAAGGCGCCACGGTCGAGCACTTCGGACAGGGCGACGCCGGCACGAGTGGTACGATGGATCCTTGCCGCCGGATTAATGGCGCGGATCGTCGCTTCGACCTTGGCGAGTTCTTCGGGGGTGACGAGGTCGGTCTTGTTGAGCACGACGACGTCGGCGAAGGCGATCTGGTCCTCGGCTTCCCTGGAATCCTTGAGCCGCAGCGGCAGATGCTTGGCGTCGACCAGCGCCACCACTGCGTCGAGCCTGGTCTTGGAGCGCACGTCGTCGTCCATGAAGAAGGTCTGCGCCACCGGCACCGGATCGGCGAGCCCAGTGGTCTCGACCACAATGGCGTCGAAGCGGCCCGGCCGGCGCATCAGGCCTTCGACGACACGGATCAGGTCGCCGCGCACCGTGCAGCAGACGCAGCCATTGTTCATCTCGTAGATTTCCTCGTCGGACTCCACGATCAGGTCGTTGTCGATGCCGATCTCGCCGAATTCATTGACGATGACGGCGTAACGCCTGCCGTGGTTTTCCGACAGGATGCGGTTCAGCAGCGTCGTCTTGCCGGCGCCGAGATAGCCGGTGAGAACGGTTACGGGGATCTGCGTCTGTGCGTCGCTCATGGCTTGCCTCGAAGTGACTGGGCCGCCAGAACGGCCCTCGGAAAAGGGATTGTCGGCTCCATATAGGATGTGCGTCGGGCTTTTGCACGAGGCAAACCGATGGTCCAAACAGGCTTGCCGACATTACCGAATTCATTGGCGAGAGCCGCCATCCTCGCCTAGATGAGAGAGCGGGAGGCAATGCGACGCCAATCGAGAGGCACGAAATGTCCGACAAGCCATCCTCCTTGCGTTGAGCCGGCGCAGCGCGCTTGGCTTTATAGCGGTGACCGCCAGCGGCGGTGTCTTCCTGCCGGCCGCGGCACCAGCCGCCCAGTCTTCGGCCACTCGATCTTCGCCCGCCAAGGCCTCGCCCTACGCCGGGCTGGCTTTGTTCGAATCCGGCGCCGGCATCTGTGCCATAACGCCCGAGGTGACCGAGGGACCGTTCTACTTCGACCCGAAGCTCGAACGTGCCGAAATTACCGAAGGCAAGAAGGGCATAGCCCTTGACGTCCGGCTGCAGGTCGTCGACGCGGCCTGCCACCCGCTCGCCGGCGTTCGCGTCGACATCTGGCATTGCGATGCACAAGGCGCCTATTCGGGCTACCCCGGACAAGGTGACGGCAGGGATGTCGACACGTCGGGTCAGACGTTTCTGCGCGGCTGGCAAAGGACTGACGCCAGCGGCATCGTTTCCTTCGACACCATCTATCCCGGCTGGTATCGCGGCCGAACCACTCATATCCACTTCAAGGTCTTCCCCGACGGCAATTCGGTGATGACCGGCCAGTTGTTTTTCCCCGACAGCCTCAGCGAGCAGATCTTCACCGCCGTCGCGCCCTACGATGACCGGCCCGCTATGACGTGACACCTCGAACGCCAGCGACGGCATCGCCAGCCAAGCCGGATCGCTGTCGCAGGCCGCACTGCGCGAGGTGGAGGACGCTTACCAGGCGCTGATGATTGTCGCGGTGAAGCCCGGCTGAAAGGTTCACGCTCGTGCTCGCCCGCGGCGAAAACCCCCAGCCGCGACAACTCGTTTGTCATCTAACTGAAATAAACATCTGGCATTAGCCACGGCGGACACCACAATGCTTGCCGGCAAAGCTGTTTGGGCGCCGGAAATCTTTTCTATCGTCGATTGCCAACCGGCCGGCTGCGTCTATGCTGTACGCACCGGTACGGCCGAAGAGGGATGACCATGGCCAAGGCGGACAAGACTGCGACAATGAGCCGGCTGCATTCGGCGGCAAGGCTGGCAAGAACGGCGCTGGCGGCGCGGCTTCTGGCGCACGGCTTCTATGCCGGCCAGGACCAGATCATGCTGGCGCTCGACCGCGAAGACGGCCAGACGCCGGGTAATCTTGCCGGTCGTCTCGGCGTGCGCCCGCCGACCATCACCAAAACCATCAACCGGCTGCAGGCGCAGGGTTTTCTGGAAAAGCGCGCCTCCGATTCCGATGCGCGCCAGGCGCACATCTTCCTCACCGATACCGGCCGCGAAACCATCCGCGCCATCGAGAAATCGGTGAAGAAGACCGAAAAGCAGGCGCTGAAAGGTCTCGACAAGAAGGATCAGAAGGCGCTGTTCAAGCTGCTGGCCCGCATCGAGGCCAACCTGTCGAACGAGGAACTGGTATTGATCGACGACGACGCCGAGTCGGACGACTGATCGTCGGCACGAGCGATCAGGCCGCCATAGCGGCCGGCCGGCCGACCAGCGAAGACCAGCGTCCCGGCGTCATGCCGAATGCCTTCTTGAACTGCCTGTTGAAATGGCTCTGGTCGCTGAAGCCTGTCTCGGCGGCGATCTGCGCCAACGGTTCCCCGGTCACGATCATCCGCCGCGCGCTCTGAAGCCGGCGCATCAGCAGGAAACGATGTGGGCTGGTGGAGAAGGCGGCGCGGAAATGCCGCGACAAGCCGTAACGGTCCAGCCCGGTAATCGCCTCCAGTTCGCCGGAACGCACCGGGCGAGTGAAGTTTTCCGTCAGATAGTCCCGCGCCAGCGCAGCCGCCCGCCATGCCGTCCTGGGCATCGGCTTTGCCGGCTGGCCGGCATGGTGGGCGAGGCCTTGCATCAATTGTGCGAGGAAGTCGGCCACGAACAGTTCATCGAGTTCCTGCTGCAAAGGCCCCAGCGCCGAAAGCAAAATCGTGCGCAAGCGTCCATCCGTCAGCACGGCATCCCCGACGAAGGGCAGCGACGCGCGGCCGAGGCAGTCGAGCATCATCGACGGTTCGAGATAAAGCATTCGGTAGCGCAGCCCATCCTCGGTGCCCGCGCCGCCGTCATGCAGTTCGTCGGGATGCAGCACGATGATCTGGCCAGGCAAGCTCTGGCGCGCAGCGCCGCGATAGCGAAATGTCTGCACGCCTCGTAGCGTCACTCCGATCGCATAGGTGTCGTGACGATGCAGGTCGAACGCGTTGCCGCGGAAGCGCGCCTCGATCCGCTCCATGCCGACAGGGTCGGGAGCGGAGATGATGCAGTTTTCCGCCGCATCAGCGCACAAACGTCCAAGACCCTCGAAGGCTTGGCTGCCTAGATCGTGCGGCATGTTCTCCTTCAGCCTCGCATTGGGGCGCAACCTCGAATTGGCCAGTGTCTCATGTTCGATACGAAATTTGCAATCGTGCTCAGGGATGATCTGCCGGTCTGGCAGAAGCTCAACGTCACCGCCTTCCTGACCAGCGGCATCGTCGCCCAGTTTCCCGATATCATCGGCGAGCCCTACCGCGACCGCGCCGGCAATCTCTACAATCCGCTATCGGTCCAGCCGGTTATCGTGCTGTCGGCCGACCAGGTCACGCTCGGCACGATCCACCGGCGCACGCTGGAGCGAGGCGTGATGACATCGCTCTACGTCGAGGAGATGTTCTCGACCGGATTTGACGCGGCCAACCGCGCCGTCTTCGCCGAAGTCGCGCCTGAAGACGCCAAGGTGGTCGGCATCGCGCTTCGCGGCGAGAAGAAGGTCGTCGACAAGATCACCAAGGGCGCCCGCATGCACGCCTAGCACCAGCAGACGGACTGAGCCTGCCGACAACTGTTGTTGTGCCAGCCGGCTCTGGCGTTTCGGCGGGCGACAATTGGCTTGCCGGCATGCAGCATTTCCCGCAAAGGTGGGCCTCAGCCCAGCTTTCCATCCGGCCTGCAAGTGAGTGCTTCCCAAAGATATCCAGAAAGCGCAACGCCCCCGGTGGCGATCCTGTGCATGCTTTCCACTTATGTCTTCTTCACCTTCCTCGACACCAGCAGCAAATATCTCGTCCTTGCCGGCATTTCGGCGCTGATCGTCGCTTGGGTGCGTTTTGCCGTGCATGTCGTACTGGTAGGCGCGCTGCTGCGCGGCTGGCGCGAACCGGCGCGGTTTCGCCCGGTCAACCTGCCGGCGCATATCCTGCGCGGTGTATTCCTGTTCGGGTCGACCATGTTCAACGTTTTGGCGTTGCGATCCCTGCAATTGGCCGAGACGACCTCGATCTATTTCTTCGGGCCGATGGTGATAACGGCCCTCGCCGGGCCGCTGCTCGGCGAATGGGCCGGTTGGCGGCGCTGGCTGGCGATCCTGGCCGCCTTTGCCGGCGTCCTGATCATCACCCGGCCAGGCGTCGGGGTCTTCGGCGTCGGGCACCTTTTCGCGCTCGGCTCGATGCTGTCGAACTGCTTCTACGTCATCATGACGCGCCGCATGTCGACGACCGAGACCTCGGAGAGCCTCATCCTGTTTTCGGCGTTGGCGCCGGCGGTGCTGCTTTTGCCCTTGCTGCCGTTTTCGGTTTCGGTGCCGCATGACGGCTGGCACTGGTTCGTCCTGCTCATGCTTGGCGTGTTCGGCGTCGTCGGCCACTGGCTTCTGGTCCAGGCCTATCGGCTGGCAACGACCACCGCACTGGCGCCCTATCCCTATTCGCAGATGGTGTGGATGATCCTTTCCGGCTGGGTCGTGTTCGAGCAGTTTCCCGACCGCTGGACTTTGGTCGGCGCCGCCATCATCGTCGCCAGCGGCCTCTACATCGTCCATCGCGAGCATCGGCTTCGGCTGCGCAGCCGCGCGGCCTCGGATGTCGAGGCGCAAGCGCTGGCAAAAAAACTTTGATTTGGCCTCGATCGATGGCATAAGGCCGCCCTTAAACAGTTTAAAAAAACGACGGGGAGCGAAGGCTGGCACAGAAGATCAAGCTGTCGACGATCGCGGACGCGCTCGGCGTATCCACGGCCACGGTGTCACTGGCGTTGCGCGACAGTCCGCTCGTGGCGGGCTTGACGCGCGACCGCATTAAGGAACATGCCCGCGCCATCGGCTATATCTATAACCGCCGCGCCGCCAGCCTGCGCACCTCGCGCTCTGGCATCGTCGGCGTGGTCGTGCATGACATCATGAACCCGTTCTTCGCCGAGATCCTGCGCTCGATCGAAAGCGAGCTCGACCGCAGCCGGCAGACCTTCATCCTGTCCAACCACTACGACCAGCTCGAGAAGCAGCGCACCTTCATCGACACGCTTTTGCAGCTCGGCGCCGATGGCGTCATCATGTCGCCGGCCATCGGCACACCGGCGTCCGACATCCTGATGGCCGAGGAGAACGGCTTGCCGGCGGTGCTGATCGCCCGCACCGTCGAAGGCGCCGACGTGCCGGTCTTTCGCGGCGACGACGCCTACGGCACCGGGCTCGCCACCAACCATCTGATCTCGCTTGGCCATAAGCGCATCGCCATGATCGGTGGCACCGACCAGACCTCCACCGGCCGCGACCGCTACCAGGGCTATGTCAACGCCATGGAGGCGGCCGGCCTTGAAGTCAGGCCGGCCTGGCGCATCGCCGGCCCGCGCACCAAGCAGGCCGGTTTTGAAGCCGCCGGGCAGTTCCTGGCGCTGAAGGACAGGCCGACGGCCGCCTGCTGCTGGAACGACCTCGTTGCCATCGGGCTGATGAACGGCATTGCACGTGCCGGCCTCGTGCCGGGCGTCGACATCTCCGTCACCGGCTATGACGATCTCGAAGAAGCGGCCATCGCCACCCCGGCGCTGACCACCGTCTGGAACGGCCAGCGCGAAGTTGGCCGCCGCGCCGCCAGCGCGCTGCTCGACAAGCTTAACGGGCAGACGGTGCGGCCCTCGCAGGAATTGATCAAGCCGGAACTGCATGTGCGCCAGTCGACCGGCAAGCCGGTGGAGCGTGCATGACCAAGGCCGAACAACTGCAAACCGTCGCAATTCTGGTGCCGGGCGATTTCAATGATCATGCGATCGCCCGCATCGACCGCACATTCAGGCGTGTCGGGATCGAGCGCGCCGATCCGGCGCTGGTCACCGATGAAATGCGCCGTGACGTACGTGGCATCGCGTCGTTTGCCGGCATCAACGCTGCGATGATGGATGCACTGCCCAATCTCGAACTTATCGCCTCTTTCGGCGTCGGTTATGATTCGGTCGATGTCGGCCATGCCGCCGCGAAGAACATCATGGTCACCAACACGCCGGACGTGCTGACCGAGGAGGTCGCCGACACCGCGATCGGGCTGCTGATCAACACCGTCCGCGACCTGCCGCGCGCCGAGACCTGGCTCCGCGACGGCAGTTGGGCGCGCAAGGGCAACTATCCGCTGAGCCGGCTGACCTTGCGCGGTCGCAGCGTCGGCATTTTCGGCATGGGCCGCATCGGGCAAGCCATTGCCCGCCGGCTGGAAGCCTTTGGCTTGCCGGTTTCCTACCACAACCGGCGCCGTGTCGAAGGTCTTTCCTACCAATACCATTCGACGCTGAAGGGCCTTGCCGAGGCGGTCGATACACTGATTTCGGTGGCGCCCGGCGGCGCCTCGACGGAGAAGGCCGTCAACGCCGAAATCCTGTCGGCGCTTGGCGCCAACGGCGTTTTCGTCAATATCGGCCGCGGCAGTACGGTCGACGAGCCGGCGCTTGCGGCAGCGCTGGCCGACGGCACCATCGCTGCTGCCGGACTCGATGTCTTTGCCGACGAACCGAACGTTCCCAAGACCCTGCTCGACGCGCCGAACACTTCGCTGTTGCCGCATGTCGGCTCGGCGTCGGAGCATACACGCCGCGCCATGGCGGATCTCTGCGTCGACAATCTGGTCTCCTGGTTCAGCGAACGCCGGCCGCTGACGCCGGTGCCGGAGACGGCGAATGTAAAGGCCAGCGTCATTCCAGGAAAAGTGTGAAACGGTTTTCCGTTCTGATTTCCGTCAAGGCAAAGAGATCGAGCGGTTCTGCGGCTTGAGCCGCGGGTTGCCACGCTTGTTAACTTCAGCTTAACCCTTTGAAATCATTTTTCATCCTACCCGTGTAGTGGATGAAGATCAGGATGAGGACACTTTCCGCATTGATCGCCGCAATCGCGCTGTTCGGCGGCGTTCAGCTGTTTCATGACGGCAGTGGTGAAGGTGCTGCCGATGAGGCAGCACCGCCTAACACCTACAGGTTGGCGGCCAATGGCGACGAGGCGGCGTGCGCGGTCAGCCGGGGCACCGAAATTTCCGATGGCTTGTCGCTGCTCACCCTGGCTCCGACATGCCGCCGGCTACTGCCCGGCATCGAGCAGGCGAAATTCTGGCGCGAACAAAACGACGGCACGGTCGCCTTCAGTGCCAACGGCGTCGATCCGATCGTCACCTTCGCGGTTGCCGACGGCGAAGGCTACGAATCCTATGCGCCGGCGCTGCCGCTGCTGTCGCTGGCGGCCACCGGTGACTTGAGGGATTGATTATTCCGCTGCGGCGCGCGCGCCGGCCTTGGCCGCCGCGTGCAGCCGCACCGCATCGCCGAAGGCACCGAAAATCTTGGCCGAGTTGCTGTCCGAATTGACCCAATATTCCGGATGCCATTGCACGCCGACGGCGAAGGCGCGGGAGTTGCGCACCGAAACCGCCTCGACCGTGCCGTCGCCGGCAACCGCCTCGATCTGCAGCTTCGGGCCGAGCCGGTCGATTGCCTGGCGGTGCAGCGAGTTGACCTTGATGTCGCCAGCACCGAACACGCCGGCCAGACAACTGCCTGGCTTGATCGAAATGGTCTGGTGGATGGCGAAGCGTTCGTCCTGTTTGTCACTCACCGGCGCGCGGTGGTCGAGCGAACCCTCTCGCTCCTGGATCTCGGTGCCCAGCGTGCCGCCCAACGCCACGTTCATCTCCTGGATGCCGCGGCAGATGGCGAGCAGCGGCACACCGCGCTCGATCGCCCGACGGATCAGCGGCAGCGTGGTGGCGTCGCGCGCCGGATCGTAGGGGCCATTGGCCTCGCTGGCGTCGCCGCCGTAGAGCGAGGGGTGCACATTGGATTTGGAGCCCGTCACCATGACGCCGTCGACCGACGACAGGAGTTCGTCAAAGTCGAGCCTGTCGCCGAACGAGGGCACCAGCAGCGGGAAAACGCCCGCACCCGCGATCGCCGCTTCCAGATATTGCTGCGGAGCTGCATGCCAGGTGTAGTTGTCGAACTGACGGACGTCGGTCGATATGGCGACGAGCGGTTGATGCATTTTGGCTCTGTTTTCCATCTGGGCAAGAAATGTCCTGCCTTCAAAATAGGCGATCCCTAGGCATTTTTCCATGCCAAGTTTCGGCATGTCGCATGGGCCAGCAAACGTCTTGTTAGACTATAGTTGCAGGGTCGCATGGCGTGCCCATCAAATCCGGCCGCTGTGCTGGACTCGACTTCTTGCCCGTGTATTGTTTCGCTAAGCCGATACGGGAACAGAGGATTCCCGGAGTTCGGTCAGTGATCCAAAAAGGGAGGAACTGCATGGATCGTCGTTCATTCATTCGCAAGGCCGGCGTCACCGGTGTCGGTGCTGCGGCAGCGGCGGCCACGCTTGCCGCACCCGCCATTGCCCAATCCAATCCCAAGGTGACGTGGCGGCTTGCGTCATCCTTCCCAAAGTCGCTCGACACCATTTATGGCGGCGCCGAAGTGTTCTCCAAGATGCTGTCGGAAGCCACCGACGGCAACTTCCAGATCCAGGTGTTCGCAGCCGGCGAACTTGTCCCTGGCCTGCAGGCCGCCGACGCCACCACGGCCGGCACGGTCGAGGCCTGCCACACGGTGGCATATTATTACTGGGGCAAGGACCCGACATGGGCGCTCGGGGCCGCGGTTCCTTTCTCGCTCAACGCACGCGGCATGAACGCCTGGCACTACCATGGCGGCGGCATCGACCTGTTCAACGAGTTTCTCGCCACGCAGGGCCTTTTCGGCCTGCCGGGCGGCAACACCGGCGTGCAGATGGGCGGTTGGTTCCGCAAGGAGATCAACACGGTCGCCGACCTCGCCGGCCTCAAGATGCGCATCGGCGGCTTTGCCGGCAAAGTGGTGCAGAGGCTCGGTGTCGTGCCGCAGCAGATCGCCGGCGGCGACATCTATCCGGCGCTGGAAAAAGGCACCATCGACGCCGCCGAATGGGTCGGTCCCTATGACGACGAGAAGCTCGGCTTCTACAAGGTCGCGCCCTATTACTACTATCCCGGCTGGTGGGAAGGCGGCCCGACCGTCCATCTGATGTTCAACAAGGCGAAATATGAGGAGCTTTCGCCGACCTACAAGTCGCTTCTACGCACCGCCGCCCAGGCCGCCGATGCCAACATGCTGCAGAAGTATGATTACCTGAACCCTCCGGCGGTGAAACGGTTGGTGGCCGGCGGCGCCAAACTGCGGCCGTTCAGCCAGGACATCATGGCCGCCTGCTTCGAGAAGGCGAACGAGGTCTATGCCGAAATGGAAGCCTCCAACGCGCCTTTCAAGAAGATCTGGGATTCGATCAAGGGCTTCCGCAAGGAGCACTATCTCTGGGCTCAGGTAGCCGAGTACAACTACGACACCTTCATGATGGTCCAACAGCGCAACGGCAAGCTCTAGGCTCTGCAACTGCTTGCGCCGGCTAATGATCGAAGTCTGCGCCGCCCCTCATCCGCTGCCAGCTCACTTCTCCCCGTCACTATACGGGGAGAAGTGCCCGGTCCACCCTCCGCAGCTGCAGCGCAGCTGCTGCGGAGGACGGGCAGGGCGATGAGGGCAGCGCAAACGCTCTTAGCTGACAATCCGCGAAAGCCAGCACCTCAGCCTCAGCCCGGCACCACCAGCACCTTGACCTCGCCAGGAGCCGGCGGATTGGCGATCACCGTCGCCGCCTCTTCGAGCGTCACCTGCCGTGAGATCAGCCGGTCGATCTCGATTGCACCAGACGCAATAAGATCGGCGGCGCGGCGATGGGTGTAGGGATTGAGGAAGGAGCCCAGCACTTTCAGCTCGCGGAACAGCAGGTCGAAAGGCTCGAATTCCGCTTTCATGCCTTGCGGCGTCACGCCGACGATGACGACCTTCCCGCCGGCCCGCGCCAGCCGCATCGACTGCTCGACGGTCTCTCGCACGCCGGCGCACTCGAACACGACATCGGCACCGCCCGGCACGAGGCCGGCCGGCCCGGCAACGGCATCGACGACATCGGCTGCGGTTGGATCGATCGTCGCCGTGGCCCCGAGATCCTCTGCAAGCGCGCGCCGCGAGGCTTGACGCGTCGACAAGATGATGGTGGTGGCGCCGGCCAGCCGTGCCAGTTGCACCGTAAGGAGCCCGATCACGCCGCCGCCAAGCACGACCACCGAGCTGCCAGCTGTGATTTCGGCAAGGTCCACGCCGTGCAGGCAGCAGCCGAGCGGCTCGCAGAACGCGCCATGGGTGGGCTTCAGGCCGGCCGGAAGGATGAAAGCCTGTTTCTGCGGCACAATGACATAGTCGGCGAAGCCGCCGTCGCGATGGATGCCGATGGCGCTGAGATTGCGGCACAGGTTGACCCGGCCGGCATGGCACTGCGGGCAACGTCCGCAGGCGATGTTGGGATCGCCGGTGACGCGGTCGCCGATTGCAAAACCCGAAACGTCCGCGCCGATCGTTTCGATGATGCCCGAGAATTCGTGCCCGGGCGTCACCGGCGGTCTGCAGGGAAACTCGCCGTGGAAAAGATGCCGGTCGGTGCCGCACACGCCGCAGGCTTCGATCCGCACCAGAAGATCGTCCGGTCCGGGGACAGGTTTGCGTATTTCGCGCAACGCGATGCTGCCCACCGCTTCCAGCCGCACTGCTTTCATGGTGTTGCCAGCTCCGGCATCAGTTGAAGCTCGGCGGCTGCGACAAGTCCGGCTGGGGGGCTGCCGGCTTGGCGGGCGGCGTGTCGCCGAAATTCGGCGGCTGCGACAGATCGGAGCCCGGCTGCCCGCCGCCATTGGCCGGCGCGGTGCCGGTATCGGCAGGCGGTGCGCCGAGCGGCGTCAGGCCGGGTATCTCGGGCACCTTGTAGTCGATCGTGCCGGAGTCGGCCGCCGTACCCTTGTAGTGCATTACCATTTGCGGGAAGGCGATGGTCAGCCCGATCATGATCACCTGGATGCAGACGAAAGGCACTGCGCCCCAATAGATCTGGCCGGTGGTGACCGGCGCGACCTGCTTGCCAGTGAGGCGGTCGAGATAGGGCACGCGGGCTGCCACCGAGCGCAGGTAGAACAGCGCGAAGCCGAACGGCGGATGCATGAAGCTGGTCTGCATGTTGACGCCGAGCAGCACGCCGAACCAGATCAGGTCGATGCCGAGCTTGTCGGCTGCCGGCGCAAGCAGCGGCACGATGATGAAGGCGAGTTCGAAAAAGTCGAGGAAGAAGGCAAGAAAGAAGACGAGCAGGTTGACGCCGATCAGGAAGCCGGTTTCGCCCCCCGGCAGCGAGGTGAGCAGATGCTCGACCCAGATATGCCCATTGACGCCGTAAAAGGTCAGCGAGAACACCCGCGCGCCGATCAGGATGAACAGCACGAAAGACGACAGCCGGGTCGTGGAGGTCAGCGCCTGCTTGATGACGTCCAACGATAGCCGTCCCTTGACCGCCGCCATGATCAACGCGCCGACCGAGCCCATGGCGCCGCCCTCGGTAGGCGTTGCGATGCCGAGGAAGATGGTGCCCAGCACCAGGAAGATCAGCGCCAACGGCGGGATCAGCACGATGATCACCTGCTGCGCCAGCCTGGACATCATATTGATCTTCAGGCCTTTGTCGGCGATAGCCACGATGTAGATGAAGATGACGCCTGCCGTGGCGCCGAGAATGTCGGCATTGTCGCCATGGGCCGGCGCGAGATAGCGATAGGCCGCGTAGGAAACCGCGGCTGTCACCAGCAGCGCCGCCATCAGCGACAGTACGCCGTGGCCGAGCGTGCGGGCCTCGAGCGGCAGCGCCGGCATCGATTTCGGCCGGATGATCGACATGATCAGGATGTAGAGCATGTAGAGGCCGGTGAGCACGATTCCCGGGATCAGCGCGCCCGCGTACATGTCGCCGACGGAGCGGCCGAGCTGGTCGGCGAGCACGATCAGCACCAGCGATGGCGGGATGATCTGCGCGAGCGTGCCCGAGGCGGCGATGACACCGGCCGCAACGCGGCGGTCATAGCCATAGCGCAGCATGATCGGCAGCGAGATCAACCCCATGGCGATGACGGAAGCCGCCACAACGCCGGTGGTGGCGGCCAGCAGCGCGCCGACGAAGATCACCGCATAGGCAAGGCCGCCGCGAATCGGTCCGAACAGTTGGCCGATCGTGTCGAGCAGGTCCTCCGCCATGCCCGATCGTTCGAGCACGATGCCCATGAAGGTGAAGAACGGGATGGCCAGCAGCGTGTCGTTCGACATCACCCGGCTGCCGTAGAAATTGTCCGGCAGCGCGTGCAGCAACGGCCAGGCTAGATTGATCGATCCACCGGAATAAGGCGAGAGGAGCACGCCGATGAAGAAGAACATCAAGCCGTTGGCGGCCAGCGAGAAAGCGACGGGGTAGCCGATCAGCAGGAAGATGATCAGCGAGGCGAACATGATCGGCGCCATGTTCTGGGCGATGAACTCGATCACGAGCGCACCTCGTCGGCCAGCGCCTTGGCTTCGAGCTCGGCCTGCTCATGTACCGATATAAAAGGATTGGGATCGTCCATGTCGCCGCGCATGATGGCGATCTTCTTGATGATTTCGGAGATGCCCTGCAGCGCGAGCAGGAAGAAGCCGGCCAAAAGGATGGCCTTGGCCGGCCAGATGATCAGCCCGCCGGAGTTGTTGGACATTTCGCCGCTGCGAAACGACAGCGACACATAGGGAACGAAATAGATCACCATCAGCGTCACGAACGGCATCAGGAAGAAGAGATGGCCGAGAAGGTCGATCCGGTGCTGCACGCGGCGCGAAAACATGCCGTAGACGACGTCGATTCGGATATGGTCGTTCTGCTTCAGCGTGTAGGCGGCGGCCAGCATGAAAGCGGCGCCGAACAGGTACCATTGCAACTCCAGCCAGGCATTCGACGAAATGTCGAACACCTTGCGTATGATGGCGTTGCCGGCGCTCACCAAGATGGCCAGCAGGATCAGCCACGATACCCATTTGCCGATGAATTCGTTGGCGCGATCTATGGTCCTGGATAGAGCGAGAAGCCCTGCCATGCATTCCTCCCTGGTATTGGAGGCGTGTCGGCTCCCCTTATCCGTCACGCCGCCTGGCCCAACCGTATGCCGCGCGTGGCAGCACGGGTCAACAAGGGATAGAGCCAGCAAAGCATCACCAAGCGAATGGCGTCGGGATATCCCCGCGTCATGCGACCAAAGTCTGATGAGGGTCAGGCGATCTTGCCCGTGTCGCGGCCGGCGCCGATCAGGATCAGCATGGCGACCAGGAACAGATACATCCACGCATCGCGCCATTCGACCGGGAAATAGCCAGCCCACAGCGATTCGGCCATGCCGAAGGCGGCCGCTCCCAGCGCCGCCCGCGGCGGCGAGAGATAGCCGCCGACCGCCGTCACGAACAGGATCTTCAACCCGTAGACGAGCCCGGACCCGAAGCTGACATTGCCGTAATAGAGGCCGGCCATGATCCCGGCCAGCGCGGCGCAGAAGCCGCCGAACAGCACCGCATGCCGGAACACGCCGCGCACGTCGACACCGCACATGGCTGCGGCCTTGGGGTCGTCGGAAACGGCGCGCCAGCGGCGACCGAAGCTCGAGCGGGCGAATGCCCAGGTGGCCAGCAGGATTGCCGTCAGCACCACTGCGCAGTCGAGCAACTGGATCAGCGTCAGCGTCGCCTTGAAGCTTGGGCCTTGGGCGAAGACGATCGGCTGCGCCAGCATGGGAGGCAACCACAGATCATGCGTGTCGGCGGCGATGCGGCTGGCCTCCGACAACAGCAGCAGGATGCCTAGCGTCGTCACCACAATGGCATTGGGCGAGCGGTCGGCCAACGGTTCGAAGACGCTGCGCGACAAGACGTGGCTGACCAGCCCGGCGTAGAGGAAGGCGGCGGCTATGCCGAGCGCCACCGCCGCGAGCAGCGTCAGCCACAGCACTTGATAGCCGAAGGCCGCGGTGAGGATCATCGTCTGGCCGCAAAAGGCGAACAGCGCGCCATAGGCAAGGTTGGTGCGGTGCAGGATGCCGTTGGTCAGCACATAGCCGAACGCGAGCAGCGCATACAGCGCACCCGAATGCAGCCCGTTCAGCACCTGCTGGAAGAAATAGAGCATGCCAGACCCTCGGAGCACGTCGACCAAAAGTGCGCAGCGGTTTGGCGGCGTGCTCAAGCCAGGGGTAGTGGATACCGCAACCGAAGGCGAGATTTGCATTGCTGAATCTAACTTGTCAAATGCGATTTATCGGTTAGTTTCGGGCATGACCGTATCCTGGACACCGCACCGGTTCACCGGCGGCCTGCTCGCGCTCGACACCGCGAACACCGTCGTGCTGCGCGGCGATCCGGAGAAGACGTTCGACCGCTTCGATGATCCGGTCGAGATCGCTCGCTTCGCCGATGCCGCTAGCGGCTTCCGGGCCTCCGAACTCGGTGGCAGGCCTCTGGTGGTGTCCTCACCCGTGGCGATCGCACCTGTGGTGCTGTCGATCCGCGAGACGACGGACCGGCTGTTCCGCGGCGCGGTGTCGAACGGTGCGGTCGCCACGGCGGATCTCCCTGGGTTCCTGAGAGCCTGTGCCGACGGCCTGGCGGGCAGCCGGACCGGGATCGGCGCGCCGGGGAGGCCTTTCGGCGACCCGGCAACGCCGATCGCCTTCGAGGCGGCGCTCGCGGTTTCCGCCCTGTCGCTGCTGCGCGACGACACCATCGCGAGGCTGAGGATCTGTCCCAACTGCACCTGGCTGTTCGTCGACAGGAGCCGAAATGCCAGCCGCCTTTGGTGCGACATGGCGGTGTGCGGCAATCGTCAGAAGGCAAGTCGCCATTATCGCCGCCGCATGGCGGCCAATGAGGTCAAACATGCTTAGAGGATTTTCCCGTTCGGTCGTCGTCGGTGCCGCACTGGCTGCCGCCGTCGCGCTCGGCGCTTGCCGCGACGCCGGCAAGGAGGGCGAGGGGAGGCTGTTCGAGATTTCGGGCAAGATATTTGTCTTCAACTACCGCCTCGCCCGGGCGACCTATGTGGTCACGCTGCGGCCGCTGAAGCCGATGGGAGAGGGCCAGGTGGCGGTCGCCAGCTTCCAGAATCCGGCCGGCGGCGCGCCGCTGGTGGTCGAGCAGAAGGTCTGGCCGAAGCTCGACAAGGTTACGCTGGAGAGCCCGGCGCTGACTTGCGTCGTCAAGAACAAGCCCTATGCGATCGCCATCAGCATCAAGGGTGCCGACGGTGCGGTCCTCCAGAAGATCGACACCACACTGATGTCGACGGAAGACCAGTCGGTGCTGCCCGACCGCCCGCTGGTCATCGACCAGCTCTATACGCCCAATCCCGATCTCGTCGGCCATCCCGACGGCAAGCTGCCGGGCGAACCGAAGCCGGATTGCTCGAAGGGGACCTGACGCGTCGTTGCCGGACTGGTCGCGGCGAAATTTTCGTTCGCCGGGCGACGTTAGCAGGCCGGTTTCGTACCGGATTCGGAAATGGCGGCGGACGTTCGTTGCGCGCCGCCTGGCACCTGCGATTTTGTTTGACCTCACTTGCAAGGGAAGAAAGGATGCGTCATCCGACTCCCGACGTTGGCTGCCTGCCCCCGCGCCGCCTTCGCAGAGGAAATGCCTGATGACGCTGCATGATGTCGCGCTCGACGACAAGTTCGATTTGGGGAAGGAGCGCATCTTCCTGTCCGGCGCGCAAGCGGTCATCCGCATGCTTCTGATGCAGCGCGAACGCGACCGTCGTGCGGGTCTGAACACGGCCGGCTTTGTCTCCGGCTATCGCGGCTCGCCGCTAGGCGGCCTCGACATGCAGCTGTGGAAGGCACAGAAGCAGCTCGCCCAGGCCGATATCGTCTTCCAGCCCGGCCTTAACGAGGAACTGGCGGCAACCGCTTGCTGGGGGGCACAGCAGACGGAACTGCTGGGCGAGGGCACCCATGACGGCGTCTTTTCGGTCTGGTACGGCAAGGGGCCTGGCGTGGATCGCTCGGGAGACGTCTTCCGTCACGCCAATCTCGCCGGCTCGTCCAAACATGGCGGTGTGCTCGCTCTGATGGGCGACGACCACATGGCCGAATCCTCGACCAATGCGCATGCCACCGAATTCCTGTTCGTCGACACCATGGTGCCGATCCTCAATCCGGCCGGCGTCCAGGAGATCATCGACTACGGCCTCTACGGCTTTGCCATGTCGCGCTTTGCCGGCACCTGGGCGGCGATCAAATGCGTCAAGGACAACATCGAATCGACGGCCTCGGTCGATGCCGCGCTCGAACGGCTCGATATCGTCGTGCCGGATTTCGCCATGCCGCCGGGCGGCCTCAACATCCGCCATGAGATCGACATGCTCGGTCAGGAGGAGCGGCTGCATGAATACAAGCGCGCCGCGGCTTCCGCCTTCATCCACGCCAACGGGCTGAACCGCATCGTCTATTCCGGCGGCCGCAACCCCAAGCTCGGCATCATCACGCTGGGCAAGAGCTATCTCGACGTCCGCCAGGCGCTCGAGGACATTGGTGTCGACGAGGCGGCCGCCAACCGGATCGGCGTGCGGCTGTTCAAGGTCGGCTGTCCGTGGCCGCTCGATCTGCAGCATATCGCCGAGTTTGCACGCGGCCTGGACACCATCGTCGTCGTCGAGGAGAAGCGCTCGCTGATCGAGGTGCAACTGCGCGAGAGCCTCTACGGCACCGCCACGCAGCCAATCATCGTCGGCAAGAAGGATGAGCGAGGCGACTGGCTTTTTCCGGCCAAGGGAGCGCTCGATCCCAACGAGATCGCCATCGCGCTTGGCGAGCGGATCGTCAGGACCATCGGTCCGTCCGAGGAGATCTCGGCGCGGGTGGCCAAATTGCGCCAGTTCCAGGCGTTGCTTGCCGACGCCACCGACATCGGCTCGCGCACGCCCTTCTTCTGCTCGGGCTGCCCGCACAATTCCTCGACCAAGGTGCCGGACGGCTCGATCGCCGCGGCCGGCATCGGCTGCCATTTCATGGCCCTCTGGATGGACCGCAACACGCTCGGCTTCACCGCGATGGGCGGTGAGGGCGCGCAGTGGGTCGGCCAGGCGCCCTTCTCCAAGCGCGATCACATTTTCCAGAATCTCGGCGACGGCACCTACAACCATTCCGGCACGCTGGCGATCCGCTTCGCGCTGTCGGCGGGCGCCAACATCACCTACAAGATCCTCTACAACGACGCCGTCGCCATGACCGGCGGCCAGCCGCACGAGGGCGGCCTGACGGTGGACATGATCGCCCGGCAGGTGCGGGCGGAGGGCGTCGAGCGCATTGCCATCGTCACCGATGAGCCCGGCAAATATGCGGGGAAGGCGGAATTCCCGGCCGGCGCCACCATCCACCACCGCGACGACCTCGATCTCGTCCAGCGCGAGTTGCGCGGCATCAAGGGCGTCTCGATCCTGATCTATGACCAGACCTGTGCCGCCGAAAAGCGCCGCCGCCGCAAGCGCGGCACCTTTCCCGATCCCGACAAGCGCATCTTCATCAACGAGCTGGTCTGCGAGGGCTGCGGCGATTGCGGCGTGCAGTCGAACTGCGTCTCGATCCAGCCGGTCGAGACCGAATTCGGCCGCAAGCGCAGGATCGACCAGTCGAGCTGCAACAAGGATTTTTCCTGCGTCAACGGCTTCTGTCCCTCCTTCGTTACCGTGCACGGCGCCAAGATCCGCAAGGCCGAAGGCCTGGCGGGCAAGACCGATCCGCTCGAAGGCGTGCCTGTCCCTGCCGAATTCCCGCTTGGCGAGCAAGGCTGGGCGGCGATCATCGACGGCGTCGGCGGCACCGGCGTCGTCACCGTCGGTGCGGTGCTCGGCATGGCGGCGCATCTCGAGGACAAGGGCTGCGGCATGATAGACATGGCCGGCCTCGCCCAGAAGGGCGGCTCGGTGTTCACCCATGTCCGCATCGCCCGCACGCCTGACGACATCCACGCCATCCGTGTTTCTGCGGGCAAGGCCGACCTCGTGCTTGGCTGCGATCTCGTCGTGTCGGGCGCCAAGAAGGTGCTGACCGCGGTGCGCGAGGGCCACACCATCTTCCTCGCCAACACCGCTGAGATCATGCCCGGCGAATTCGCCCGCTCGGCCGATTTCTCGTTGCCGGTCGAGCGCCTGAAGAAGGCGATCCGCGCTGCCGCCGGCGACGACAAGGCACATTTCTTCGACGCCACCCGCACCGCCACCGCCCTGTTCGGCAATTCGCTCGGCGCCAACATGTTCATGCTCGGCTTCGCCTTCCAGCATGGCGGCCTTCCCCTTTCGGCCGAAGCCATCGAAAAGGCCATAGGATTGAACGGCGAAGCGGTGGCTATGAACATTGCCGCCTTCCGCTGGGGCCGCCGTGCCGCGCATCAGCCGGATTTCGTGCGCGGCCTCGTCGCCCAGCCGGGCAAATCAGGGCAGGCCGCGCCTGTCGCCGAGACGCTGGACGACGTCATTGCCCGCCGCGTCGCCTTCCTCACCGCCTATCAGAATGCCGCCTACGGCAGGCGTTATGCCGACAGGCTGGCTGTCCTGCGCGCCGCCGAGGCCAAGGCCGTGCCAGGTTCAACCTCGGTGACCGTGGCGGCGGCCAGGAACCTGTTCAAGCTGATGGCGATCAAGGACGAGTACGAGGTGGCACGGCTCTATACGGACGGCTCGTTTGCCGCCGAGCTTGGCAAACAGTTCCAGAGCTACGAGAGACTCGAATTCCATCTCGCGCCGCCGGTCATGGGCCGTCGCGGCAACGACGGCAAACCGAGGAAATCGAGCTTCGGCCCCTGGATGATGAAGGGTTTTCGCCTGCTGGCGGCGATGAAGGGCTTGCGCGGCACGGCCTTCGACCTGTTCGGCTATACCGATGAGCGGCGCATGGAGCGCCAATTGCTGGCGCAATACGAGGCCGATCTTAGGCTTGTCGCCAACTCACTAGCCCCCGGCAACGTCGATGCGGCGATCGCCCTTGCCTCGGTGCCGGCGCTCATCCGCGGTTACGGCCATGTCCGGCAAGCCAGCGCCGAAAAGGCCGCCGGCGAGCGCCAAAGGCTTATCGCGCGCCTGTCGAACACGCCTTCGCGACCGGAGCTTCAAGCCGCTGAGTGATCGGCACGCGTCATTTGCCCGAAGCCTCGATTTTCCCACTCTGTCCTGGATCTCCGCGCCCTCGGCAGCCGAGCCGGCCCCACTGTTCTAAGCTTTTCTTAAGGCGGGTGTGGCATGACAGGGCCTAGCGTTGGGCCGACGATATGGGCAGAACAAAGACCGAAAACATCCCGGCGGATGTTTATATCCAGTTTGTGCGGTCGTTGTTCGACAACGCCCACATGCTGGTGATCGGCGGCGCGTGCTACTGGATCCTCGGATTCATGATCTTCTTGCATACGCGCAATCCGTTGTTCCTGGCTTTTTCGTTTGTTCTGCTGTCCATCAGCCTTTTCCGCTATTTCGGCATTCGCGGCTTCCAGAAGGCGGGCGGCGTAATAGCCGATGTCGAAGAGGCGCAGCGGTGGGAGCGTAACTACATCCTCAAGGGCAGCCTGCAAGGGCTCGGGTTGGGCGCACTATGCTTCATATCGATCTATGTGTATCCCGATCCGTTCGCCGAAATGGTGGCGACGTCGCTGAGCTTGGGAACCCTGGTCACGGTTGTCGGCCGCAATTACGGATCCCCGCGCATGGTGCGGATTTTTTCCGTGACGTTCATCGGTCCGGCAGCTCTCGCACTCTTGCTGCGTATGGATCTTCCCTCGGTCGTTTTCGGGTTGATGATCATCCCGATGACTTTCATCACGATCAACAGTGCCGACCACGTCCGCAACGTGCTTTTCTCGGCGGTCATCGGCCATAAGGAAGCGAAGAAGCTCGCGCACAGGTTCGATCGCGCCCTCAACACAATGTCGCACGGCCTGGTCATGCTTGACCCGGATGGCAGGGTGGCTGTGGCCAACGCCGAGGCCGCGCATCTGATGTCGCTGAGGTCGCCCGATGAGTTGCTCGGGCGCTCGATCCACGGCCTGCTGATGCGCGGCGTCGCGGGTGGCATGCTGGCGCCGAAGGACTGCCGCTATATCGAGGCGCAACTGACGCGGGCGCTGCGCGAGGGCCGCGACCGCAAGGTGTTGGTTTCCCTCGCCAACGGCCAGCATTACGAATTTTCGGCCCGAGAAGGCAGCCAGGATCTGGGCGTCATCACCTTCGAGGACGTCACCGCACGTGTCGAGGCGGAAGACAAGATCCGATCCATGGCGCGCTACGACAATCTTACCGGCCTGCCCAATCGCGCCTATTTCCACGAACTGGTCGGCGAGGCCATGGCCTCAGGCGACCGCGACCGTCTGTGTGGCCTGGCGGTGCTCGATCTCGACGACTTCAAGAGCGTCAACGACACGCTTGGGCATCCGATCGGCGACGGCCTGATCTACGCGGTCGCCGAACGGCTCGCCGCCATTGCCGGGCAAGGCATCACCATCAGCCGTTTCGGCGGCGATGAATTCATGGTCTTCTTCGACCGTGTCGAGGACGAGAGCCATCTGGCCAGCCAGACCGACGAGATCTTCGCCGCGCTGCAGGGGGAAGTGGACGTCGCCGGCCACGGGTTACGGATCCAGGCCAGCGGCGGCGCCGTGCTGTCGCGGGTCAGGGACAGCGATGTCGACGCCATGATCGTCAAGGCGGATCTGGCGCTCTACAAGGCCAAGGAGCTTGGCAAGAACGGCTGGCGGCTGTTCGAAGCCGCCATGGATGCCGCGTTCCGCAACCGTCAGTCGATGAAGGCGGATCTGCGCAGCGCGGTAGAAAGCAAGGCCCTGCGCGTAGTCTATCAGCCGATCGTGGCGATGAGCACCATGCGCATCGCCAGCTGCGAGGCGTTGTGCCGCTGGGACCATCCCGACCTTGGGCCGGTTTCGCCCAGCACCTTCATTCCGCTGGCAGAGGAAATCGGCATCATATCCGAGATCAGCACCTTCGTGCTGGAGGCGGCTTGCGCGGAATGCGCCAAATGGCCGGACCAGACCAGCGTCTCGGTCAATCTCTCCGCCAAGGACTTCCGCAACCGCGACGTCGTCCAGAAGGTTCGTGATGCGTTGGCCAGTTCCGGCCTCGCCGCTGGCCGGCTGGAGATCGAGGTCACCGAAACGGCGTTGCTCGACGACAAGTCGCTGACGCGCCAGTACATCGAGGAGCTGAAACAGCTCGGCGTGCGCATTGCGCTCGACGATTTCGGCACCGGTTATTCGAGCCTGAGCTACCTTCACAAGCTGCCGCTCGACAAGATCAAGATCGACCGCTCGTTCCTGATAGACGTCACCCAGAACCCGCGTTCGCTGGAACTGCTCAAGGGCATCGTCAACCTGTCGCGGCCGCTGGGACTTTCCGTAACCATCGAAGGCGTCGAGACCTTCGAGCAGCTCAAGATCCTGGCCTTGCAGGTCAAACCGGATCTCGTGCAAGGCTTCCTTTTCGGAGCCGCGCTTAGTGCGTCGGGTATCGAGACGATGTCGAATGTCATCTGGCCATTCGCAGCTGACCTGCGTCGCACCGGCAAACGGACAGCCAGTTAGTGTTCGAAGCTCGCTTGATTTAGATCCCGGTTTCTTTCGATTATCGCACTGCCCTTGATGTCGAACTCGTGAACTTCAGGATACCAGTCCTGCCGCGATTCTGCTTCGCGCAACGCCGTGAAAAAGGGTCTTCCTCAGAGCCCGCTTGAAGGGTGAACGCAGGCGCGGGCGCCCGGATGATCCCAAGGCTGTAGACATTCTCAGGCGCCCCCCTCGTTAAGGTTAACGAAAGGTAAATCAATAACTTCCAAATTTCAGCTTGTGTCTCATTTCAACTCGAATAGCCTATTCGTAGGCGGAATTTCGAGGACAGATAATGAATGCTGCAGGGGCTGCAAGGGATACGGCTGGCGCGGTCGGATCAGCCGGGGATTCGGTGCTGAATCGATCGATGATGCAATTGCTGGAGCATGTCGATTATCGCCTCATTACCGGGGGCGAGGATTTGGAGGCGATTTATCGACTTCGCTATAAATCCTATCTGCGCTCAGGGATGTGCGGCCCAATCGCCAGCGGAATGTTCGAGGATCGCTGGGACAATCTGCCCAATTCCTACCGGTTCGGTGTCTATTTCTACGGCGAATTGGTCAGCACCATCCGCTTCCATTACATTTCTAGCGAGCACCCGAATTCGCCCTCCGTCGATGCCTATCCGGAAATACTGATCGAGCGACTTGCCCGCGGCGAAACCTTCATCGACGGAACCCGGTTCGCAACCGATCCCGACGGCGCGCCGGCGCCCGGAGTGCTGCCCTTCCTGACGCTCAGGCTTGCCATGGTGGCCTCGCTCTATTTTGGCCAGAACTCGGTGCTGACGCCGGTCAAGGTCGACCATTCCAATTTTTACGCCCGTTACTTCAATGCCGTGCAGAGGACCGAGGCTAAAGAATTTCCGGGCGTTCTCACCCGGATTGCCCTGTTCGAAATCCCTGCCGGCGAAAATATGCGCCGGACACTCGAACGGTTCCCATTCTTCAGGTCGACGCCGACCGAACAGCGGCTGATGTTTGCCAATCCGGCCATCAACCGGCTGACACCCCTATCCATAGTGCCGACGGCGAAATATCATCGCGCTGCCTGAATGGAGTTCTGCCCTCGCGCCGCGGAGCTTCCCCGCGCGCTGCCGTAGCCCCGCGCTTCGCCCTGATCGTTCATCCGAAAGGAACCCGATATGACTGTTTCCACGCTCGCGCTCACTCCGCTTATCTCGTTGATCGCCGGCGTGCTGATCCTGGTGATGCCCCGGCTGTTGAACTATATCGTCGCGCTTTACCTGATCGTCGTCGGCCTGCTCGGGCTTTTCCCGCACCTCGCTGGCTGAGGCCAGGAGCAGGCCGGGCGCCCTGACGTCGGCCGCAATTTCAAATTTCCCTTGAGGCAGTTGTCGGCTGCGATGCGGCAATAGCGCCATTGCTCTCGGCCCGGCTTTTCGCTATGTGCCTGAAAGATGTCTTCGAAGGGGTATTCCTATGGCTGACCACACGCCGACCGGTCCTGTAGAACTGGGCGCGAAGATGGATTACGCCGAGCATGATCGCACCTATGCGGGCTTTCTCATGCTGGCCAAATACGGATCGCTTTTCTGCGGCGCCATACTTCTGGCTATGGCTTTCGGCTTCTTCGCGGGCGGCTTCTTTTCAGCGGTCATCCTGTTCGTCCTGATCATGGCCGTTGGCGCCTTCATTCTGCGGTAGACCTTCCAAAAACCTCATTGCCTTTGACGTCGCCGGGCCCCCGGTCGACATTTTGCGCAAGCAGGTTCCAGCCGAAAGGATCATGCGGTGGGACAGACGGTTTTCATCCCTCGTGAGCTCGACGCGAACGAGCCGCGCGTCGCTGCCTCGCCCGACACAGTGAAACGGCTGGCGGCGCTGAGCTTCGAGATCGTCGTCGAGACCGGTGCCGGCACGAGGTCGCGCATCCCCGATGAGGAATTCGCCAAGGCCGGCGCCACAATCGGCAAGGCCGGCGATGCCGCCAAGGCCGATGTCGTGCTGAAGGTTCGCCGGCCGACGGATGCCGAACTGAAGGGCTACAAGCCCGGTTCGGCTGTGATCGCCATCATGGATCCCTATGGCAATGATGCCGCCGTGGCAGCCCTGGCTAAGGCCGGCGTCACCGCCTTCTCGATGGAATTCATGCCGCGCATCACCCGGGCGCAGTCGATGGACGTGCTGTCCTCGCAGGCCAACCTCGCCGGCTATCAGGCGGTGATCGACGGGGCCTCGGAATACGACCGGGCGCTGCCGATGATGATGACGGCGGCGGGTACGGTTCCGGCGGCGAAGATCTTCATCATGGGTGTCGGCGTCGCCGGCCTGCAGGCAATCGCCACGGCAAGACGGCTCGGCGCGGTCGTCACCGCCACCGACGTTCGCCCCGCCGCCAAGGAACAGGTCGCCTCGCTCGGCGCGAAATTCCTAGCGGTCGAGGATGACGAGTTCAAGGCCGCTGAGACGGCGGGCGGCTACGCCAAGGAAATGTCCAGGGAATACCAGGCCAAACAGGCGGCATTGACCGCCGAACACATCGCCAAACAGGACATCGTCATCACCACAGCGCTGATCCCCGGCAGGCCGGCGCCGAAGCTGGTGTCCGCCGCCATGGTCGCCTCGATGAAGCCGGGTTCGGTGATCGTCGACCTTGCCGTGGAGCGCGGCGGCAATGTCGAAGGCGCTCAGCCGGGCCAGGTGGTGACCACGGCCAATGGGGTCAAGATCGTCGGCCATCTCAATGTATCCGGTCGCGTCGCCGCATCCGCCTCGCTGCTCTACGCCAGGAACCTGTTCGCCTTCCTCGAGACGCTGGTCGACAAGACGACGAAGACGCTGGCCATCAATCGCGGCGACGATCTGGTCAAGGCGACGATGCTGACCGACGGCGGCAAGATCGTCCATCCCGCCTTCGCCAGGGCCGAGCAGCAGCCCCATGTCGAGCCGGCCGCCATCCAGGCCACGACCATGGTCGCCGACGCTTCGGCCAAGCCGAAGAAGGCCGCGCCCAAGAAACCGGCCGCACCCAAGTCGCCCTCGTCCAAGTCGAAAGGCATTGCGTGATGGACCAGACCTTGCAGAAAGCCCTCGACCAGCTCGACCAGGCAAGCGCTGCCGTCCGGCTCGCGGTGCAGAATCTCGCGAATGCTCCAGGCGGTGCCGAGGCGGCCGGTGACGCCGCGCATGCGCTTTCCGGCGGCGCCATAGATCCTTTCGTCTTCCGCTTCGCCATCTTCGTGCTGGCGATCTTCGTCGGCTATTACGTCGTCTGGTCGGTGACCCCTGCTCTGCACACGCCGCTGATGGCCGTCACCAACGCCATCTCTTCGGTCATCGTCGTCGGCGCGCTGCTTGCCGTCGGCATCGCGGCTTCCGGCGTTGCCGCCGGCTTCGGCTTCGTCGCGCTGATGCTGGTGTCGGTCAATATCTTCGGCGGCTTCCTCGTCACTCAGCGCATGCTGGCCATGTACAAGAAGAAGGACAAGTAGAGCGCCATGAACGCCAACTTCGCGTCCTTCCTCTACCTGGTTTCCGGCGTCCTGTTCATCATGGCGCTGCGCGGCCTGTCGCATCCGACCACCAGCCGCCAGGGCAACCTCTACGGCATGATCGGCATGGGCATAGCCATCGCCACCACCCTGGCGCTGGCGACCCCGTCAGCCGGCCGCTTCGGCCTGATCGCGCTCGGCCTCGCCATCGGCGGCGGCGTCGGCGCCGTCACCGCGCGACGCATCGCCATGACCTCGATGCCGCAGCTGGTAGCTGCCTTCCATTCGCTGGTCGGCCTCGCCGCCGTCATGGTGGCGGCCGCCGCCATCTATGCGCCGGAAAGTTTTGGCATCGGCACGGTCGTCGACATTCACGCCCAGGCCCTGATCGAGATGAGCCTTGGCGTCGCCATCGGCGCCATCACCTTCACCGGCTCGGTGATCGCCTTCCTCAAGCTCGATGGCCGTATGTCCGGCAAGCCGATCATGATCGGCGGCCGCCACTTCATCAACGCGGCTCTCGGCATCGCCCTGATCGTGCTGATCGTGCTCCTGGTCACAACCGAATCGAAGCTGGTCTTCTGGCTGATCGTCGCCGCTTCGCTGGTGCTCGGCATCCTCTTGATCATCCCGATCGGCGGCGCCGATATGCCGGTCGTCGTCTCGATGCTCAACTCCTATTCCGGCTGGGCGGCGGCGGCCCTCGGGTTCACGCTCGGCAATCTGGCGCTGATCATCACCGGTGCGCTGGTCGGCTCGTCCGGCGCGATCCTGTCCTACATCATGTGCAAGGGCATGAACCGAAGCTTTATTTCGGTCATCCTTGGCGGCTTCGGCGGCGAGACGGCGGCGGCGGCCGATGACGGCATCGAGCGCACGGTCAAGCAAGGCTCGGCCGACGATGCCGCCTACCTGATGATGAACGCCCAGAAAGTCATCATCGTGCCGGGCTACGGCATGGCGGTCGCCCAGGCGCAGCATGCGCTGCGCGAAATGGCCGACAAGCTCAAGGCCAATGGCGTCGACGTGAAGTATGCCATTCATCCTGTGGCGGGCCGCATGCCTGGCCACATGAACGTGCTGCTGGCCGAGGCCAACGTGCCTTACGACGAGGTGTTCGAGCTCGAGGACATCAACTCCGAATTCGCGCAGGCCGACGTCGCCTATGTTATCGGCGCCAACGACGTCACCAACCCGTCCGCGCGCGACGACAAGTCCTCGCCGATCTACGGTATGCCGATCCTCGACGTCGACAAGGCGCGCACCTGCCTGTTCGTCAAGCGCTCGCTCGGCTCCGGCTATGCCGGCATCGACAACACGCTGTTCTACAAGGACGGCACCATGATGCTGCTCGGCGACGCCAAGAAGATGACCGAAGAAATCGTCAAGGCCATGGATCACTGATCCGGATGGGCGACGAACACGGCTGGCAATGAGGGGCGCAGTCGGCCCCTCCGTCGTCACCGCTGGTCGGCGTTCGCGGCGACACCGCCGCGCTCCCTGGCCCAGGCGTTGATCATCGAGACAATGGCCTCCCGGATCCAGCGCTGGCCGCTGTGTCCATGACCGCGTTCGTGCCACACCATGCCCACCGCAAACCCTTCCACGGGGAACGGACACTCGATCAGCTTCAGCTCGTCGGTCCGGTCGTGGACCAGCCGTTCCGGGACCAGGGCCACGAAGTCGGACTGTGCCACGATCTCGGGAACGAACAGGAATGAAGCCGCCGAGAGCACCACATTGCGGCTGTGTCCAAGTGCAGCCAGGGCGGTATCAACCGGAGTGACGAAGTCGCCTCCGATCAGGGACACGATCACATGCTCCATTCGAGCATATTCCTCGACCGTGATCCGGTCCCGCAGCCGCGGATGATCGCGACGGCCGATGAGTACATAGCGCTCGTCCAACAGGTGCCTCATGCGAAGGCTTGGCGGCGCGGCTTGCGGCGTCATGAGCGCCAGATCGATATCGCCGCGGCCCCATTTGCGCTGCGAGCTGCGGCAGATCGAGATTGCGCATCGCCACACGCACCCCGGGCGCGCTCATCCTGAGTTTCATGACCAGCGGCCTGACCATCGCTGCCTGCAGGTAGTCCGTGCAGGCGATGGTAACCGTCAGCCTTGCCCTTGAGGGGTCGAAGTTTCTGTTCGTGGTGACGGTGGCGCGAACCTGATCGAGGGCGTGGCGCAAGGGATCGAGCAGTTCGATCGCCTTGGCGGTCGGCGTCATTCCGCGCTGCACCGGGATGAGCAGCGGATCGTCGAACACATGCCTGAGGCGATTTAGCTGGGCACTGACCGCCGGTTGACTGAGGTGGAGGCGTGCGGCCGCCTTGGTCACGTTCTGCTCCACCAGCAACGCTTCCAGTGTGATCAGAAGGTTCAGGTCGAGGCGGTTGCTATCCATGGCTTGGATGGTAGCCGAATACTTTTGCGATTTCCAATATAGCTCCCGGCAAAGCAAAGTCCGCCGGTCGAGAGGGAAGGGCGGCCAGAACCGTTGCGCCGCGGTAGCCATGGCTGTGCGCTCCGGCTGGAGCGCATGAGACGGGCTCCTCTTATCCCGGTCTCAAATGGAGAATGAAATCATGACGAAGACAGTTCTGATCGTTCATGCACAACCTGAACCCACATCGCTGACGCACACCCTTGTCAATGCCGGTGTCCAGACACTTGAGAAGCAAGGACACAAAGTCCTGCTGTCCGACCTGTACGGCATGAGCTGGAAGGCCACGTTCGACGAACATGATTTTCCATCGCGACTCGACCGCAGCCGGCTCGGGTTCATTGCCGAGTCAGAGCATGCCTATGGCAACGGGCTGCAGACCGTGGATGTCGAAGCCGAGCAGGAAAAAATCCTCGCTGCTGACGCCGTCATTTTGCAGTTTCCACTTTGGTGGTTCGGCATGCCGGCGATCCTCAAGGGCTGGGTCGACCGCGTCTTTGCCTATGGCCTGGCGTACGGTTTCAAGGGCGCCGGCAACAAATATCGGTATGGCGATGGTGCCCTGAAGAGCAAGCGGGCAATGCTGTCCGTGATGGTCGGCGGCCCGGAGAAAGACTATTCCCCGCGAGGTATCAACGCGCCGCTCGAGCAGTTGCTCTTCCCCATCACCCACGGCACGCTGTTCTTCCCTGGCATGGACGTGCTGCCCACCCATGCGGTCTACGGCGCCGCCGGCGTCACCGCGGAAGGCGTGGCGGCGGCGCGGGAGAGTTGGCGCCTTCGTCTCGAAGGTCTTTTTGAGGACCCGCCTATTCCCTTCCGGCCGCAAAACGGCGGCGACTATCCGAACGGCCACATCCTGGCCAGTCATATTGCCGTCGGCCAAAGCGGATTGCTGGCGCATATAGGCGACAGGCAACCTGCCCCGCGGTCCGTCGAGACGGCCCCTCAACCTGTCGGCAATGAAGCGTGATGTGAAGACCGAAAGCATCGAACAAGAAGCCCCGCTGCCGGGCCTCTTGTTCGATGCGGGGTAGTCAATTCAGCGGCTGCTCAGGAACACCGCTTCCTCGTCGTCGCGCTGCTTGCCGCCAAGGGCTGCCGCGGCACTGGCGATGAAAGCGCCGACGACCAGCGACAGAGCGCCAAGCAGTGCGAAGGTCGCGCTGGCTTTCCTGGCGGTGTCGGCCGCTTGCTGGGCCTTCACCTTGGCGTCCTGTGCCTTTGCGAGCAGCGTATCGACGCGCGTCTTGGCGTCTGCTTCGGAAAGCCCGGTGCGGGCGGCCACCAGCTGCGCAAGATAGGTCTTGTCGTCAGCCGAGACTTCTCCCGCCGCGGCACTTGCGATCAGGATGCGCGATGCCTGCGCGGCCGCTGCCGCATCGGTTTGCGGATTGGCGGCCGCCAGCCTTGCGGCATCCGCCGGCCTGAACAAGGAATCCACCAGGTAGGATGTAGCATTGTCGGTCGATGCGCCGCCGGAATTGGCCGATGCACCGGCCGAAGCGCCCAGCGCCGCGCCGGAAGCCACGGTGGAGACAGCCTGGACGCCTGAACCGACCGCCGCTGACAGGGCCGAGCCGAGGACGCCGACGACCAGCAATGTTGCCAGTGCCCAGGCGAGAAAGCCATGCGCCGTGTCGCGGAAATAGATCTCGTCGGTGTGGACGCCCACCCATTTGGTGCGCAGCCGCCCGGCAAGATAGCCGCCAACGCCGGCTGAGAGCCATTGCACGACGATCAGCCAGATGGCCGTGGAAACCGCGAAGGTGGTGACTGAGGCGCTTGAACCCGCCCAAGGCGATACCATGCTCAGCCCCAGGCCGGAGCCCAGAAGCATCAAAATGAAGGTCAGCGTCGAGGCCGCGAAAGCGCCGGCCACGATCGGTCCCCAACTGACGGCAGTGGCAGAGGATTCCGTCGAAACGGGATCATCGACAACCGATAGGGTCGACTGCATGGAAGCCCCCTATCGCATGAAAAGCAGGAGGAGAATGATAATCGGGATCGGAACCCCGAGCAACCAGAGCAAGATGCCGCGCCCCATGGCAGCCTCCTTTGCAAGAAATCGTGATCGATACTGTCACAATGCTTGAAAGGGTCTTCCGTTCCGGTCGGCCTTCAAATCACTTGCTGCGGCAGAAGAGATATTGGCGCCTCAACAAGGCGCGCCAATATCGCAAACTTCACCAGCGAGACTTCAAATATCGAGATTGGCAACCGATAGCGCGTTATCCTGGATGAATTCGCGCCTCGGCTCGACTTCGTCGCCCATCAGGCGCGAGAACAAGCTGTCGGCATCGGTCGCATCGCTGACCCTGACCTGGAGGAGCGAGCGCACATTCGGGTCAAGCGTGGTTTCCCAGAGCTGCTCGGCGTTCATTTCGCCAAGCCCCTTGTAGCGTTGCATCGTCAGGCCCTTGCGGCCGGTCGCAAAGACCGCGTTGAGCAGCGCCAGCGGCCCCGAAACGGTTTCGGAGACATCCTTGCGGCGCAGCACCGGTGGCGTCCCGTAAACCTCACTGAGGCGCTGTGCGTAGCGGTCGAGCTGGCGGGCATCGGCCGAATTGATCAGCGCCATGTCGAGATGGGCATATTCCTTGACGCTGCGCACCGTACGCTCGAAGACGTAGCCGCCGCTGCCCTCATTCGAGGTCGACATGCGGCCTGTCCAGCCGCGCTCGGTGTCCTCGGCAATGATGTCGAGGCGCCGTGCAACCCGCTCGGCCATGTCATTGGCGCGGCCGAGATCGTTAAAGACGTCTGGGTTGAGCCCGCCCGCGATCGCGGCCTGTTCGACGACGCCCCTGTTGTAGCGCGTGTGCAGGCCGTTGATGAGCTGGCGCACGGCCAGTGCATCGTCGATGGCGCCGCGCAGATCCTGTCCGGCGCGAACCTCGCCGGAGCCGAGCGTAAGCGAGGCCTCTTCCAGCCCCGAGCCAATCAGGAACTCCTCGAAAGCGCTCTCGTTCTTGATGTATTGCGAGCTCTTGCCGCGCGTGACCTTATAGAGCGGCGGCTGGGCGATGTAGAGATGGCCGCGCTCGATCAGCTCCGGCATCTGCCGGAAGAAGAAGGTCAAGAGCAAGGTCCGGATGTGGGCGCCGTCGACATCGGCATCGGTCATCAGGATGATCTTGTGATAGCGCAGCTTGTCGGCATTGAACTCGTCCTTGCCGATCGATGTGCCGAGCGCGGTGATCAGCGTCCCGATCATGTCGGAGCCGAGCATGCGGTCGAAGCGTGCCCGCTCGACATTGAGGATCTTGCCGCGCAAGGGAAGAATGGCCTGGTTCTGGCGCGAGCGGCCGCCCTTGGCCGAGCCGCCGGCCGAGTCACCCTCGACGATGAAGATCTCGGATTTCGCCGGGTCGCGCTCCTGGCAGTCGGCCAGCTTGCCGGGTAGCGAGGTGACGCCGAGCGAGCTCTTGCGGGTGATGTCGCGCGCCTTGCGCGCGGCTTCGCGCGCCGCCGCGGCCTGGATCACCTTGTCGATGACAATCTTGCCTTCGGCCGGATGCTCTTCCAGCCAGGTGCCGAGCGCCTCGTTGACCAGCCCTTCGACCACCGGACGGACCTCCGAGGAGACCAGCTTGTCCTTGGTTTGCGAAGAGAATTTCGGGTCGGGAACCTTGACCGAAAGCACGGCCGTCAGTCCTTCGCGGCAATCGTCGCCGATCAGCGACACCTTTTCCTTCTTGGTCAGGCCCGAAGTATCGCCGTATCCGGTGACCTGGCGGGTCAGCGCGCCGCGAAAACCGGCCAGATGCGTGCCGCCGTCGCGCTGCGGGATGTTGTTGGTGAAGGCCAGCACGTTTTCGTGGTAGCTGTCGTTCCACCACATCGCCACTTCGACGGTGATGCCGTCGCGCTCGGCCTTGATGGCGATAGGCTTCACGATCAGCGGCTTCTTGACCCGATCGAGATATTTGACGAATTCCTCGAGGCCGCCATCATAGTGCAATTCATGGCGCACGATGTCGGCATGCCGGGCATCGGTCAAAACGATGCGCACGCCTGAATTGAGGAAGGCGAGTTCGCGCAGCCGGTGTTCCAGCGTGCCGAAGTCGAACTCCACCATGGTGAACGTTTCGGCTGACGGAAAGAACGTGATTTCGCTGCCGCTGCGTCCCTCATAGGTGCCCGGCTGCTTGTTCTGCTCGTAGGTGCCGGTCACCTTCAGCGGCGCGTCGGCATTGCCGTGCGTGAAGCTCATCTCGAAGATCTGGCCGTTGCGGCGGATTTTCAGCCTCAGCCATGCCGAAAGTGCGTTGACCACGGAGACGCCGACGCCATGCAGGCCGCCCGACACTTTGTAGGAGTTCTGGTCGAACTTGCCGCCGGCATGCAGCTGCGTCATGATCACTTCGGCCGCCGAGATGCCTTCGCCGGTGTGGATATCGGTCGGAATGCCACGGCCATTGTCGATGACGGTCACCGAACCGTCGGGGTTGAGCGTCACGGTTACGAGGTCGGCGTGCCCGGCCAGAGCCTCGTCGATGGCGTTGTCCACCACCTCGTAGACCATGTGATGCAGGCCCGAACCGTCGTCTGTGTCGCCGATATACATGCCAGGCCGTTTGCGGACGGCATCCAAGCCTTTCAAAACCTTGATGGAATCGGCGCCGTACTCGGCTGCCGCGCCGTTGGCGTTCTCAGTCTGGTCGCTCATGAAAACCTGTTATCTAGATGCCGCTTGTGCTGCGCGAAAATTGGTCCCGAATCGGGCCTTTGATATTGCCTAGATATAGGCGCTAAAGGCGGTTTTTCCAAGGTTTGCAGGCATTTCCCCAGGACAACGAATCCGGGTTGACGGGTTGCTCCTGAGCGTTGGTTGAGAAGCATCAACCATGGATAGATATCTACCATGGCGGAGGTCACGAAGTCAAGGAAAAAAATCCTATTCATGAAAAGCTGCCGGTGCCGTCTGGCCTTTTTGCCAACCTGAGTTCGGAGCCCTGGGCATTTCCTACGGGACGGGCCGACTACGGAACGACGCGCGTCGATCTTCGCCAGCCGGTCCCTGAAAAACTTGATCATGAACTTGTATCTTGGCGCCAGCCGACCGCTGCGGTCGAGTTCCAGCGTCATATCGAGCGCATCGGTTTCAACGACTGGCTCCAGCGCGACAGTTCGTCCAGCATGGTCTTGGCACCGCCCCGCACGTGTTCGCTCGGCAGGAAAGAGCCGTCAGTCTCGAGCAGTTTCTGATAGAGCGGCAAGGAAACACCTTCAGGGATCGGCATTATTCCCACGGCGGTCAGCAGCGGCTTGACCGCTTGCGCGGCGCGCAGGCCGCCGGAGACACCGCCATAGCTGAGGATGGCGGCGGGCTTGTATTTCCATTCGCGTGCGAGATAGTCGATCGCGTTGACGATCGCAGGCGCCACGAAATAATTGTATTCCGGCGCCACGAACACAAAGGCGTCGGCGGCGTCGATCGCCTTCGACCAGGCCTTGGTGTGGTCGTTCTGGTAATTGCCGAGCCTCGGATGATGCGGCTCGTCCAGCACCGGCAGCTTGAAGGTGTCGATGTCGGTCAGCACCGGTTCGAATTTCCCGTGCTCGCGCGCGAATGCCTCCAGCCACTCGGCGAAAACCGGTCCGGCGCGGCCGGGCCGGGTGCTGCCGATGATGATGTTCAACTGGTGCTTCAAGGCTGGCTCCTTCGACTGGCGGTATCCGTTGGTAACTGTCACTACGGCAGCGCGTGCCGGTGGACAAGGTGCGACGTTCGGGGGAGCGGTCACGATCGGATGAACGGCCGTCCGCCTTCACATTTCGGCCTCGGTCGCATGGACGCCCGGAGTGCCAGTCACTACATTGGTGCATCAGCGGAGCACTCCATGGATACGCAGCCCGCCCCCTTCGTTCCTCCAGCGCCGAAGCCGCGCACATCGCCGCCTTCGACGCTGGAGATGATCCGCATCGTCTATCGCAATCCGCTCGAACTGTGGGGCGAGCCAACCTACAACGAGCCGTGGATTTCGGTGAATGGTGTTGGTGGGCATCTGGTCATTGCCAACGATCCCGGCCTTATCCGCCATGTGCTGGTCGACAATGCCAAGAACTACAAGATGGCGACGGTACGCCAGAAAATCCTGCGGCCGATCCTGCGCGATGGCCTGCTGACCGCCGAGGGCGAGGTCTGGAAGCGGTCGCGCAAGGCGATGGCGCCGGTGTTCACGCCGCGCCACATTTTTGGCTTTGCCCAGCCGATGTTGAAGCGCACGCTGGAGTTCGCCACCCGCTACGAAGACGGCGGCACGTCCGATATCGCCCAGGACATGACGCTGCTCACCTACGACATCCTGGCAGAGACGCTGTTCTCAGGCGAGATATCAGGCGAGCCGGGCAGCTTCGGCAACGAGATCGACCGTCTGTTCGAGACCATGGGCCGCGTCGATCCGCTCGACCTGTTGCGGGCGCCCGACTGGCTGCCGCGGCTGACCCGCATCCGCGGCCGCAAGACCATGGCCTATTTCCGCAAGATCGTCACCGACACGGTCAAGATGCGCGAAGCAAAGTTCAAGCGTGATCCCGATGCCGTGCCGCAGGATTTCCTGACGCTGCTGCTCAAGGCCGAAAGCCCCGACGGACTGACGCGGGCCGAGGTCGAGGACAACATCATCACCTTCATCGGCGCCGGCCACGAAACCACGGCGAGGGCGCTGGGCTGGACGCTTTACTGCCTCGCGGAATCCCCATGGGAGCGCGACAGGGTCGAGCGGGAGATCGACCAGGTGCTGGCGCGCGAACCCGATCCGACGAAATGGCTCGATGCGATGCCGTTGACCCGCGCTGCTTTCGACGAGGCGCTCAGGCTCTATCCGCCGGCGCCGTCGATCAACCGCGAGCCGATCGTACCGGAGATGTGGAAGGATCTTTATATCTCAAAACATGCTGCGGTGCTGGTGATGCCGTGGGTCGTGCATCGCCACCGTAAGCTGTGGGACAGGCCCGACGCCTTCCTGCCCGAACGCTTTCATCCGGGAAACCGCGAGAAGATCGACCGCTTCCAGTATCTGCCGTTCGGTGCGGGGCCGCGCGTCTGCATCGGCGCCAGCTTCGCCATGCAGGAGGCGATCATCGCACTGGCCATCCTGCTGTCGCGCTTCCGCTTCGATGTCACGGCCGAAACGAAGCCCTGGCCGGTACAGAAACTGACCACGCAGCCGCAAGGCGGTTTGCCGATGCGGATCACGCCCCGCCATCGCTAGAGCAATTCCAGGAAAAGTGTGAAACGGTTTTCCGTCCGGAATTGCGTAACAAAGAGATAGAGCGGTTCGGCGTTTCCGTGAAGCGGTGAACCACTCTAAGGCCTGCCATCGCTGAGAGTTGAGATCCCTGCTGGAACTACGCTGCGGGCCTGCGCTGCTGGAACTGGCCGGCGGCGCGGAAGCGCCAGAGGTAGCTCGGCAGGATGCTCCCGATCGACTGCGGCTGGATGCCCAGCCCCGCGAGTGTCCGGTTGGCCTTGTTGGCGGCATCCGAGACGATGTTGTGTACGCGCAGCTGCATCACTTGGTCCTTGGTCAGCAGCGGATTGGGCAACAGGCCGAGGATCGAGGCCTGGATGTTGGCCACCCACCACGGCACGGGCACCAGCAGGCGCTTGCGCTCGACCACGGCGAGCAGCTCTTCCATGCATTCCTTGAAGGTCAGCACCTTGGGGCCGCCGAGCTCGTAAATCTGGCCGCGATCGATCTTGCCATCGACCGAGAGTGCCACCGCTTCGGCGACGTCGCCGACATAGACCGGCTGGAATTTGGTCTGGCCGCCGCCGATCAGCGGCAGCACCGGCGAATAACGCGCCATGTTGGCGAAGCGGTTGAAGAAGCCGTCCTCCGGCCCGAAATTGATCGACGGCCGGAAGATCACGGCATCGCTGATCGTTTCCAGCACGGCCTTTTCGCCAAGCGCCTTGGTGCGGGCATAGTCGGATGGGGACTGAAGATCCGCCCCCAGCGCCGAAACATGGGTCAGGCCGGCGCCGACGGCGCGCGCCGCTTCGGCCACGGCCCGTGCGCCGAACTCGTGGACGGCGGAGAATTTCTGCCGGCCGCTCTCGTGCAGGATGGCGACAAGGTTGACGACATGGTCGGCACCTTGAACGGCGCGGTCGACGGACCAGCGCACGCGCACATTGGCTTGCACCGGCTGGATCTGGCCGACATTACCGAGCGGCTGCAGGTGCCCGGCGAGATCGGGCCGCCGGCAGGCGACCCGGATGCGATAGCCGCGCTTGGCCAGTGCGCGCACGACATGGCGGCCGACAAAGCCTGATCCGCCAAAGACGACGACGAGCTTCGGGGTCTGCAGGATTTCGGTCATGGCTGGCTCCGGCGCTCGCAAGCTTGGCTGAAGCCGTTTCATAATCCGTTTCGCGCCAAAGGCAAAGGGCGACGCGTGGTCGCTGCCATCCTCTGAGCAATTCCAGGAAAGTGCGAAGCGGTTTTCCCGGGAAAGCGCATGGCGCTTTCCCTTTGGAATTGCGTCAGGACAAAACCGGTTCAGAACGCCTTGCCGATCCGGGCGTCGACCGAGTGGCGGTTGCCGCCGCGAATGACGAAGAAGAGCAGGATCGCGGCCCACAGAAGCGACTTCTCGGCTCCTGAATAACCCTGACCCATCGTGACCCAGTGGAACCAGACGGTGACCAGCAGCACGAACAGGCCGGCAAAGGCGGCCGGGCGCGTCAAAAAGCCGATCGCGATGAAGATGCCGCCGAAGAATTCGGTGCAGGCCAAAAGCAGCGACCAGAAGGCGCCGGGATAAAAGCCGAGGCTTTCGACCATCTCGGCGGCGCCAAAGGGATTGGTGATCTTCTGCGAACCATGGATGGTGAGAAATCCACCGGCGAACACGCGGAGAATGGTTTCTCCACCATCGTGCAGGGCTGCGTAGAACCGGCCAAGGGGCGGGATGATGAGGCTGTTGCGGGGATTGTCCGTGCTTGCCGACATTGTGACTCCTCTGGTTGCCGATCGACTCAAAACGGCCGATCGGATCGCTCGAAGTCAAATAAACAAAAGTTGACCAGAATTGGCAGGTTTTGTTGACGCATATGGCGCGGAGGATCAGACGCAGAAAACCCCGCCGAAGCGGGGTTTTCCGGGTGACATCCATGCGAAGCCAGGGGCCGACGGAGCGGCCTGACCTGAGACGGTATCAGGAGGGCGTGAAGCAAGTACGCCCACCCCAGCCCTGAACATCCGACATGGTGCCGCCAACCTTCTTGCAGGCCGTGACGAAGTCGGCGCTGTGTTGGTCCTGGTGATTTTCCTTTTGCCCTGGACAAAGCTGGGTCGTCGCGACGCGCAAAAAGGTTCAGCGGCGCGGATAAAAAATCGCACCGCGCCGCGCCGCAGGCGGGCAGCCTTCAGGTAACCAGCTGAAATAATGGGTTATTCAGGCCGAATAGCGCTCGGCGAATTCGGAAATGCGCTGCACAACCGCTTTGGACGCGGTGATTCCGCGCGCTTGCGCCTTCTCGGCGGCTTCGGCGCGGGCACGACCGGGCACATGCACGCCGAAGCGCCGCCGCAGCCGGTCGAGCTGGTCCTTCATCCGCTGTTCGAAATCTGGATCGAGCAGCTTGGGTTCGACGGCAAGCACGAAAAGGCCGGTTCCAGGGCTATCTGTGCCGCCGCTGAACCATGGCGCGTCGAGTGACCAGTTGGCGCCCGACAGGCCGGCCGCCAGCACCTCGACCATCAGCGCGATGTTGGCGCCGCGCTGGCCGCCGAAGGCGAGCATGGCACCCTTCATGGCGGCCGCCGGATCGGTGGTCGGGTTGCCGCTGGCGTCCAGCGCCCAGCCTTCGGGGATCTTCTTGCCGTCCTCGGCCGCCTTGCGGATATTGACGAAAGCAGTCGCGCTCGACGACTGGTCGATGACCAGCGGCGCGCCGTCGGCGGCGGGTGCCGCAAACGACATCGGGTTGGTGCAGTAGACCGGCTTGACCGAGCCCGAACCGGCAAGGACGGCCGGGCCGTTGGTGGCGGCGAACGATACCAGCCCCAGAGCGGCCAGCCGTCCGGTGAAGTAGCCGAGCGCGCCGCATGTATAGGCGTTCTTCTGCGAGAAGATGGCGACGCCGAACAGCCTTGCGGCTTTGGCGAGGTCGTCGATGGTGCGGTCGAAGCCGGTATGCGCCAGCCCGCCGCGCGCGTCGGAGAGGTAGACGGCAAGCGCCGGCCTGGTGATGACCGGATCGGCATTGCCGTCGATGCGTCCGGCCTCGAGCGCTTCGAGATAGTCGATGAAATGCGACAGTCCGACGGTCGAAAGCCCTTCCGCCTCGGCTGCTATGATCGACGCAGTGAGCGATTGCGCCGCTTCCTCGTTGGCGCCGGCGCCAAGTGCCGCCATCCGGCAGAGCCCTTTTGCCTGATCGAGACTGAGTTGCATGGTCGTCCTGAATTCCTGAGCGAATAGCGAGTAGTCGGTGCGGGATGGGGAACAAGCATAGCAGCGAGCCGTTCGCTACTCACTACTCGCTATTCGCTATTCGCTAAACCCTAACCAATCTTATTCGGAATCCGCGCCTCGATCCTGCCGAAGGCGAAGACGAGGATGCCGGTGATCGTCATGTAGATCAGCGCCAGCAGCAGCAGGGGTTCGTAGGTGAGATAGGTGTCCTGCCGCACCTTGGACGAGACGGCGAAGATGTCGATGACGCTGATCGTCGCCACCAGCGGCGTCGATTTCAGTTGCAGCACGGTTTCGCCGGTCAGCGTCGGCAGCGCACGGTAGAAGGCCTGCGGCAGCCAGATGCGGCGGAAGATCTTCCAGCGGCTCATGCCAAAGGCACGGGCGGCTTCCAATTGCCCCTTCGGAACGCCGGCGAAGGCGCCGCGCATCACCTCGCCTTCATAGCCGGCGAAGGACAAGGTCAGCGCCAGCACGCCATACGGCCAGGCTTGCCTGAGATACGGCCACATCCAGGATTCGCGGACCCACGGATATTGCGGAAACAACGAGCCGAGCCCGTAATAGAGCAGCCACAACTGGATCAGCAGCGGCGTGCCTCTGATGACCGTGCAGAAGGCCTTGGCGGGTGCGGCGAACCAGAAGGAGCCGGTGGCCTGCGCCAGCCCCAGTGGCACGGCGAACAGGAAGCCGAGCGCGCAGGTGACGGCCAGGATCCACAGCGAGCGCCAAAGGCCGATCAACCCCATTTCGTAATATTGCGGCAGCCAGTCCCAGCGCATGAAAAAGGCGGCACCCAGAACAAGGCCGAGCGCGATCAGCATCAGCACGATCCGGTGCGGCTGCAGCCATAGCGATGTTCGTGCGACGACGTTGATGATGGCCGCTTCGTTCGCCATCAGCGCGCTTCCTTGAGCGAAGGCATGCCGCGCCGCGACCAGGCTTCGACCCGGCCGATGATGAGGTTGGAAAACAGCGACAGCAGCAGGTAGAGCACGCCGGCGGCGAAAAAGAAGGTGAAATAGGCTTTGGTGACGCCCGCGGCCTGCCGCGTTGCCAGCGCCAGTTCGTAGAAACCCACGACCGCCAGCAGTGCTGTGTCTTTGGTGGCGATCAGCCAGAGATTGGCGAGGCCCGGTATGGCGAAGGGCAGCATGGCCGGCAATGTTATGCGCCGCAGCATCAGGCCGGGAGACATGCCATACGCGCGCGCGGCTTCGATCTGGCCCTGCGGAATAGCCAGGATGGCACCGCGGATGACCTCGGTCGAATAGGCGCCCTGGACAAAGCCCAGAACGGCGATGCCCGCCGCTAGCCCGCTGACGTCGACGCGCTGATAACCCATGGCCGTCAGCGCCTGGTTGATCAGGTCGGTACCGGCATAATAAAGCAGCAGGATCAGCACCAGTTCCGGCACGGCGCGCACGATCGTGGTGTAGACCGCCAACAGGTCACGCACCACCGGCCCGCCATAGAGCTTGCCATAGGCGCCGCCGGTGCCGATCAAAAGGCCGAGGCACGTGGCGCCGAGCGCGATCTCGATCGAATGGAGCAGTCCGACCAAAAGAGTCCCGCCCCAGCCGGGCGGGTAGGGCGAGAGAAGTTGGATGATGCCGGCCGCCGAGGCCGAAAGGAATGCGTCGATCAGCGTCGCCCCCGAATTGCTGGCGTCGGCCGCAGACTAGCGGTCAGCGGCAGGCATGCGTTGCAAGGCCGTCAACGGAGGCAGGGCTGCGCCGTGCCTCCGTTGCTCGCGTGCGGGCGTCAGTTCGACTGCGTCGAACCACCATAAATGTCGAAATCGAAATACTTCTTCGAGATCTCGTCATATTTGCCGTTGGCGCGGATCGTTTTGATGCCGGCGTTGATCTTTTCCTTCAGCTCGGTGTCTTCCTTGCGCACGCCGGCGCCGACGCCCGGTCCGAGCACCTCGTCATCGGCAGCGACCATGCCCTTCAGGTCGCAGCAGGCCTTGCCCTGATCCGACTTGAGGAACTCGCCAAGCGCGATCGAATCGGCCTGCACCGCGTCGAGGCGGCCGGCGGCGAGATCCTGGTTTGCCTCGTCCTGCGTCTGGTATTCCTTGATCTCGGAAGCTGTGGCACCGAAGTGCTTCTTGGCGTAGACGGCGTGCACGGTCGATACCTGGACGCCAAGGATCTTGCCCTTGAGGTCGTCCGGGGTGGCGCCGAACTTTTGGTCCTTCGGTCCGATGATCGCCGTCGGCGTGTTGTAGTACTTGTCCGAGAAGTCGATCGTCTTCTCCCGTTCCGCGGTGATCGACATCGAGCTGACGATGAGGTCGATCTTCTTGGTCGTCAGCGCCGGGATGATGCCATCCCAGGCAACAGGCGTAATGACACAGTCGAGCTTCTCCTCGGCGCACACCGCGTCGATAAATTCGACTTCCCAGCCAACCCATTTGCCCGAAGCATCCGGCGAGGTGAAGGGCGGATAGGGTTCGGCGGCAATGCCGATCTTGACCGGATCGGCCTTGGCGACGCCCATCGCGGCGACGCCCAGCAGCAGCGCTGCGGCGAATGTCTTCAAAACGGTCTTCATTTCACGACTCCCAGTTTGTTGTAGGTTCCCGGTTTCTTCGTCCACTCTCGGTCTGCTAGCCGATATTGCGGATGAATTGCTTCAGCCTTTCGGATCGGGGCGCGCCGAAGATCTGCTCCGGCGGGCCTTCTTCCTCGACCAGCCCGTTGTAGAGATAGACCACGTGGGTCGCGACCTCGCGGGCAAACTTCATCTCGTGGGTGACCAGCACCATGGTGCGGCCTTCGCGCGCCAGATCGCCGATCACCTTCAGCACTTCGCCGACCAGTTCCGGGTCGAGCGCCGAGGTCGGTTCGTCGAACAGCATGACGCGCGGATTGATCGCCAGGGCACGGGCGATCGCGGCGCGCTGCTGCTGGCCGCCCGACAAATAGGCCGGATAGACGTCGCGCTTTTCGGCAAGTCCGACGCGCGCGAGCAGCTTTTCCGCCTGGGCGATCGCGTCGTCGCGCTTGACGCCCAGCACGTGCACGGGAACCTCGATGACGTTCTCGATCAGCGTCATATGGCTCCACAGATTGAAATTCTGGAACACCATGCCGAGCTTGGAGCGGATGCGTTCGATCTGCCTGCGGTCGGCCGGAACGGTGTGGCCGTGGCTGTCCGCCCGGAGCTTGATCTCCTCGCCATTGACGCGGATGATGCCGCTGGTCGGGTTTTCCAGGCAGTTGATGCAGCGCAGCAGCGTCGATTTGCCCGACCCTGAGCCGCCGATGATGGCTATGACCTCGCCGTCGCGCGCCGACAGCGAGACGCCCTTCAGCACATGCAACTCGCCGAATTTTTTGTGCAGGTTCTCGACATGAATGGCTTCGGCGGCGCCGTTATGCGCCGTGTGGTTCAATGCGGGTGCGGCGCCCTGCGCCGTCATCCCTTCGACGCTCCTCGGAGCGTCCGAGTCCATCGCTGCTGGATTGTTTTACCCATTACCCGTCACTGACAGAGTTCCCATTCTCAAGATGGACCGTTCCGCTTGCCTCCGTCAACCATGGTTTTTGGACCATTGATCACGGCTGGCTGTAGTGATTAGTGGCGCACAGGACATCTCAGGAGAATTTAGTGGGCAAAACATACGGGTCGCAGTCCATGGCCGGACCGTTGAAACGCGTGCTGATGCGGTCCGCGTCGAGTGCCATGCGCCGTGCCAGCGCGTCGGAGTGGCATTATGGCCCGGGTTTCGAGCCGCGCGCGGCCGCCGCCCAGCATGACCATTTGACGCAGCTGGTCGCGGCCGCGGGCGCCGAGATCGAATGGCTGACGGATGCCGATGACGGGCTGGCCGATTCCGTGTTCACGCACGACCCGTCGCTCGTGACCGATCACGGCGCGATCATTCTTGCCATGGGCAAGGCACTGCGCCGGCCCGAGCCCGGCCTGCATGAGGCCGCCTACAAGCGCATGGGCGTGCCGGTACTGGGCCGCATCGAGGATCCCGGCCAGGTGGAGGGCGGCGACTGCGTCTGGGTGGACGCAAACACGCTGGCCGTCGGCCGTGGCGTGCGCACCAACCAGGACGGCATCCAGCAATTGGCCAACCTGCTGGCGCCCAAGGGCATACAGGTCTTCGGCTTCGACCTGCCCCTGTGGCACGGAGAGGAGGCCTGCCTGCACCTGATGTCGGTGATCAGCCCGCTCGCCGACGATCTGGCGCTGGTCTACGCCCCGCTCTTGCCGGCGCCTTTCTACCAGATGCTGCGGGCGCGCGGCATCAAGCTGATCGAGGGCGATGCCGAAGAGTTCATGGCTTCCCACGGGCTGAGCCTCAACGTGCTGCCGACCGCGCCGCGCCAGGTGATCGCCGTTGCCGGTTTTCCCAAAACAGCGGCGGCCATGGAGGCGGCCGGCTGCACGGTAGCGACCTTCGAGGCGGACGCGCTCTGCATCGCTTGCGAGGGTGGCCCTACCTGCCTGACACGCCCGGTGTTGCGCCAATGACCGCCATCGGCACCACAGTCGGCGAAGCGCTCATTTCGCTGCTCGAAGCCCATGGCGTCGATATCGTCTTCGGCATTCCGGGCGTTCACACGGTCGAACTTTACCGGGGACTGGCGCGCTCGAAGATTCGCCACGTCACGCCGCGCCACGAACAGGGTGCCGGCTTTATGGCCGACGGCTATGCGCGCGCCAGCGGCAAGCCGGGCGTCGCCTTCGTCATCACCGGACCCGGGCTGACCAACACCATCACCGCCATGGGACAGGCGCGCGCCGATTCGGTGCCGATGCTGGTGATATCGGGGGTCAATGCCACGCCGACGCTGGGCAAGGGCCTGGGCCATCTGCATGAGCTGCCCGACCAGCGCGGCATGATGGAGAAGGTGGCGCTGGTTTCGCGGCGCGTCACCGAGGCCAGCGAATTGCCCGATGCACTGGCACAAGCCTTTGCGCTGTTTTCATCCTCGCGGCCCGGCCCGGTCCACATCGAGATCCCGACCGATGTCATGGTCAAGCCGGCTAACGGGGTCGCTGCCCTTTTGACGAATGCCGCACCTCCCGCGCCGGATGGCGTGGCGATCGCGATTGCGGCCGAACTCATCGCCGCCTCCCGTCGCCCGCTGATCCTGGCCGGAGGCGGTGCCAAGCGTGCCGAGGCCCCATTGCAGCGCCTGGCCGAGAAACTGGGTGCGCCGGTCGTCCAGACGACCAATGCGCGCGGCCTGCTGCACCGCCATCCGCTCTGCGTACCGGCAAGCCCGAGTCTGAAGGCGGTTCGGGCGCTGATGGCGGAGGCCGATCTGGTGATTGCCGCCGGCACCGAATTTGGGCCGACCGACTATGACGGCTATGGCGATGGCGGTTTCGTGCTACCCCCCAATCTGATCCGCATCGACATCGGGGCCGACCAGCTCGCCCGCCGCCCGGTGACGGTCGCCATCCAGGCGGATTGTGCCGAGGGGATCGAGGCCTTGCTCGCCTCGACGGGCCCCACTCACCTGGCGGCGTCGGACGGCCACAGCCGAGCTGCCGTGGCGCGAAAGGCGGCTTTGGCCGAGCTGAGCCCGGCCTATGCAACGCAGGTGCATGCAGTGGAAATGATCCGCGACGCCTTGCCGGGCGCGATCATCGTCGGCGATTCGACCCAGCCGGTTTACGCCGCCAACCTGTATTACGATCACGACCGGCCGGGCGGCTGGTTCAACGCCGCTACCGGCTTCGGTGCGCTTGGCTATGGTCCGCCGGCGGCGATCGGCGCGGCTCTCGCCACGCCCGGCGCCCCGGTTGTCTGCCTCACCGGCGACGGCGGTTTCCAGTTCACGCTGCCGGAACTGGGCGCGGCGCTCGATGCCGCGGCACCGGTCATCTTCCTGGTCTGGAACAATCGCGGCTATCGCGAGATCGAGACCTCGATGCTCGATGTCGGCGTGGAACCCGTCGGCGTGTCGCCGGCGCCGCCGGATTTCTGCAAGCTGGCTGAAGCCTACGGCATCGGCGCCGAACGCCTTGTCGACATCGATGCCTTGCCGCAGGCGCTGAAACATGCCCGGGCAACTGGACTGCCGCGCGTCATCGAGATCACGGTCGATTGATTTTTTCCAGCCTGCATCGGACCGCTCGCCGGCTTCGCTCTCGCAAGGCATGCGCCGCGAGGCCGGCGGAATGGCTGCCTGACGCATGCAAAGACGCAACACTGCCATGTCGAGATATCTGTTGAGTGATCGTGCGAAAGGCGCGACGCTTTGCGTCGGCGCGGCAAACAAGCGACATAATCATAAAAAAGGCAGGAGCGGTCCAGGATGACGGAAACACTTCAAGGCAGGCATATCGTCGTGACCGGCGGAACCGGGGCGCTCGGCGGCGCGGTAGTCGGCAAGCTGCTGGGTGAGGGCGCGATCTGCCACGTGCCGAATGCGCACGCCGCGGCACCCCAGCATTTCCCCTTCCCCGCGCATGAGAACGTCAAGCTGGCGCACAATGTCGATCTCTCGGATTCCGCCAAGGTCGAGGCTTTCTACAGCCAGGTCCCGGGCCTCTGGGGATCGATCCACCTCGCCGGCGGCTTCACCACGGCGCCGGTGGAAAAGATCGAATCGGCGTCCTTTGCCGAGATGATGGACACCAATGCACGCACCGCTTTCCTGTGCTGTCGCGCCGCGGTGCGCTCGATGCTGGCGTCAGACACTGCCGGCCGTATCGTCAATGTCACCGCGCGCGCCGGGCTCGACCCGCGGCGTGGCGCCGGCATGGTCGCCTATGCCGCCAGCAAGGCGGCGGTGGCGGCAATCACGGTGGCAATGGCCGAAGAACTGAAGAGCAAGGGCATCCTGGTCAACGCCGTGGCGCCGTCGACGCTCGATACGCCGGCAAACCGCGCCGACATGCCGGATGCCGATTTCGCCAAATGGGTCAGCCTTGAAGCGGCGGCCGAGGCCATCGCCTATCTCGCCTCGCCCGCCAATCAGGCGATGAGCGGCGCGCTTGTCCCGCTCTACGGACGCGCCTGAGCCATCGGCACAGTTCTTCAGTTTCCGACGTAAGCCAAAGAAAAAGACCCGCCGGATCGCTCCGGCGGGTCTTTTCGTGAGGCCGCACGCGAGGCGTGCTGCCGATGACTGAAGCCTTAGCTGCCCTGCTTCTTCAGCGCGGCACCCAGGATATCGCCCAGCGAAGCGCCGGAGTCGGTCGAGCCGTACTGGGCGACCGCTTCCTTCTCTTCGGCGATTTCCAGCGCCTTGATCGAGACCTGCAGCTTGCGGGTCTTCTTGTCGAAGGCGATGACGCGGGCGTCGACCTTCTGGCCGACGGTGAAGCGCTCGGGGCGCTGCTCGTCGCGGTCGCGGCTGAGGTCGGAGCGCTTGATGAAGGTCTCGATGCCGCTGTCGACCAGCCGCACTTCCAGACCGCCATCCTTGACGCCGATGACTTCACAGGTGACGACGGCGTTCTTGCGCAGTTCGCCCGAAGTCGACGCTTCGCCGACGGCATCCTTGGCCAATTGCTTGATGCCGAGCGAGATGCGCTCCTTGTCGATGTCGACGTCGAGCACCTGCGCCTTGACGATGTCGCCGCGGTTGTACTCTTCGATGACCTGCTCGCCCGGACGGGTCCAGTCGAGATCGGACAAGTGCACCATGCCGTCCACATCGCCTTCGAGGCCGATGAACAGGCCGAACTCGGTCTTGTTCTTGACCTCGCCCTCGACCTGGCTGCCGACCGGATGGCTGCTGGCGAAAGCCTGCCACGGGTTCTCGAGCGTCTGCTTGAGGCCGAGCGAGATGCGGCGCTTGGCCGGATCGACTTCGAGCACCACCACGTCGACTTCCTGGGTCGTCGACAGGATCTTGCCGGGATGCACGTTCTTCTTGGTCCACGACATTTCCGAAACGTGGATGAGGCCTTCGATGCCCGGCTCCAGTTCGACGAACGCGCCGTAGTCGGTGATGTTGGTGACGGTACCCTTGATCTTCTTGCCGATCGGGAACTTGGTGCCGATCTCGGACCACGGATCGCTCTCGAGCTGCTTCATGCCGAGCGAGATACGGTGGGTTTCCTGGTTGATGCGGATGATCTGCACCTTGACCGTCTGACCGATATTGAGGATTTCGGTCGGATGGTTGACGCGGCGCCATGCCATGTCGGTGACGTGCAGCAGGCCGTCGATGCCGCCGAGGTCGACGAACGCACCATAGTCGGTGATGTTCTTGACGACGCCTTCGACCACCTGGCCTTCTTCGAGGTTCTGCACGATTTCCGAACGCTGTTCGGCACGGCTTTCCTCGAGCACGGTGCGGCGCGACACCACGATGTTGCCGCGGCGGCGATCCATCTTGAGGATCTCGAAGGGCTGCGGGTTGTGCATCAGCGGGGAGACGTCGCGGATCGGGCGGATATCGACCTGGCTGCGCGGCAGGAAGGCCACGGCGCCGTCGAGGTCGACGGTGAAGCCGCCCTTGACCTGGTTGAAGATGACGCCTTCGACGCGTTCACCCTTGGTGAACTTCTCTTCGAGACGGACCCAGCTCTCTTCGCGGCGGGCCTTCTCGCGCGACAGCATCGCTTCGCCAAGCGCGTTCTCGATGCGCTCGACATAGACTTCGACCGTATCGCCGACCTTCAGTGTCGTGTCCTTGCCCTTGACGCCGAATTCCTTCAGCGGCACGCGGCCTTCGACCTTGAGGCCGACATCGATGATCGCCATGTCTTTTTCAATGGCGGTGATGATGCCCTTGACGACCTGGCCTTCGCCGGAATGGCCGGCGGTAAATGATTCTTCGAGCAGGCTCGCGAAATCATCGCGAGTGGGATTGGCAACTGACATTGTTTCTCCTGGAATGTCCCGCATCTCAAGCGGGACGGGCGCCGTGGGTTAGCGTTGCGTTGGCCTGCCGGCGTTCCGGGCTGCAAAAGCCCTGGCCGCCTAAAGCGGCTATTCCGGCGCATGAAGAATGCTGGCAGGCTGGTTCGTGCCCGATATGGGTATTTTCTTCGCTTCCGGCAACGGAAACACGATGGAAAACCCGGATCAGGCCTTGTTTCTCTTGGCCAGCACGTCGTCGATGATCGCTCTGGCTGCAAGAAACGCGGCTTCTATAGCCATTTCGCTGGTATCAAGCAAGTGCGCGTCGGAGGCCGGCTTCAGCGGAGAGTCGGCGCGGCCCATGTCGCGCTCGTCGCGCCGGACGATATCGGCGAGAATTTCGGTGAAATCAGCGGTGCCGCCGATGCTCTCGATTTCGGCCAGCCGGCGCTGAGCGCGCACCTCCGCGCTCGCGGTGACATAGAGTTTTATGTCGGCGTCCGGGCAGACGACGGTGCCGATATCGCGGCCGTCGAGCACGGCGCCCGGAGGCGCCTTGGCAAATGCGCGCTGCTTTTCGACCAGGATGCGCCGCACTGTCGGGAACACCGCGACTTTCGAGGCCGCTTCGCCGACGGCATGCGCCGACAACACCGCCCGGTCGAGCTTTGCCAGATCGACCTGGCGCGCGGCGGTTTCGGCCGCCGAGACGTTGTCGAGCGGCAATGCGTGCTGGATGAGCGCATAGGCCACCGCGCGATAGGTAAGGCCGGTGTCGAGCAGGTTCAGCCGGTAATGATCGGCCAGCCGCCGGGCTAGCGTGCCCTTGCCGGCGCCGGCCGGGCCGTCGATGGCGATTGTGAAGACGTGTGTCATTGGGGGACCACAATGAGGAACCCAGGCAAGCGCCGCGATCCTTCGCGCCCCCCTCTGTCCTGCCGGACATCTCCCCCACGAGGGGGGAGATCGGCCGTCATCGCGGCCTTGGCCAATTGTCTACGTTGCAGAATTGAGCGAAGCGCCAAAACTGCCAATCTCTCCCCATGTGGGGGAGATGTCCGGCAGGACAGAGGGGGGCGCTGTCCCGCCAACGTGCCAAGGTTATTGGTTGCCACGACCGTCACCCAATCTCCGCCCCGAGCCCCTTCATCAGCCCCATGAATTCCGGGAAGCTCGTCGCGATCATCGCCTGGTCGTCGATGGTCACCGGCTTTTCCGTCGCCAGCCCCATCACCAGAAAGCTCATGGCGATGCGGTGGTCGAGATGCGTCTGCACGGTCGTGTCCTGGCCGTTGGAGTGGCCGCCAAGGCCCTTGCCGCCCGGCCTGCCGCGCACTGCAAGCGAAGTCTCGGCCTCGGTGCAGTCGACGCCGTTGAGCTTCAGCCCGTTGGCGACGGCCGACAGCCGGTCGGATTCCTTTACGCGCAGTTCCTCAAGCCCCTGCATCAGCGTCTCACCCTCGGCGAAGCAGGCGGCAACTGCAAGCACCGGATATTCGTCGATCATCGACGGCGCCCGTTCGGGCGGCACGGTGACGCCCTTGAGTTCGGAGTAGCGCACGTGCAGGTCGGCGACATCCTCGCCGCCGGCATTGCGCGGGTTGAGGATGTCGATCCTGCCGCCCATCTCCTGCAGAGTGAGCAGAAGTCCGGTGCGGGTAGGGTTCATAAGCACATTCTCGATCAAGATGTCCGAACCCGGCACGATCAACGCCGCCACCAGCGGGAAGCCGGCCGAGGACGGGTCGCCCGGCACGGCGATCGTCTGGCCGGTGAGCTTGCCCTGGCCCTCGATGAAGATGTGGCGCACGCCGCGCTCGTCGGTTTCGACCGATAGATTGGCGCCAAATCCCTTCAGCATCTTCTCTGTGTGATCGCGCGTCATCACGGGTTCGATGACGGTGGTGATGCCGGGCGTGTTGAGACCCGCCAGCAGCACGGCCGATTTCACCTGCGCCGAGGCCATCGGCACGCGGTAGGTTATCGGGGCCGCGTGCTTCGGGCCATGCAGCGTGATCGGCATGCGGTCGCCCGGCGTCGCCTTCAGCACCTGCACGCCCATCTGGCGCAACGGTTCGAGCACGCGGCCCATCGGCCGGCCGGACAAGGAGGCGTCGCCGATGAAGGTCGTTTCCATGTCATAGGTGCCGACCAGGCCCATGGTCAGCCGCGAGCCGGTGCCGGCATTGCCGAAATCGAGCGGGCCTTCCGGCTGCAGCAGCGCGCCGTTACCGGTGCCGCGGATTACCCATTCGGTGCCGCGCTTCTCGATATGCGCGCCCATCGCCTTCATGGCAGCGCCCGTGCGCATCACGTCCTCGCCTTCGAGCAGGCCGGTGATGCGGGTCTCGCCGGAGGCCAGCCCGCCGAACATGAAGGAGCGGTGCGAGATCGACTTGTCGCCAGGCACGCGTGCCGTGCCGGAAAGGGCCTGACATTTGCGGGCGGTGGCCGGCTTGGGAGCGGCGGCGTGAGACATGGAATTTCCCTGGACGGATTGCCGGCGTGCCGGCACTTTTCATTTGTTGCGGCGGTCTCGTATCACGGCGGGCGGAAATGGTCATCCCCATGGTCGTCACTTGGCGCGAGGCCTTTCAGGGCTTGGTTTTGTGACGCCGGCTTTTCGCTTTGACAGCGCCGCAAACTGTGGTTAAGGGGACCACTCTTTTATTGACGAGGCTTGCCGTGGCAAAAACCGAACTTGGCACAAAACGCATCGACCCCGAAACGGGCCGAAAATTCTACGACCTGAACAAGGACCCGATCGTCTCGCCCTATACCGGCAAGACCTATCCGCGTTCCTATTTCGAGGAAGGCAAGGTCGCCGCCATCGAGGAGGAAGAGGAAGTGGCCGAGAAGGAAGTGGACGCCGAGGACGAAGAGGGCGTTGAAGTCGTCTCGCTCGAAGAGGCGGACGAGGACGCCAAGGGCGACGAGATTCCCGATCTCGGCGATGACGAGGACGTCGATCTCGGCGACGACGAGGATGATACCTTCCTTGCCGACGAAGAGGAAGAAGACGACGACGTCGCCGACATGATCGGCGTCGGCGACGATGACGACGAGGTCTGACAGGCCTGAGACGCAAGCGTCGGCGGGCTTTCTGCGCCTGCGAACAAAAAGCCCGCATTCAAGGCTTGATATTGGCGAAAGGCGGGGTTAGAAGCCGCCTGCACTAACGGCGCGGTCTCCAACCCGCGCCGGATCTCTTCGCCGGAAACGGCGCCGGCTGACTGCCGGAAGTGGGGCCATAGCTCAGTTGGGAGAGCGCTTGAATGGCATTCAAGAGGTCGTCGGTTCGATCCCGATTGGCTCCACCAAACAGTCTCCTGCAATTCGCGCCCTGCTTGCGCCCATATTGCAAATCCAATTCACAGCCTTAGGCCTACTGAGACTGCGTGGTCGTGAGGCGGTCATTTGGGCGCCCGCCTCCGTGACGGTGTCTTCGTAACCGCTTAACCTCCGAAATGATGCACCGGGTATCGCAACGATGCTGCGGCGAAGCTCCCTGCGAGACCGCGGCTTGACCGGGGCCGCACGGCAACGGGAACAAAGTGCGCTGCCGCTGGTTGAGATCCGTTGAACCAGAGCGGGGGCGGTGCCCACTGATCTCACGGGGAATTCGCCATGGGAATTCTTGAGGGCGTGAAGAAAGCTGCCGAGCAGGCGACGGGCATTGCGCGACCGGGAAAGCAAGAACTCGGCGAACTGGTAAAGCTGAAGAAGCCGCTTGAATTTCGGTTCAAGGATGATGGCCTCGTGCCGAACCACCCCTTCTGGCCGTTGGTCGTCTATCGTGGCGCCGTGAAGCCGATGGGGCAATTCGACCCCGCAGCCGTTCTGGAAGAACTTTTCGAGGCCAATGGCTGGCGTGACAGCTGGCGGGACGGCATCTACCACTACGTTCATTACCATTCCCGCATACATGAGGTGCTTGGCGTTGCGCGCGGAACCGGCAGGGTTCGGTTCGGCGGCAACAAGGGGCGTATACTGTCCTTGAAAGCCGGCGACGTGGCTGTTCTTCCGGCCGGCACCGGCCACCAATGCCTCTCCGAGACTGCCGATTTCCTGGTGGTCGGCGCCTATCCTGGATCCGGCACTTATGACGAATGCACGACTGCCGAGGAACGTGAGCGGGCATTGGGAACGATTCCCAGGGTTGGCCGGCCGCGGAAGGATCCGGTCTATGGAAGCAAAGGCCCGCTGCTGTCGGTATGGAAAAATGAAACTTGAAGCCGAAGTCGGTGCCATCTTGGCTTGCGCCTGCGCCGCGTCGTCGCAGTGTGCGCCGAGATGCTTCCAGCCGTTCAAGTGTTTGGCAGGGGAACGGAACGCAAGGCAGACCCACCGAGTTTAGGGTTTATAGTTTAGGGTCATAACGTTGGAGGTGCGATATGCCAGCCAAATCCAAGGCCCAGCAGATGGCCGCCGGCGCAGCCCTTGCGGCCAAGCGCGGTGAAAAGAAAAAGAGCGAGCTGAAGGGCGCGTCCAAATCGATGGTCAAGTCGATGAGTGAGAAGGAACTTCACGACATGGCGTCGACCAAACGCAAGGGCAAGGCGGAACACGCGTCCAAATCGTGACGCAGGTTCAGCAAAGCTCTACTGCTCGATTTGCCGGGTAGTGCCGCTTGGGTTGCGACCCAGGATTGCTGTTCAAGCGGCTATCCGAAGCACGATCTTGCCGCGCGCATGCTCCTTCTCGAGGCGCTCCTCGGCTTTGGCGACCTCCTCTAGGGGATAGGTCGCCTGCACGAATGGCTTCACCTTGCCGGCGTCGATGAGACGGCCGATCTCGGCAAGCTGCGCCGCGTTTGGCTGTGCGATATAGGAAGTGCCGCGTGCCTGATGCCGGCGGGCCTGTTCCGGCGAGGGCTCGGAGAGGGTGGAAACCAATCTGCCACCGGGTTTGAGCACTGTCCAGGAGCGGTCTTGCGTATCGCCGGCGACCAGATCGAACACCACGTCGACCTTTTCGACGACATCCTCGAAGCGCTGTTTCTTGTGGTCGACGATCTGGTCGGCGCCGAGCCGATGGACGAAATCGAAATCCTCGGCTGAAACGGTCGTGGCGACGAACGCGTCGGTGGCCTTGGCAAGCTGGATCGCCAAATGACCGACGCCGCCGGCGCCGCCATGGATGAGAACCCGTTGCCCCGGCTCGAGACCGCCATGGTCGAACAGGCCCTGCCATGCGGTAATCCCCGCAAGCGGCACGGCGGCTGCCTCCACGTGGCTTAGGCTTTCTGGTTTCGCCGCCGCTTCCGTCGCTTTGACGACGACATATTCGGCATTGCCGCCCCGATCGGGGCCAAGCATGGCAAACAGCGGATCGCCCTTCTTCAACGTGTGCGCCCGCGTGCCGCACAGTTCCACGACCCCGGATACGTCGCGGCCGAGTGTGACGGGCAGGTCTTCGCCCGATGTCCCCTCACGGATCTTATAGTCGACCGGATTGACGCTCGCCGCATAAACCTTGAGTGTGACCTCGTCATCACGTGGCTGAGGCATGGGCACCTCGTCCAGCGAAAGAACCTCCGGTCCACCGAAAGTGTGAACACGGACCGCCTTGATGGTCGCCATGGTTCTGCTCCTTGTCGGTTCATGATTCAGGCAGCTTCGGACGGTGCCCTGCGACGCCGGTTCCCGCCAGTTCGATAAAGTCCGTCGGCCCGTATCGGTGAGCCACTCCCGCGTGGTGCCGATACGTCAGCCATGCAGCCGGTGGCGCCTTGATCAGCCTTCAGAGCGCCGCTGCCCGCCTGCTAGGCGGCGGATTGCGTTGGCGGGTTCTGGTACATCATCCAGAGTTCGATTGCTGCCAGAACGGCGACCAGAATACCGATCACGACATGTACGGACATCGCCGTGGTCGCCTGGAAACCCAGCACCCAGGGAGAGGCGAGGACCCACAGGCCAACGATCAGGTTCACCCACTCCTCCCAAACGGCAAATGCCGCAAGGGCGGCCACGGAAAGCACGAAGATCACGATACCGCTGCCAAGGGCGTTTTGCGTCTGCGGGCCTGCCGCGAAGGCGAACATCCAGGGAGAGAAGAACAGAATTCCGCCAAGGATCAGGTTGGCTACGTCGCAGAGCCTGGCATTTGTCCACTGGTTCATGACATCCTCCATCAAAGAGCGGTTCTGGAGTTCCGCCAACGTCCGCGTGAAGCCGCTCATCTGCATCGTGGCCGGGCCAAACTTCCGCATCGGCGGTCCAATCCAAGCTATCTAACTGAATTGCAGGGGTTTTGTTCCAATCGGAGGGGATAGCTGGATCACTTGGCGGTGATCCAAACGGCATCAGCCGTGCTTCCGAGTGAGAATGATCGGCGCATGGCCGGATTCCTGCAAAGGAACATAGCGCGCTGGAACTACATCGCCGAGGCGCTGAACTTGCCGCCAGGCAAGCTTCAAGTCAGGCGCTTATTCGGCGCTCTGCTGCGCAAACCTCACCTGTTCGTGCCGAGCTGTGATCGCGCCGGTGGGTTCCGCTTGAAAATACCTGCGCATCGGAGGCCGCCAGGAAACCGTGTGAAGCGGTTCCACGCGTCGTGCGAAACTAACGATTGGCACGCGAGCAATTGTGTGCGTTCATATGGAATGCGCCGCAAACTGGATGACAAGCTCGATTGCAAGGCATGTGGGACGATCCTGATGGACATCCCGGAAAACGCCACGGAATCGACGCCGATTCACTGCAGCAAATGTGGTGCTTATCTTGGCGAGTGGGGTGAGCTGCAGGATGATTTCTACAGGCAAGCCCATGGCACCGGCGCTTTCGACCTAAACCACGGAAACATCCTCAAAAAGTAGCTCAACGGCGCAGCCCTGAGGGTGCTGCTCGACTATTGTGCTGACCGGCTTTTAAAATTGGTGTGCCTGACGCCGGATATTGTTTATCCGACGTCGCCTTCATCCGCTTCGGGATTTCGGATTTCCGAGATGCATCTCGGTCCTTTGCTGGCGTGCATCCTGGGTGACATCGTCGGACGAATTGGGGCGGTCGCGCAAGGTTTTCGCAGCCTGTTCCAGTACATCGCGATTGGTTCCGTACTTGCGGATGAGTTCGCGCACCTCATCGGGTGTCATGTCATGCCGGTTCGCAAAATGACGCAATTCATAGTCGTCTTCGGCCGAGACATGCGGGGGGTCTTGAACGTCGCGTCTGGTGTCGTCAGGCATCGGTTTTTACCTCGGATTGTCCAGCCGTAATGCAAACAGAATCGATGCGGATTTGTTCCGAGCGGCGAGGGTGCCCTCATCTCGGTGACTGACTGCCCCGGATCGGCAAGGAACCGGACGGCGCGCTTGAGAAATGGGCGGCCAGCGCCCGCATGTCGGCATCGCTCAGGCCCTTCGCCACATTGGCCATGAGGCGATGATAGGCCGTGCCGCCGCGTTTTCCTTCCCTGAAGAGCATCAGCTGGTTCATGATATATCCCGCCGGCTGTCCGGTGATATCCGGATAGAGCGGATTCCGCTTCGATCCTCCGTGGCAACTCAAGCATGCCGGCACGTTCTTCGCCGGGCGGCCATGTCTCGCAATGTCTTCGCCGTCGGCGGCCGCGGTCACATCCTTGGTGGGGGTAGCAGGCCGCGCCGGGGGCAGAGTTGCAAAATGCCGGGCGAGCGCCGGCCATTGGTCGGGCTCGACGGCGGTCGTCGCCATGGCCATGATCCCGCTCGCGCGGCGGCCTTCCGCATAGGCCCTCAGGCTCTCCAGCAGATAGGCCTCGTTCTGTCCGGCGATGACCGGAACCGCCGGGCTGCGTCCCCGTCCGTCCTTTCCGTGGCAGCGCTCGCATTCGGCCATGGCCTGTTCGAGGTCTGCTGGCTGCGCCGGCGTCGCGCTTCTTTCGCCATAGGCGAGGTTGCGATAGGCTGCGGCATCCATTGTCGGCAGCTCGCGCAGGAAGGCGACCATGGCCCAGACCTCGTCGTCGCGGTCCTGGGTCGGCCATGCCGGCATGCCGGTGAAGCGGACGCCATGCTGGACGATGCGAAACAGTTCGGCGTCGGTCCATCCACTGACGACTGTCGCAAGATCGGGTGGCCTGGGCAACATCTCCATGACCGTCGGCGAGCGTGGTTCGCCTGGCTCGCCATGGCAGGTGGCGCAACCCAGTGCATAGTGCCCCGCCGCCGGCTGGATGGCATAGCGCGGTAGCTTCTCCGGCGGCTCTACGGCAAGCGCATAGGTTCTGATTGCCGAGCGCATGGCGAAATGCAGGAACCATTCGGTGATTTTCCAGTGGCCGGTGGAGGCGCCGACGTTGAAGAAGCCGATCCACGCGACGAAGATGGCTGCGAAGGGCAGGACGGCAAACGCGGCGGCAATATGCTTCCAGTTGACATGCATCAGCGGGCAGCCTCCCGACCGTGCACCTGGATAGCGCGTCCGAGAAGCACGACACCGCCGGCGAGATAGACCACTGCGCCTATCGACAGCATGATGACGCCACCGAGCACCTGATCCTCTTGCGGACCGAGTTCGAGGCCGAGACAGGTGGTCGTTGTCAGGCCGTAAAGCGGGCGCGGAGCAAGCGCCAGAAGCGCGCCGAGCAATGTCATGTGGATCGAGGTCAGCAGCAGGCCGAAAGCCCCGGCAATGCCTCGATGCGTCGAGCCCTTTGCGCCTGTGCCGATGCATGCAAGCCACAGGAACAGCCCGGCCGCGAGGAAACTCGCTTGCTCCAGGATCGCCGCCAGGACCGTCGCCTGTGCGAGCGAGCGCATGATTGGAGCGTGCCAGGCCCAGACGATCATCAGCTCCACCAGGGAAGCAAGGATCGGCAGGGCGAATGCCGCTGTTCGGTCGGCACCCGCTCGATCAGGCAGCAAAGCCCGGCAAAAGTCCAGACGCGTGCCGCTGATTCCCACCGCCAGAAGCGGCGCGGCGATTGCGACCACTCCCATATGCGACAGCATGTGGGCGGCAAAAGAGCCTCGCGATGGGCCCAGCAGCGGTCCAGCCCAGATGACGGCGAGCAGGCCGATGCCTGACAGGAGGGCAAGGCGCTTCATCGCAGGCATTCCGTCATGAAAAGGGCAGGCAGAGCGACGAAGATCACCGCGACGAAGCTCAGCCCGCAGAGCAGAAGCGTGGCGAAGCCCTGGAACAGGCGCCGGTCCCGCCGCGTCGCATCGTCATGCGGCGGGTCCTCCGCGCCGAAACCCCATTGCCGCCAGGCAAGCCATGCCGAAAGCAAAATGAGAACAAGCGCGACTGCGGTCAGGGCGCCGATGCCGCCGCGCACGGCCCCGAAGCCGAAACCGAACAAGCCAGGCTTGGCGCAATAGATCGCGGCGCCGACATAGCAGACCAGGAAGTGAACCGCCCAGATGATTGGCGCCGTGAATAGCGTCCAGAGGGTTTCCATTTCCCTGGGCAAGAGACGCATCGCAGCCTCACATCGCCATCGGGAAAAGGCCGACGACGGTCAGGACCGTCGCCGCGGTGACCAGCAGGAAATGCCAATAAAGCACCACGTTGTGGAGGTCCATGTCGTGCTCCGGCGTCAGTCGCCCCGCGACGCTGCGTGCCAGGCAGTAGAACTGCATGACCGCGCCCAGTGCGGCGTGGACGAGCACCCAGAGGACAAGGATCCAGACGATCGCCGGATAGACATGCCGCACAGGATCCATGTCGTACGACCACGGGGCATAGGCGGCGGCGGCCGAAGCCGCGATTGTGAGCGCGCCCGATAGCGCCAGGCAGGTCCGCAGGGCCGTCGTTGCGCCGCGGCTGTTCATGGCTCGCGCTGCGAGCATCAGCAGCCATGCGGCCGCGAACAGCACCAGCGCCGCCATCGGCCAGAATGCACCTGGCCCGGCAATGCCGGCGGTGAAGTCCGGATGGATCGTCCAGTAGAAGAAATAGCCGAAGATCAGGCTGGCGAGCGCGGTTCCGTCACCGGTCATGGTGATGAACATAGCCCACCAGCCAGCCGACGCCGGGCCGGAGGAATAGAGCGGCAGCGTCAGCCCAAGCCCGACGTTCTTTTCCGGCTTTTCAGGGATTTCCCCGGTTCCGGTCCACAGCCAGTAAACGATCGCGCAGAAGGCGATGATCCCGCAAGCGAGCGTCGCGAGCCACCAGTGGAAGGTCAGCGCGATGAACACGGCGCCGAGCGAAAAAGCCGAGACGATCGTCACATAGGCGGTGCCGCCGACCCTGAGCACCTGGAGCGGGTTAGCATCGAGCACGGATGTGACCAGGCCCTCGCGTCGGCCTTCCTCGGCATCCGGAAGATAGAACCGGCCGAGGTTGACGTCGCGCGCCAGCGTTTTCTGATCCCACAGGGGATAGCGGCTTTCGACCTGGGGGATGGAGCGCACGCCCCAGTTCTCCTCCGGCTCGGTGATCCATTCCAGCGTGCCCGCGTTCCACGGATTGACCTCTCGGCGCGGCTCCCGGTGCTTCGGCCGCAGCACGTCGACGACGACGATAAGCACGCCCGTGGCGAAGATAAACGCACCGAGCGTCGAGATCAGGTTGAGCCAGTCCCAGCCGAGCCCGGCAGGGTAGGTGAACACGCGGCGCGGCATTCCGCGCAAGCCGGATATGTGCATGGGGAAGAAGGCGATGTTGAAGCCGGCGAACATCAGCCAGAAGGCGATCGTGCCGAGCCGTTCCGACAGCTTCCTGGCATCGAGAAGCGGGTAATAATAATATACGCCGGCAATGACCGGGAACAGCATGCCGCCGACCAGCACGTAGTGCAGGTGCCCGACGACGAAATAGGTGTCGTGCGCCTGCCAATCGAACGGCGCCAGCGCCACCATGACCCCGGTCAGCCCGCCGATGATGAAGATAGCGAGCCCTCCGGCTCCGAACAGCATCGGTACCGAGAAGATCACACGCCCGGCGAGCATGGTGGCGATGAAGACGAATATCTGCACGCCGGTCGGGATCGCGACCGCCTCCGATGCGGCTGAAAAGAAAGCCAGCGAAATCTGCGGCAGGCCGGTGGCGAACATATGGTGCACCCACAGGCCGAACGACAGGAAACCGGTGCCGACGGCTGCGAGCACGATCCATGAATAGCCCACGATCGGCCGCTGCGCGAATGTCGGAACGATCATCGCCATCAGGGCGATCGCGGGCAGAAAAATGATGTAGACCTCCGGGTGCCCGAAGATCCAGAACAGGTGCTGCCACAGAAGCGGATCGCCGCCCCGTGCCGCGTCGAAGAACGGCCAGTCGAACATCCGTTCCATCTCGAACAGGAGATCGCCGGCGATCAGCGGCGGAAAGGCGAACAGGATCATGCCGGCGACGATCAGCAGATACCAGGCAAACAGTGGCATCAGGTTGATGCGCATGCCCGGCGCGCGGCATTTCATGATGCCGACGATAAGCTCGACCGCGGCGGCGATCGAGGCGATCTCGATGAAGGAAAGCCCGAGCAGCCAGATATCGGCGCCAATACCGGACAGTTCCTTGTCGGTGGAGAGCGGCGGATACATGAACCAGCCGCTCGAAGGCGCGGCGCCGAAAAAGATCGAACCGCAGACGAAGATCCCGCCAACAAGAAAGCTCCAGAAGCCGAAGGCGCCGAGGCGCGGAAACGGCAGTTCGCGCGCGCCAAGCATGGGCGGCAGCAAAAAGATCGCCACCGCCTCGAAAATCGGCACGGCGAACAGGAACATCATTACCGTGCCATGCAGCGTGAAGGCTTGATTGTAGAAATTGGCGGACAGGAAATCGTTCTCCGGGACCGCCAGTTGCAGCCGCACGAGCAGCGCCAATATGCCGGCGAACAGCATGAAGCCAAATGCGGCCGAAGCGTACCAGAGCCCGACCTGATAGTTGTTGACGGAAGTCCAGTAGCGCCAGCCGGTCGGATTGGCCCAGACCGAGCGCAGCCGCTTCGTCTGCGCCTCGTGCCGGCCGGTCGCAGGCTTTGTGTCGACGGCGCTCATTCAAGGCCCTTGAGATATGTTGCGATGGCGCGGATGTCCTCGGGCGGAAGCATGCGGAAAGCGGGCATCTTCGAGCCCGGTTTGATCACATCCGGCTCGGAGATGAAGCGAGCGATCGCCGCCGCGGTGTTGGGCAGGATGCCGGCGCCGATGGTTTCGCGCGAGCCTATGTGGGACAGGTCCGGCCCGATGAGCCCCTGCGCCTCGGTGCCGTTGATCCGGTGGCAGGAGGCGCAGCCATGCTTCATGAACAGGTCGATGCCGTCCCCTTCCGAGGCATCGGACGGCGCTGCCTGCTGGGCGAGCCAGCTCCGAAAGCCACCCGGCTCCATGGCGACAGCGGAGAACGCCATCAGCGCATGCGATGGCCCGCAAAATTCCGCGCACGGGCCGCGATAGTTGCCGGCCTTCGTGGCGACGAGCGATAGCCGGTTGGTCCGGCCGGGAACCATGTCCATCTTGCCGCCGAGTGCGGGGATCCAGAACGAATGGATCACGTCCGCACTGTTCAGCGTCAGTTCGACGCGCTGGCCGACCGGAAGCCTGATTTCATTGGCCGAAATCACGGACGTCCCGTCGTCCAGGTGATAAGCGACGCGCCACCAGAACTGCTTGCCGGTGACTTCGATGCGCAAGGGTTCTTCCCCTGCCGCCAAAGCCGCCGGACGCAGCCCTGGCATCAGCCATAGCGCGTATGCAAGCAGGATCAGCAGCGTTGCCGACGGGAAGACCGCGCCGCCCCACACGATCAGCCGGCGTGCACCCGTTTCGCCGAGCGGCGACCGTCCCGGCCGAGCGGCATGGAGCAGCACGCACATGACCGCCGACCATATGACCAGGCCGCCTGCCGCCATCGCCCAAAATAGCTTGGCGATCTCGGCCGCCTCGTCGCCGGCGGGATCAAGCGATGACTGTATTCCGGAACAGGCCGAGAGAACGAGTGGACAGGATGCAGCAAAAGCGAGCGGCCAAGAACGAGCGACACCGGAGCTTGGCGCTCCTCGATCCGGCCGTGACTTTTGCAGGCTCAAAAGAGCGAACGCCATGTCGCGCCAATCGCTGGAGTTAGCGTAGGTGGCATGAAGTCGATCCTTGTGGGTCCGTCAGGCAGTCAGATTTCCTCCGCGGCATGAAGCAACTCGACGACCTCCTCGTCGGAGGTCTGTTCGAAGTCGACGTAGTAGGAGCCAACGGTTTGAAATTGCGCCGGCGTGCTGAGGCAGACCACCTCATCCGCTTCGGCACGCAGCGTATGGATTACCTCCGGTGGAGCGACCGGAACAGCAAGCACCGTCCGCGCTGCCCCGGATTTCTGCACGGCCTTCAGCGCCACGGCGGCAGTGCTGCCGGTGGCGATGCCATCATCGACGACAATGGCGGTTCGATGCTCTACCGGGATTGCGGCACGTCCCCCGAGGTAGCGCTCCCGCCGCCTTTCGATCTCGTGCAACTGGCGAGTTTCTTCCTTTTCAATGTAGTCTGACGAAATGCCGAGCATCCGCAGTGCATCGTCGTTCAGAAGGAGCTGCGGGTCGTTGCCGTCGACCACGGCGCCCACACCGAACTCCGGATGCTCTGGAGCGCCAATTTTGCGAACGAGCAGAATATCCAGCGGTGCATGGAGGGCCTTTGCAATTTCGAAGGCAACCGGAACACCGCCGCGCGGCAGCGCCAACACGATCGGATCGGCCCATTTGGTCTTGGCGAGTTCGTTTGCGAGCCTTCGGCCTGCCTCACGTCGGTCGAGAAACCCGCCCTCAATCGCGAGCATTTGGCTGACTCCTCCGTTGAGAGACCTTTCCGGCCCACAGTGCCGGTCGCGCATTCCTGCGGACTTCGAGATGGACCCAACGGAGGAAGGCGCGGATCGTTCCGCACGGACTGCAATCACCAGCACTGGAACATTCGCGATTGGCTGCGGTTAGGTCGTCCGCTGCCGGAACCCGCGAAAAATCGGAATCGCGCGGCTCCGCATGGTCGGCGCCGAACGCGGCGCAGAAGGCGAAGTGCATGTGTATCGAAGATCCGACCATCCGAGCAAAGGAGGCTGGTCATGCCGAAGCAATCCGAAACCCAGAAGGCGACCGTCGGGCGCGTCATGCATGAATACAAGCACGGCGAACTCAAGATCAGGGGCAGCGGTCCTAAGGTGAAGAATCCCAAGCAGGCGATTGCAATCGCGCTGCACGAGGCGGGTGCCACAAACCAGGAAAGCCCGAAAAAGAATAGGCAGAACCTGCGCAGGACCAAGGCGAAGGAGCAAAGAGGCGAAACCGCTGAAGCCGAGAAGGAAGGAAAGGCTGCCCAGAACCGCACCATGAAGGCGGCGACGACGCGCGGGCGCTCCTCATCCGACGGCGGCAAGAGCAAGCAGGATCTCTATGCGGAAGCCAGGCGCCGGGACATTCCCAACCGCTCGAAAATGTCCAAAGCCCAGCTCGAGCGGGCGTTGAGCCACTGAGCCGTTGGAATTCCCCGGCTCGCAGGCGCCACGCGGGCTTGCCGCACAACCCGAGCCGACTCTGCCTCTGTCGACGGCAGCTGCGGCGATCACCACTCGGCGAAAGAGCCGTCCTTGTGGCGCCAGACCGGGTTGCGCCAGCGGTGGCCTTCCCTTGCTCGCTCCTTGACATAGTCCTCGTCGATCTCGACGCCGAGGCCCGGGCCGTCGGGAATGGCGACATAACCATCCTCGTAGCGAAAGACGTTCTTGTTCGCGGCGTAGTCGAGCAGGTCGTTGGCCGCGTTGTAGTGGATGCCGAGGCTCTGCTCCTGGATGAAGCAGTTGTAGCTCACCGCATCGAGCTGCAGGCATGCGGCGAGCGCGATCGGTCCCAGCGGGCAGTGCGGCGCCACGGCGACGTCATAGGCCTCCGCCATCGCCGCTATCTTCCGGCATTCGGTGATGCCGCCGGCATGCGACAGGTCGGGCTGGATGATGTCGACGACGCCTTCCTCGAACACGGACTTGAAATCCCAGCGGCTGTAGAGGCGCTCGCCGAGCGCGATCGGGGTCGAGCCAAGCGCGGCGATCTCTTTCAGCGCCTCGCGGTTTTCGCTGAGCACCGGCTCCTCGATGAACATCAGCCGGTAGGGTTCCAATTCCTTGACCAGGATACGCGCCATCGGCCGATGCACGCGGCCGTGGAAATCGACGGCGATGCCGATGTCGGGTCCGACCGCCTCGCGCACCATGGCGACGCGCTCCACCGCGGCGTCTATTTTGTCGTGACTGTCGACGATCTGCAATTCCTCGGTGCCGTTCATCTTGAGTGCGAGGAAGCCGCGTGCGACCACCTCCTTGGCGCCCGCCGCGACCTCTGCCGGCCGGTCGCCGCCAATCCATGAATAGACCTTGATGGTGTCGCGCAGCTTGCCGCCGAGTAGCTCATGCACGGGAACGCCGAGCGCCTTGCCCTTGATGTCCCACAGCGCCTGGTCGATGCCGGCAATGGCGCTCATCAGGATCGGCCCACCGCGATAGAAGCTGCCGCGATGCATCACCGTCCAATGATCCTCGATCAGGCGAGGGTCCTTGCCGATGAGATAGTCGGCCAGTTCCTTGACCGCCGCCTCGACGGTCAGAGCCCTGCCTTCGACGACCGGCTCGCCCCAGCCGGTGACGCCGGCGTCGGTCTCGATCTTCAGGAACAGCCAGCGCGGCGGAACGATGTAGGTGGTGAGCGCGGTGATTTTCATGCGATGTCTCAGTTGTTCTTGAGTTTCTTGGCGCTGACGAGATCGCGCGCCGCAAGGTCGAGAATTTTATTCGCCGCGCCACGCGCGGCTTCGGCATTGCGCATGCGCAACGCCTCCACCACCTCGCGATGCGCCGCCACGGCTTCCATGCGCCGGCTGAGCGAGATGGTTGCCGTCGCCTCCAGCGAGAATTTGAGCCCGGTATCTATCAAATTGCCGATCTGGCGAAAAATCGGGTTATGGCTTGCGGCATAGAGGATCTGGTGAAAGGCGATGTCGCTGCGCGAGAAGGTGACAAGGTCCTCGCCGGCGCCCGCCATGCCTCGCCACGCTGCTTCGAGGTTGGCGATCTCCTGCAGCGTCGCGCGGTTGGCGGCCAGTTCCGCGACCAGCGGTTCGATGGCGCGGCGCGTTTCGAGGATGGCATCGAACAATTTGTCGTCCAACGCATGCGGCGCATGCCACGCCAGCACTTGCGGGTCGATGATGTTCCAGTCGTCTTCGTTGCAGACGGTGGTGCCGACACGCGGCCGCGACAGCACCAAGCCCTTGGCTGCCAGCACCTTCAGGGCTTCGCGAATGACGGTGCGGCTGACGCCATATTCGATCCCAAGATCGTTTTCGGTGGGCAAGGAGGAGCCGGCCGGATAACGACCGGAAAAGATATCCGAGGCGATCGCCTTCGTCACGTCAGGCATGACGCGCGGGCGTCGAGCGGTGGTATCGCCTTGCGCCTTCTTCAAACTTTCGGTCACCTCAGCCCTCCTCCAAGGCGGCGAACCGCTGGTCTCGCACCACCGGCCCGGCCTTACCGGATGCGGGTGATTTGCGCCAGGGTCACTGGTCAGTGCATGTATCTCAATTATCATACCAGATCAATTGACGAGTATGATAAAAACAATTAGAGACTCCGGTGCCCGGGCTGAGTGTCCGGCCTATCGCTGGGAGGTAATCATGCGACTTTTGAAGACCGCGCTCGTCGCGGGCGCACTCGCCGTGCTGTCCGTCACGACCATCGCTGCATATGCTCAGGACGCCAAGATCGGCTTCATCGTCAAACAGCCAGAGGAGCCGTGGTTCCAGGACGAATGGAAGTTCGCCGACCAAGCCGCCAAGGAGAAGGGTTTTACCCTCGTCAAGATCGGTGCCGAGGACGGTGAGAAGCTGATGTCGGCAATCGACAATCTCGGTGCGCAGGGCGCCCAGGGCTTCATCGTCTGCACGCCGGACGTAAAGCTCGGTCCTGGCATCGTCGCCAAGGCCGCTGCCAACAATCTCAAGCTGATGACCGTCGACGACCGCCTGGTCGGTGCCGACGGCAAGGCGCTGGAAGACGTGCCGCATATGGGCATCTCGGCAACCAAGATTGGTGAGGCCGTCGGCCAGGCGATCGTCGATGAAATAAAGGCGCGCGGCTGGAAGGCCGACGAGGTCGGCGCGATCCGCGTCTCCTATGACCAATTGCCGACAGCGGTCGACCGCGTCGAAGGCGCCATCTCGGTGCTGAAGGCGAACGGCTTCAAGGCCGAGAACATCTTTGACGCCCCGCAGGCCAAGACCGACACCGAGGCTGCCCTCAATGCCGCGACGGTGGTTCTCAATGCTCATGCCGGCATCAAGAAGTGGGTGTCCTTCGGTCTGAACGACGAAGCCGTGTTGGGCGCCGTGCGCGCCTCCGAAAGCGTCGGCATTCCGGCCGACGGCATGATCGGCGTCGGCATCGGCGGCGCGGATTCGGCGATCAACGAGTTCAAGAAGCCGACCGCTACCGGCTTCGTCGGCACGGTGATCATCTCGCCGAAGCGCCATGGCTACGAAACGGCGCTCAACATGTACGACTGGGTTGCCAACAACAAGGAACCGGAGAAGCTGATCCTGACTTCCGGCGCGCTCGCCAAGCGCGACGACTATCAGAAGGTCCGGCAGGGCCTCGGCATCGAATAGTCCTCCCTGTAAAAACAGGCGGCGGCTCAGCCCGCCGCCTGTTTTCGTGGCACTAGAAGGATCGAAGCGGTGTCCTTTCTCGAATTCTCGCACATCACCAAGACCTATCCGGGCGTCAGGGCGTTGTCGGACGTCTCGTTCGGCGTCGACAAGGGCGCGGTGCATGGCCTGATGGGCGAGAACGGCGCCGGCAAATCCACCTTGATCAAGATCCTGTCGGGCGACCAGCATGCCGATGAAGGCGAAATCCGCATCGACGGCAAGGTCCAGGCCTATGCCTCTACCAGGGATGCCTTCGACAATGGCGTCATCGTCATTCACCAGGAACTGCAACTCGTCCCGGAACTGACCGTTGCCGAGAATCTCAGCCTCGGTCGCTTTCCCGCCAGCGCCGGCATCATCGCCGGCCGCAGGATGCTGGAAGACGTCGGCGCCAAGCTGAAATCGGCCGGCATCGACATCGACATGCGCCGCAAGGTCAAGACGCTGTCGATCGGCGAACGCCAGATGGTCGAGATCGCCAAGGCGATCATGCTGGACGCGCGCGTCATCGCGCTGGACGAGCCGACCTCCTCGCTGTCCTCGCGCGAAAGCGAGATACTGTTCGCCCTGATCGACCGCCTGCGCGGCGAGGGCAAGGTCATCATCTACGTCTCGCATCGGCTCGACGAGGTGTTCCGGCTCTGCGACAGCCTGACCGTGCTGCGCGACGGCAAGCTCGCGGCGCACCACGCTTCGCTTGAGCACGTCACCCGCGACCAGGTCGTCGCCGAAATGGTCGGCCGCGAAATCTCCGATATCTGGGGTTTTCGCCCGCGCAAGACAGGAGACGTCCGCCTGAAGGTCGACAATCTCAGCGGCGCCAAGCTGAAGACCCCGGCCAGTTTCGAGGCTCGCGCCGGCGAGATCGTCGGTTTCTTCGGCCTGATCGGCGCCGGGCGCTCGGAACTGATGCGGCTGGTCTTCGGCGCCGACCCGCGTTCGGGCGGCGTCATCAGCGTTGACGGCAAGATGGTCCATGCCACCGATCCGCACGGGTCGATCCGGGCCGGCATCGTGTTGTGCTCGGAGGACCGCAAGCATGACGGCATCATCCAGGGCCGCTCGATCGAGGAGAACATCAACATCTCGTCGCGGCGCCACCACACCCGCTTCGGCGTGCTGAACCGAGCCAGCGAGATCGCGACCGCCGAAACCTTCATCAGCAAGCTCAAGGTGCGCACGCCCTCGCGCAAGCAGGACATCATCAATCTCTCCGGCGGCAACCAGCAGAAGGTCATCCTGGGCCGCTGGCTGTCGGAGCAGGGCGTGCGGGTCCTCATTGTTGATGAGCCGACGCGCGGCATCGACGTCGGCGCCAAATCCGAGATTTATGAACTGCTCTACCAGCTTGCGGAGGACGGCATGGCGATCGTCGTCGTCTCGTCCGAATTGCCGGAAGTGATGGGCATCTGTGACCGTATCCTGGTGATGTGCGGCGGCCGCATCGGTGCCGAACTCACGCGTGACCAGTTCGCCGAGAAGGCGATTCTGGCGGCGGCCCTTCCCGACAAGAAAACCCCCGACGCGATCGCATCCTGAGGACATCCGCCATGACCGTTCAGTTGAGGAAGATCCTGCTCGGCGAACAGGGACTCGTCGTCATCTTCGTCGTTGCCTTCGCGGTTGTGTCGCTGCTGGTGCCGAATTTCCTGACCGACCGCAACATGCTCGGCTTGCTGCAGTCGGTGGTCACCGTCGGCATCGTCGCCTGCACCATGATGTTCTGCCTCGCGGCGCGCGATTTCGACCTGTCGGTGGGCTCGATCGTGGCGTTCGCCGGCATGATCGCGGTGATGGCGTCGAACTTCACCGGATCGATCGTGCTGGGACTCCTGGCGGCAATCGCCTGCGGCGGGTTTGTGGGTTTCATCAATGGCGTCGTCATCGCCAAATTCCGCATCAATGCGCTGATCACCACGCTTGCCACGATGCAGATCGTGCGCGGCCTGGCTCTGATTGCGTCCGACGGTCGCGCGGTCGGCATCAACAGCCCGGATTTCTACCAGCTGGCGCTGTCGAAATTCCTGGGCATACCGACGCCGGTCTGGGTGCTCGCCATTCTCTTCGGCATCTTCGGCTTCGTCTTGAACCGCACGGTTTTCGGCAAGAACACGCTGGCCATCGGCGGCAATCCGGAGGCCTCGCGTCTTGCCGGCGTCAGTGTCGACCGAACGCGCATCTGGATCTTCGCGCTGCAGGGCGTCGTCTGCGGCATTGCCGGCATCCTGCTGGCCTCGCGCATCACCTCGGGCCAGCCCAACGCAGCGGTCGGGCTCGAGCTTTCGGTCATCTCGGCTTGCGTGCTCGGCGGCGTCTCGCTTGCTGGTGGCCGCGCCACCATGTCGGGCGTCATCGTCGGCGTACTCATCATGGGGATAGCCGAAAACGCCATGAACCTGCTCAACATCCCGGCCTTCTACCAGTATATCGTGCGCGGCGTGATCCTGCTGCTCGCCGTGCTGCTCGACAATCTGCGCTCGTCGGCATTGGGCCGCCGCTGAGCCGGGCGAGGCAAATGTCGTCCTGGATCCGCATTGACAGCGATCGGTTGAGCGTCTCCATCAGCCCGCTCGGAGGCGCGATCGTCGGGGGCCATACAGCCGAGGGTGTGCCATTCCTGCGTCCCTACGGGAGCAAGGCCGAATTCGATGTCGCGAATTGCGCCTGCTTCCCGTTGGTGCCGATCGGCAACCGCGTCGAAGGCAACGCCTTCTCCTGTGGCGGCCTTACATTCCACTTCGCCCGCAACACCGCCGACCCCTTGTACATTCATGGCGATGGCTGGCTTGGCGCCTGGACGGTGGAGCAGAGCAGCGCCGACAAGGCCGTGCTGGCCTTCGACAAGCCGGAGAGCGCGGGTTCGCCCCATGCCTATCGCGCACGGCAGTCTTTCCGGCTCGCCGGCCCGCGCCTGGACCTCACTTTGTCCGTTGCCAACACCGGCGAAACGGCTTTGCCGTTTGGCCTCGGTTTTCACCCGTTCTTTCCGCGCACGCCGCTGACGACCCTCCTGGCGCCGGCAAGCGACTGGTGGAGCGAACGTGGCGGGCATCTGCCCGGCGAGCGGATCGCCCTTGCGGACGACGTCGACTTCTCGACGCCGCGCCGATTGCCGGACCGCTGGCTGAACAATGCATTCGAAGGCTGGAGCGGTGTTGCGCGCATCGTCTGGCCCGAACGAGCACTCGGGCTCGATATCGAGGCAAGCCAGGCGCTCCGCCGCTACATGCTTTATGCGCCGGATGGCGAACGCGACTTTTTCTGCTTCGAGCCGATGAGCCATACTCCCAATGCGCTGAGGCATTTCGGGACCGATCCCATGGGGCTGCGCATACTGAACCCCGGCGAAAGCTTCAGCGCGGGGTTCGCAATGAGCGTTGTAGATTGGAGTGATCACGATGGCTGAGCGCCTGTCCGGCAAACGCATCTTCCTGACGGGTGCCGCGCAGGGCATCGGGCTCGCCATCGCAGAAGCCTGCCTTGCCGAAGGCGCAAGGCTGTTCCTGGTCGATCGCGACGGCGCGCTGCTGGACAAGACCGTCGCCGGCTTGGCGGCAGCGCAAGGTCATGTCGGACATGTGGCAGCCGACATCAGTGATGGGGCGGCGATTGCCGCTGCCGTCAAGCAGGCCGATAATGAGATCGGTCCGGTCAACGCTCTGATCAACAATGCGGGGATGAATGTGTTCTCGACGCCGCTGGATGCGACCGAGGAGGAGTGGAACCGCAATTTCGACGTCAACGTCAAAGGCGCGTGGATTTGCAGCAAGGCGGTGCTGCCGGGTATGCGCGCGAGCGGCGGCGGCGCCATCCTCAACATCGCTTCGACGCACAGCTTCACCATCATTCCGCACACCTTTCCCTATCCCGTCGCCAAGCACGCGCTGCTCGGCCTGACCAAATCGCTGGCGCTCGAATATGCCGGGCAAGGCGTCCGCGTGAACGCACTCGCGCCAGGCTATGTCGAGACGCAAAAGGTGACGGACTATTGGAACAGCTTTGCCGATCCGGCGGCAGCGCGCGCCAAGACGATGGCGCTGCATCCCGGCGGCCGCATCGCTTCGGCGCGCGAGATCGCGCTGGCCGCGGTGTTCATGATTTCCGACGAATGCCCTTTCATGAATGCGGCTTGCCTGGTCGTCGATGGCGGGCTTAGCCAGCTGCAGCACCCCGCCTGAACATTGGGAAAACCATGATCGTGTCCGGCAGTTCGCGAGCTTAGCCGAGAAGGTCGGCGGCGACTTCGAGCGTGTTGCGGAACGACGTCTCGAGATGGTTTTCCATCGCTTGCGCCGCACCTTCGGCGTCGTGACGTTTCAGCGCGTCGAGAATGGCCTCGTGCTGCTCGATCGTCTGTTCGCCATAGCCGGGCCTGGGGATGGCGAGATAGCGGCCACGGTCCATCTGTGCCTTGGAGATGTCGACCGCCCGCCAGATCATCGGCAGGCCGCAGATCTCGGCGATGGTGCGGTGAAAGACGTCGTCGAGCTGGATCGCGGTGGCATAGCGGCCGCGCGATATGGCCAGCCGGTGCGCCGTCATATTGTCTTCCAGCAATTCGCTGGCAGCGGGCGTGAGCTTTGCGGCCGCGCGCCTGGCGCTCTCCATCTCAAGGGCCCGGCGGATGACATAGGCTTCCTCCAGATCGGCCCGGCTGATCGGCGCGACATAGGTGCCCGTCTGTGCCAGGATCTTGACCAAGCCTTCGTCGCTGATGCGCTTGACGGCTTCGCGCACCGGTGTGCGGGAGACGCCGAGGGCCTCCGCGATCGCCACCTCGTTGATCACTTCCCCTGGCTTCATCTGTCCGACGACGATCAGGTTGCGGATCTTATGATAGATCTGATCGCGCAGCGGCAGAGCCCGATTGAGGGTCGAAGGATCCAGGTCCATGGCAAATCCGTGGCTTCGTTCACCAGAAATGGTCGGATCATATTAGAGGGTAAATTGGAATGGATCCAATGCGGCGGTATCGGCGGCAATTGGTTGATTCCAGAGGTCGCCTGGAATCCAGCTTGCTAGGACAGGCCCATCGGCCTGAGGAGAGAATTTCTAATCGCGCCATCGGATTTGGAATAAACTAACACTACAGAGTCTATAGAATAAGCAATCTGCATCGGCGATCTGGTTTTCCCCGGACAGGACCACGCCATGCCTATCCCTTTGCGCTCGCCTTCAATTCCGTCACGCATGATCAGCCATAGCCGCGACGCGGCGGGGGACAGACCATGACTCGAGACGTTCCCGACCGCATCAAGGTACTCTGGTTTCTGCCGACGCATGGCGACAGCCGTTACCTCGGCACGTCCGAGGGCGGCAGGGCCGTCGATCTGCCCTATCTGACGCAAGTGGCGAAGGCGGCCGACACGCTGGGCTACTATGGCGTGCTGTTGCCGACCGGCAGGGCCTGCGAGGATTCCTGGGTGATCGCCTCGGCGCTGGCGCCGCTGACCGAGCGGTTGCGCTTCCTCGTCGCCGTGCGGCCCGGTCTGCAGTCGCCGACGCTCGCCGCGCGCATGACCGCCACGCTCGACCGCATCTCCAACGGTCGGCTGCTGATCAATGTGGTTACCGGTGGCGATCCGCTGGAGAACAAGGGCGACGGCATCTTCCTGTCGCATGCGGAACGCTATGAGGTGACTCAGGAATTCCTGCAGATCTACAAGCGCGTGCTGAGCGGCGAGACGGTCGAGCACGAAGGCAAGCATTTCCGCATCGAGGATGGCCGGCTGCTGTTTCCCCCGGTGCAGACGCCTTACCCGCCGCTCTATTTCGGCGGCTCGTCCGATGCGGGGTCGACGGTAGCGGCACAGGAGATCGACAAATACCTGACCTGGGGCGAACCGCCCGCCGACGTCGAGCGCAAGCTGGACGGTGTGCGTGAACTGGCCGAGAAGGCCGGCCGCAAGCTTTCCTTCGGCATTCGCCTGCATGTCATCGCGCGCGAAACCACCGAACAGGCCTGGGCCGCGGCGGACAGGCTGATCAGCCGGCTCGACGATGCGACGATCGCATCGGCGCAAAAGGTCTTTGCCCGCATGGATTCGGTCGGCCAGGCGCGGATGAGCGCGCTGCATGGCGGCAACCGCGCCAAGCTTGAGATCGCGCCCAATCTCTGGGCCGGTGTCGGCCTGGTGCGCGGCGGCGCTGGGACCGCGCTTGTCGGCGACCCCGACACGATCGCCGAACGCATCGACGAATACCGGCGCCTCGGCATCGATACTTTTATCCTCTCCGGCTATCCCCATCTGGAAGAAGCCTATCGTTTCGGCGAGTTGGTGCTGCCGAAGCTGCCGACAGATCACCCGGTCAAATCAAGCGGTTCGTCGGTCAACACCGGTCCGTTCGGCGAGACCATCGCCGGCGACCATCGGCCGAAGTCACTCACCAGCGCCTCGTGAACGCGTTCCCTCCGGCCCGCCGATTGCGCGTCGCCATAGTCGGCGGCGGCTTTTCAGGCGCTGCGGTGGCCTGGCACCTGGCGCGGGCCTATTCGCCGGAGCGCCTGTCGATCTCGGTGATCGAGCCGCGACCGGCGCTTGGCGGCGGCCTTGCCTATTCCAGCGAGGAGCCGTCGCATCGGGTCAACGTTCCGGCTGTCAGGATGAGCATGGCTCCCGACGACCCGCAGCACTTTGCGCGCTGGCTGATTGGCGACGGTGAACTTGATCGCGACACGGATGCGATCTGGAAGAATGGCGACGCCTTTCCACGCCGGCGCGTGTTCGGCCGCTATGTTGCCGAGCAACTGGCGCCCTATGTCGCTTCGGGCGCGGTTCGTCACGTCGCCGGCCTCGCCACAGCGGTCGTGCCTGATGCGACCGGTGCGGGCTGGACCGTTCACACTCCCTCCGAACCGGTCGCCGCCGACATCGTCGTCCTGGCGGCGACGCATCCGCAACCCGGCGTCCCAGCCGCGCTAGATCCGCTCGCGGACGCACCAGGATTCGTCGCCGATCCGTATGCCACGTCCGCGCTTTCCGGAATCGGGCCGGACGCGTCGGTGCTGATCGTCGGCTCCGGGCTGACCTCGGCCGACATGGTCGCCGAACTCGATCGCCGTGGTCACCGCGGCCGTATCCTGGCGCTGTCCCGCCGCGGGCTGCGCTCGCGCGGCCACCCGGACGTCAGGGGCGAGCCCTTCGGCGACTTTGCATCATCGCCGGCCACGACGGCGCTTGGGTTGCTCAAGACCATCCGCGCCACGCTGGCGGCGGCGCGTGCGGCCGATAGCAACTGGCAATCCGTTTTCGACCAGTTGCGCCTGCAAGGGCCGGTGATTTGGGCGGCACTTGCCGCGACGGAGCGCGCGACGCTGGTTCGCCAGCTGCGCGTGTTCTGGGACGTGCATCGCTTCAGGATCGCACCGCAGGTCGCGGCCGTGCTGGATCGCCGTCAGGCAGCCGGTACTTTCGACAACATCGCCGCCAGGCTCGTTGCATCGAACGACGAGGGCGACAGTCTGGCGGTCAGTTTTCAGCGGCGCGGCCAGACCGGGATCGAGACCGCGCGCTTCGATGCCGTCATCAACACCACGGGGCCGGCTCACGGGCAAGCGCTGCGGCTGAACCCAGCGCTGCGCTCGCTGGCCGATGCCGGACTGGTCAGGGCCGACCAGTACCTCCTGGGTATCGAGACAGGCCTCGACAGCCGCGCCATTCGCCGCGATGGCAAGGCGGCCGCCACACTCTTCGTCGCCGGTCCGCTGGCGCGCGGGACGTTCGGTGAGCTCATGGGCCTGCCGGAGGTCGCCCGCCATGCGCAGACGGTCGCGACCGAAGTTGCAAAGCTGCTCGCGCTCCCGTTCGGAACTGCCGACGCCAACGCCGCGCCGGGCCTGGCCGCGCGCTGACAAAATCGGAAGCCGGCGCGGTCCCGGCAAAATTGGTATTTCCGTCCGGCGAATGCCCCAAAAACGGAAAATCCTTCTTTGTATATATATTCTATAAACATAATAAATATGGGGAAATCTGGTGCCGCCGGATCGATCAACGACACAGCCTGGATGGGAGACAGTTCATGGCACACGCACAAACCGACGCGATCAAATTCGCCTACTGGGTGCCGAATGTTTCGGGCGGCCTGGTGATCTCCAACATCGAGCAGCGCACCAACCATTCGGCTGAGTACAACCGCAAGCTGGCGCAGGTCGCCGAGAAGGCCGGCTTCGATTATGCGCTGAGCCAAATCCGTTTCACCGCCGGCTACGGCGCCGACGAGCAGCATGAATCGGTGGCCTTCAGTCACGATCTGCTGGCGGCCACCACGACGCTCAAGGTCATCGCGGCGATCCTGCCCGGACCGTGGAATCCGGCGCTGGCGGCCAAGCAGATCGCCACCATCAGCTACCTGACCAATGGCCGTGTCGCGGTCAACCTCGTCTCCGGCTGGTTCCGTGGCGAGTTCCACGCCATCGGCGAACATTGGCTGGACCATGACGAGCGCTACCGCCGCTCGGAGGAATTCATCCGTGCGCTGCGCGGAATATGGACGCAGGACAGCTTCACCTTCCGCGGCGATTTCTACCGCTTCAACGAGTATTCGCTGAAGCCGAAGCCTCTGCAGCCGCTGCCCGAAATCTTCCAGGGCGGCTCGTCGCGCGCCGCGCGCGACATGGCATCGCGCGTCTCTGACTGGTACTTCACCAACGGCAACACGCCGGCCGAAATCGCCAAGCAGGTGGACGACATCCAAGCCAAGGCGAAGGCCAACAACCATGCCGTCAAGGTGGGCGTCAATGCCTTTGCCATCGTCCGCGAGACCGAGGAAGAGGCCAAGGCGGTGCTTGCCGAGATCATCGGCAAGGCCAATCCCGAGGCGGTCAATGCCTTCGGGCACGAGGTCAAGAATGCCGGCAAGGCCTCGCCGGAAGGCGAGGGCAATTGGGCGAAGTCGTCCTTCGACGATCTGGTGCAGTACAATGACGGCTTCCGCTCGAATCTCATCGGTACGCCGAGGCAAGTCGCCGAGCGCATCGTCGACCTGAAGCGCGCCGGCGCCGATCTCATCCTGCTCGGCTTCCTGCACTTCCAGGAAGAGGTCGAGTATTTCGGCAAGCATGTCATCCCGCTCGTTCGCGAGTTGGAGAACGCCGAGGCGGCAGCGTCGCTGGCGGCGGAATAGTCACCCAGCGCCGGCCGGATTCCGGCCAGCACACGAATGGCAATGCCGGGGCGCGCTCGATCCGTCGAGCGGCGATGAGGACTTGCACGCCTGCCGAAGCAATCGAGGACGATTTGAATGCCGTTGCCCAGCTATGCCCTTGGAGTGATGGAGGCTTCGGTCTACGCGCCGGAGGTCTTTGCGCGCGGGCTGCCGTCAAACCGGCGGCCGCAGAATCCGCCGGAAGACCGCGTCGAGCCGGCAAGGGTCGTCGCGGGGCCCGCCGCCCCGCTGCTTTCACTTCAGGGCATCGGCCTATCGTTTGGCGGCGTCGTAGCGCTCGCCGATATCGATCTGTCGGTCAATCCCGGCGAAATCCGGGCGATCATCGGCCCGAACGGCGCCGGCAAAAGCTCGCTGATCAACGTCATCAGCGGCGTCTACCGGCCGGATCGTGGCCATGTCGGACTCGACGGCATCAGCTATGCCCAGATACCGACACAGCGGCTGGCGCATCTCGGCGTCGCCCGGACCTTCCAGAACCTTGCTCTGTTCAAGGGCCTCAGCGTCCTCGACAACGTCGCCTCCGGCCTCGCCTACAAGGTCCGCTCCAATTTCGCCGGCCAGGTGCTCGGTGTCGGCCGCTCGCGCGGCGAGCAGCGCGACTCGCTGAGCCGCGCCGACCAGGTCCTCGAATTCCTCGACCTCACCGCTGTCCGCGATCGCCTTGCCGGCACGCTGCCCTACGGGTTGCAGAAGCGCGTCGAGCTCGCCCGCGCGCTGGTTGCCGCGCCGCGCCTACTTTTGCTCGACGAACCGATGGCCGGCATGACCGCGGGCGAAAAGAGCGAGATGGCGGCCTTTGTCCGCGCCGCGCGCGACCGCTTCGCCACCACCGTCGTCCTGATCGAGCATGATGTCGGCGTCGTCATGGGTCTGTCCGACCGCATTGCCGTTCTCGACTACGGCCGCAAGATCGCCGACGCCACGCCCGACGAGGTCAGGAACGATCAGCGCGTCATCGATGCATATCTCGGCGTCGCCTCCGACAATGAGGACGGTGCAGGCATATGATCGCCGATTTCGACTACCAGTTCTTCATCGAAGTGCTCGTCGGCGGCCTGCTGTCCGGCGTCATGTACTCCTTGGTCGCGATCGGCTTCGTGCTGATCTACAAGACCTCGGGCGTGCTCAATTTCGCGCAAGGCGCGCTGCTCCTGTTCGCCGCACTGACCTTCGTCAGCCTCGTCGAGCGCGGCGTTCCGTTCGCGCTGGCGCTGGCGGTCACCTTCGCCATCATGGTGGCGATCGGCGTCGCGATCGAGCGCACGGTGCTCAGACCGCTGACCAACAAGCCGCCGATCACACTGTTCATGGCGACGCTCGGCCTATCCTACATCATCGAGGGCGCCGCCCAGCTGATCTGGGGCACGCAGGTTCACGGTCTCGATCTCGGAATCGAGGACGTGCCGCTGGAAGTCGGCGGCGTGCTGATCAGCCAGTTCGACATCTTCGCCGCGGTGGTTGCCGCCGGCATGGTTGTCCTGCTGTCGCTGTTCTTCCGCTACACCCGCATCGGCCTCTCCTTCCGCGCCGTCGCCGACGACCAGTTCGCCGCCCTCGCGGTCGGCCTCAGGCTGCCGTTGATCTGGGCGACCGTGTGGGCTGCCGCCGGCCTCGTCGCGCTGGTGGCCGGGCTGCTCTGGGGCGCGCGCCTCGGCGTGCAGTTCTCGCTGTCCCTCGTGGTGCTGAAGGCGCTGCCGGTGCTGGTGCTCGGCGGCTTCGATTCCATCCTCGGCGCCATTGTCGGCGGGCTGCTGATCGGCGCCAGCGAGAAGCTCGCCGAGGTCTATATCGGCGACTATTTCGGCGGCGGTATCGAGAGCTGGTTCGCCTATGTCGTCGCGCTCGTTTTCCTGCTGGTCCGTCCTTCCGGCCTGTTCGGCCAGAAGCTCGTGGAAAGGATCTGAGCCATGACCGCGATATCAGGCGATTTCTTCGCGGAACCCGTGCTGCCGAAATGGATCGCGCCCATGCTGTTGCTCGCCTTCGCCTATGGCGTCGTGCCGCTGATCGGCAGTTCCTATCTGTTCGAGGCCATTCTGCTGCCCTTCCTGGCGCTCAGCCTTGCCGGCGTCGGGCTCAACATCCTTACCGGCTATGCCGGCCAGGTTTCGCTTGGGAGTGCGGCCTTCATGGCGGCGGGCGCCTTTGCCGCCTATAATTTCAACCTGCGCGTGGAAGGCCTGCCGCTGGTCGGCAGCATATTCCTGGCCGGCATTGTCGCGGCGACGATCGGCATCGTCTTCGGCCTGCCGAGCCTGCGACTGAAGGGTTTTTATCTCGCGGTCTCGACGCTTGCCGCACAGTTCTTCGTGCAATGGGCGCTGACAAAATTCAGCTGGTTCTCCAACGAATCGGCGTCCGGCGTCATCGATGCGCCAAGATTGTCCATAGCCGGCTTCGCTCTCGACGACGCCGTCGGCCGTTATCTCTTCGCGCTGACCATCGTCGCCGTCCTCACCGTCCTCGCTTACCGGCTGGTCTCATCTCAGACCGGGCGCAATTTCATCGCTATCCGCGACAATGAAACCGCCGCCCGCATCATCGGCATCCCGGTGCTGAAGACCAAGCTGCTGGCCTTCGCCATCTCGTCCTTCATTATCGGCGTCGCCGGCGTCATCTGGGCCTTCGCCTATCTTAGAACCGTCGAGCCTGACGGTTTCGATCTCGATCGGTCCTTCCAGATCCTGTTCATCATCATCATCGGCGGCCTTGCTTCGATCCGCGGCGCGTTTTTCGGCGCTGCCCTCATCGTCGTCTTCCCGCTGGCACTGTCCCGCCTCGGCGGCTTTCTGCTCGGCGACGTCTTTGACTCGGGCGTGCTCGACATGAGCCAGCGCATCGTGCTGGGCGCACTCATCATCCTGTTTCTGATCCTGGAACCCGACGGGCTGGTAGCGCTGTGGGACAGGATCCGAAGACGGTTCCTGTTCGTCTGGCAGCCGGCCTGAGCCCCATGATCCATTCCAAATTGATATTTTGAAAATGAACCAGAGCCGAACAGACGGCTCATATCGGAGTACAACGAAAATGACTTTCCTCAACGCAATCAAGGCGGCGGCGCTTTCCGCTGCTATGGTCGTGTCAGTGGCCTTGCCCGCTGCCCACGCCGACGAGCAATATTTCCCGCTGCAGAGCTATCGCGTCGGGCCCTATGCGGCCGGCGGCACCGGCTTCTTCGGCGGCTTCATCGACTATCTCAACCTCATCAATATCCGTGACGGCGGCGTCAACGGCGTCAAGCTGACCTGGGACGAATGCGAGACCCAGTACGAGGTCGAGCGCGGCGTCGAATGCTACGAGCGGCAGAAGAGCCACACCGGCGCCGCCGCCTGGAACCCGCTATCGGTTGGCATTGCCTACGCCATGATCGACCGCATCACCGCCGACAAGGTGCCGCTGATCACGGTCAACCATGGCCGCACCGACTCCACCGACGGAAGGGTGTTCCCTTACGTCTTCCCGCTGCTGCTCAATCCATACAGCGAGACTTCGGGCATCGTGAACTACATCGCCTCCAAGGAAGGCGGCATCGACAAGCTCAAGGGCAAGAAGATCGTCGTGCTCTATCACGGCTCGCCCTACGGCAAGGAGACCATCCCGATCTATGAGCTGCTGGCGCAGAAATACGGCTTCACCGTGCAGCAGATCGAAGTGCCGCATCCTGGCAACGAGCAGCAGTCGCAGTGGCTGACCATCCGTCGCGCCAAGCCGGACTTCGTCGTCCTGCGCGGCTGGGGCGTGATGAACCCGGTTGCGCTGAAGACGGCGGTCAAGGTCGGCTATCCCGTCGACCATATCGTTGGCAATGTCTGGTCGAATTCGGAAGAGGACGTCATCCCGGCCGGCGACGCCGCCAAGGGCTACACTGCCATCACCACGCAGGCTTCCGGCAACTCCTACCCGGTCGTGCAGGAGATCGTGAAGACGGTCTACGACGCCGGCAAGGGCAACCTTGAAGACAAGTCGCGCATCGGCTCGGTCTACCACAATCTCGGCATCGTCAACGGCATCCTCAATGTCGAGGCGATCCGCGTTGCGCAAGAGAAATTCGGCCACCGCACGCTGACCGGCGACGAGGTCCGCTGGGGCTTCGAACACCTCAAGCTCGATCCGGCCAAGGTCGAGGCGCTCGGCGCCAAGGACCTGTTCCATTCGATCAATGTCAGCTGGGACAATCACGAGGGCGAAGGCTACGTGACCTTCCAGCAATGGGACGGCAAGAAGTGGAACGTCGTCTCCGACTGGATCGCGCCGGACTGGGCATTGCTGCGGCCGATCATCGAAAAATCGGCCGAGGCTTACGCTGCGGAGAAAGGCATCAAGCTGCGCACCGCCGATGATGCCGACACCGTGACCACCAACTGACCAGAATAGCGCCGGGCGTCGCGGATCGGTTCCGCGGCGCCTCGCCGGCTTCGGTCCGCGAAACACGGAAGAAGAGCCCATGCCGAACGACGACGCCATTCTTGCCGTGGATGCGGTCCATGCCACCTACAACCACGCCATCACGGCGCTGCACGGCGTCAGCTTCGAGCTCAGGCGCGGCGAGATCCTGGCGCTGCTTGGCGCCAACGGCGCCGGCAAGACCACCACGCTCAAGGCCGTTTCCAACCTGCTGCCGGCGGAGCGTGGCCAGGTTAACGCCGGCACCATCCGCTATGACGGCGGCGACGTCTCGCGCCGCAAGCCTGGCGATCTGGTGCGAGCCGGGCTGGTCCAGGTGCTGGAGGGCCGCCACTGCTTCAAGAGCCTCACCGTCGAGGAAAACCTGATTGCCGGTGGTATCGGCCGCAGCGGCCGTCGCGCCGAGATCAGCCACGATCTTGAGCGGATTTATGCCTTCTTCCCCCGCTTGACGGAAAAACGCCGGACGCTAGCTGGCCTGACTTCCGGCGGCGAACAGCAGATGACGGCGATCGGCCGGGCGCTGATGTCGCGGCCGCTTCTGCTGGTTCTCGACGAACCATCGATGGGGCTCGCCCCGCTCATCGTCCAGGACATCTTCCAGGCGCTCAGAAAACTCAATCGCGAGACCGGCCTGTCGATCCTGGTTGCCGAGCAGAACTCGGCGGTCGCACTTCGATACGCCGACCGTGCCACTGTGCTCGAAAACGGCGTCTCCGTTCTCTCCGGCGCGGCGGCCGAGCTTCGCCAGCGCGAGGATATCAGGGCCTTCTATCTCGGGCAGCAGGCATCGCCAGCCGCCAAGTCAGTCCATCTCCATGCCGTCGCCTGAAACGAAATCCGAAGGAGCAGTGAAATGACCGTCTCGACCGTCAAGACAGACCAGGCTTCCGCCGCCGTGCCCCCAGTCGCAAGGCCGGCGGCACCGGCGCACATCATCAGGGACGACGCCGAGGCGATCGCGATCGCGCATGCGCTCGCCGCCGAATTCGTCAAGGGATCCTCCCAGCGCGATCGTGAGCGGATCTGGCCGGTCGCCGAACTCGATGCGTTTTCGCAAAGCGGCCTATGGTCTATCAATGTGCCGAAGGCCTTCGGTGGCCCCGGCCTGTCCTACGTCACGCTCGCCAAGGTGATCGAGATCATCTCGGCGGCGGATTCCTCCATCGGCCAGGTGGCGCAGAACCATCTTGGTGTCGTCGCCGCCATCCGCACCGTATCCGACAAGGATCAGCAGAAGCTGCTGTTTGCCGAAGCACTCAAAGGCACGCGGTTCGGCAACGCCTTTTCCGAGTTCGGCTCCAAGCGCGCCGCCGACTTCGAGACCCGCTTCACCGATGCCGGCGACCATGTGGTCGTCAACGGCCGCAAATTCTATTCGTCCGGCGCGCTGCTCGCCCATCTGGTGCCGATCGTGGCGCTCGATGACGAGGGTCGCGCCTGGTATGCGATCGCCGACCGTGGCGCGCCCGGCTTGACGGTCATCGACGACTGGTCGAGCTTCGGCCAGCGCACGACGCTGTCCGGCACCGTCATCATCGACAATGTCAAGGTGCCGAAGACGCATCTAGTGCCTGGCTACAAGGGCTACGACAGGCCGACCGCTGACGGTGCCATCTTCCAGATCATCCAGGTGGCGGTGGACACCGGCATCGCCCAGGCGGCGATCGACGAGACGGTCAGTTTCGTCAGGACCAGAAGCCGCGCCTGGATCGACAGCGGCGTCGACAATGCCTGGGACGATCCCTACACCATCCAGGCCGTCGGTGACCTCACGTTGCGCCTGCACGCGGCGCAGGCGTTGCTCGAAAAGGCCGGCCACGCCATCGACCGGGCAGTGGCCGAACCGACGGCGGAGACGGTCGCGCACGCCCAGATCGTCACCGCCGAGGCAAAGATCCTGTCGACCGAGATCGCCATCGCCGCCACCAACAAATTGTTCGAACTGGCCGGCACGCGCTCGACACTCGCCGAGCACAATCTCGACCGGCATTGGCGTAATGCCCGCACCCACACGCTGCACGATCCGGTACGCTGGAAATACTCGATCCTCGGCAAATATTTCCTCAATGGCGAAAACCCGCCGCTGCACGCCTGGAGCTGATTCCCGCCGGCTGGCCGAAGGCTCGCCACATCCAATTTCGCTATCCGCCTTCAAGAGGTCTACTGCCATGTCAAACCCAACAGTCGTCGGCTTTTCCGGCAACATCACCCGGCCGTCAAAGACACGCGCCTTCGTCGACCTGGTCGCCAGGGACATCGCCGCCCGGCACAGCCTGTCGGCGAGCACCTATGATGTGGAGGATCTCGGTCCTTCGCTCGGAACGGCGAAATGGGCCCGCGATCTCGACGGCCAGGCGCGTGCCATCCTGGAGGAAGTCCTCGCCGCCGACGTGCTCGTCGTCGGGTCGCCGACGTATAAAGGCAGCTACACCGGTCTGTTCAAGCACTTCTTCGACCTGATCGATCCGGCCGCGCTGCGCGGAAAGCCCATCCTTTTGACGGCGACCGGCGGCGGCGAGCGCCACGCTTTGATTGTCGAGCACCAGCTGCGGCCGCTGTTCGGCTTCTTCGAGGCTTTCGCCCTGCCGACCGCCGTCTACGCGACCGACAAGGACTTCACCGACGGCGTTTTGCGCTCGGAAGTCATCCTGAAGCGTGCGGCACAAGCGGTGGATGAGGTGGGCTTCGTACTGGCCAACCGCTCGGCGGGCAGGATCGCCGCCGAATAAATTCTCGCCCACGGATCGGTTCGATCGAAATCCGTGTGGCGTGCGACCACGCTTACGCGCAATTTACGACCGCGGACTACAAACGTTCCTGTCTGATTCGTCTGAGACAGGAACATCATGAGCAAAGCCCTCACATCCTTCGCACTGGTCGCGGTGCTCACCGCCTTGCTCATGGCGTTGAGCCTGGCAGTGGCCAGGCACGGCTATCCCTACGGCGCGATCGGCGTCAGACGCCTCGACGGCATCGCCGATGCCGGGACATTCATTCCGCTAGCCGCCGTCTATTTTTTCAGCGCGCTGTTGATGATGATCCTGCCGATCAGGGCGGCCAGTGTTGTCCTGACCAATGCCGCCGATGCGATCTTCTGGACGGTGATCGTGCTGCTTGCCACCATCGTCGGCGGCCTTCTCGCCAGATGGGCCTTCGGCCAGAGCAGCGCCCTGTGGGCGCTCCTGAACTGGCGGTTCCTGTTTGCCGTGGCGATCGTGGGCTGTCACTTCGTCATGAACGGACTGCGCCGCAACGTGCTGCTGCGCAGCCTGTTCTTTGTCATTTTCGCCGCCGCGACGCTGGCCTGCCTGTTCTGGTCGTTCACGCTCTGAACAGATCGTCCTGTCGCCGGTTGGTCGTAGCAGCTGTTGTCAATGGCTGCGGGCAAGCGTCTTCTCGACATAGCCCGCCGAATGACGTCTCATCGATATGCATTGGAACAAGGGCGGCTGTGCCGCTGTTGTAGACGCGCCATGGGCTTGTCCGCATAGAGGGGATTTTTGTCGCGGCTGCCGGCCCGATGCGTGCTTTCCCGCAAGGCAATTGTCTGGCAAATACAAATTCAGACCGGATGCCGCCGCGCGGCCAACAGCCAAGGAAGACAGGATCATGACAATGTTTCGGAAAAACCTCATCGATGGCGAGTGGATCGGCGAGGCCGGTTCCCGCAACATCAACCCTTCGGATACCGGAGACATCGTCGGCGAATACGCCTCGGCGGGCGTCGAACAGGCCGGCCAGGCGATCGCGGCGGCCAAGGCGGCCTTCCCGGCCTGGTCCCGCTCAGGTCCGCTGGCGCGCCATGCGGTGCTGAAGAAGGCGTCGGACGAGATCATGGCGCGCAAGGACGAACTCGGCCGCAACTTGGCGCGTGAGGAGGGCAAGACGCTGGCCGAGGGCATCGGCGAGACCATTCGCGCCGCCCAGATATTCGATTTCTTTGCCGGCGAAACATTGCGCCTGACCGGAGACATGGTGCCAAGCGTGCGACCAGGCGTCGGTGTCGAGATCACGCGCGAGGCGGTCGGCGTGGTCGGCATCATCACGCCCTGGAACTTCCCGATCGCCATTCCGGCCTGGAAGATCGCCCCGGCGCTGGCCCATGGCAACACCGTCGTCTTCAAGCCGGCCGAACTGGTTCCGGAGAGCGCCTGGTCCATCGTCGACATCCTGCACCGCGCCGGCCTGCCGAAGGGCGTGCTCAACCTCGTCATGGGCAAGGGCTCGGTGGTTGGTCAGGCGATGCTCGACAGTCCCGACGTCAATGCCATCTCCTTCACCGGCTCGGTCGGCACCGGCAAGCGCGTTGCCGCCGCAAGCGTCGAGCACATGCGCAAGTTCCAGCTCGAAATGGGCGGCAAGAACCCATTCGTGGTGCTCGACGACGCTGATCTCGGCACGGCCGTCGAATGCGCGATCAACGGCGCCTTCTTCTCGACGGGCCAGCGCTGCACGGCCTCGTCAAGGCTGATCGTCACGAACGGCATTCACGACCGCTTCGTCGAGGCGCTCAAAGAACGGTTGGGCAAGCTGGTCGTCGGCGACGCTCTCGACGCGCAGACACAGATCGGTCCGGTCGTCGACGCGACACAGTTGAAGCAGGATGAGGACTACATTGCCATCGGGCGCGCGGAAGGCGCCGAGCTTGCCTTCGGCGGCGAGCGGCTCGAACGCAAGACGCCGGGTTTCTACCTGCAGCCGGCGCTGCTGACGCAAGCCACCAACTCCATGCGCAGTTCGCGCGAGGAGATCTTCGGGCCGGTGGCCAGCGTCATCCGCGTCGCCGACTATGACGAGGCGCTGGCCGTCGCCAACGACACGCCTTTCGGGCTGACCTCGGGCATCTGCACGTCGAGCCTCAAGCATGCCACGCACTTCAAGCGCAATTCTGAGGCGGGCATGGTGATGGTCAACCTGCCGACGGCGGGTGTCGATTTCCACGTCCCATTCGGCGGACGCAAGGGCTCGAGCTACGGCCCGCGCGAACAGGGCCGTTACGCCATGGAATTCTACACCACGGTGAAGACCGCCTATACATTCGCAGGCTGATCGGCGCAGGTTGATCGGGCGCCGGCTGTTCGGGCCGGCGCCGCCACACATGTCAAGATTGGACCGGTGCAGCGCGATGGCATTGCTGGACATGACCTGGCTCAATCCGCCGCCGCACCATTCCGTCGACGGCGACGCCATTCGCGTGCGCACCGGAAAGGAGACCGACTTCTGGCGCGAGACCTTCTACGGTTTCTGGCGCGATAACGGCCATTTCCTGCATCGGCCGGTCGTGGGCGATTTCACCGCCGAGGTCACCGTCAAGGGCGATTACAAGGTGCTTTACGATCAGGCTGGGCTGATGGTCCGGCTCAGCGAAACGCATTGGATCAAGGCCGGCATCGAATACACGGATGGTCTTTCCTATTTTTCCGTCGTGGTCACCAACGACACGTCCGACTGGTCGCTAGCTCCCATTCCCGCCGATCCGAACGGAGTCAGGATCCGCCTGACCCGTCATGCCGAGACAATCCGCGTCCAGTATCTGGATGGCTCGGACGGTCATTGGAAGCCGGTGCGGCTTGCTTATTTCCCGACATCCGGGTCGGTCGACGTCGGCATCATGTGCTGTTCGCCGCAGCGCGAGGGTTTTGAGGTCACGTTCTCCGGTCTTTCCATCGGTCCGGCGATTTCGCGGGCTTTGCACGATTGAAGCGTGCCTGCTGGACCGATAATCTGCCGCTCGACATGTGAGCCAACGCGACGACTGGCGCGAGGTCAGGGATCCCGAGGCTCCGGGATGCTGGATCAGCCAGGTCGGGCATCCGACGGAGCGCGGCTATTTGTGGCGACGTCTGCGGCCGCAGACCTATCTCGAACCACCCAGGCTAAAGCAATCCCAGGAAAACTGTGAAACGGTTTTCCGTCCGGAATTGCGTAAAAACAAAGAGATAGAGCGGTTCGGCGTTCCCGTGACACGGTGAACCGCTCCAGAACTTCGGCAAGCCGCGGCCCTACCACGGCACATGTAGGATCTCCAGCTTGGGCAGGCCGACCGGCTGAATGCCGAGATCGTTGGCGAGCACGCCGAAGGCTTCGGTCTCGATGAGATCCCGGTAGGGAATTTCTGGGAAGCGAAGGCCGCCGCGGTGCAAGGCGGCATCGACCAGCAGCATGGTTCCGCCAACGGCATCGAGGCCGACGATGTCGAGATGCCTGAGATCGCTGAGATGATATCTGACTGGCGTGCCTGCCGGAGGCTGATGAAGACCGCCAGATATCTCGCGATAGTAGCGGTAGTCCTTTCGGTGCCGTCTCACGACGAAGCTGTTGAGATCGAAGCTGTCGCCGCCGGCGATCTTCACGCAATTGGGCACCGCGATGCGACGTCCGGTGGCGATCAGCCGGTTCAGCACATCGCCGGGGAAGCGCCAGACGTCGATATCGATCCACAGCGCCCAGTCGTCGTCCTCGCTCAAGCCATGGTCGATCAGGTAATTGCGCACCTTCGCAATCGCGCCTCTCCTGACGCGTTGCATGCGTGGCCTTGCCCGCTTCGCCCTGTCGAGTCTGGTGCCGACATGGCTCTGCAGCAGGATGATATCACGATATTTGCCGGCTAACGTTGCGGTTGCCGCCTGCAGCCTCTCCCAGCTTCCGTCCAGGCTGTCGCCTTCGCAGAACACCAGCTTGATCCTGTCTTTTGGGTAGTCGAGTGTATCAAGCGCGTCGAGAAACGGCTGGATGAGATCGGCCGCGTCGCGAAGCGGCACGAGAACGGTGACGTTCCGGCCTGGCGGCAGTGCCGCTGACAGGGCCGCCTTGCTGACGCTTGCTTGCGTTTTAGCCTCATCCAGATGCGCGCCGCGCGTCAGATGATGCCAAAACCGGTAGGCTTGGCTGCGGATCCTGGTGCGCCACCGCGGCGGCGGCTCCGCCGTCCACCATGTGCCGGCCCAGTGATGGATCGAAAGCGCCCCCGTCCCGTCGCCGGTCCCGCGTTCCATGCTTCCGGCGGATGTCACCGGCGTGAACAGGCTGGAGGGGTGGATGGCGAAGGCATGCTGATCCCCATAACCGCGCTGGGCCGAGGTCAGCAGGCAAGGGCCCGTCGCGTCGAGCACGTCCTTGGCGTGGGCGACCCCTGGCATCATGGACAGAAGGCACAGCCAGAACGGGTGACGAGGCGGGCTCGCTATCGTGCCGTTGAACAGGAGATAGGGTAGACCCCGGAAATCGGCCTGGACGAGCGTGTGCGAGGCCGGTTCCTTGCAGAGCACGATCCGGCTCTCGTTCATGATCGGATCGAAGGATGCGACGCATTCGCAATCGATGTCGGCGTAGATCCCGCCAAAATGATGCAGAAGCATGTAGCGGGCCGCATCCGAGCGCTGGACCCCGTGCGTATAATTGCAGAACATCGGCAGGAAGTCCGGATAGTGCTGAGAGACGAATTCGAGCAGCATCCGGTCGCTCCAGAACATCACCGTCCAGTCTGGATTGTGCCGTTTCCAGCTATCGACATAGCCTTGGAAGCGGGCTGGAACGGTGTCGCTCTTCCATGTCTGGTGCAGGATTTTCGGGATCATGCGGCAGCCTCGTCCAGCCCGAGCCCGTCACGAACGGCGTTGCCGATGGCTTGCGGACCGAACCTTGCCCATACCGCCTGATGTGCGCGAATGCGCTGCCGCGCTCTGCGTTCGGGGTCGAAGCAGAGCCCGATGGCCAGCTCTGCCAGTCCTTCGTCGGTGACCGACAGCAGCACCTCTTCGTTTTCGATAAGGTCCAGTCCCTCAGCCGCCAGCGGTGTCGCGATCACCGGAACGCCGGAGGCCATCGCCTCCAGGATCTTGATGCGCGTGCCGCCGCCTGCCGCGAGCGGGATAATGCTGAGATGCGCCCTGGACAAGAGCGGCGCTACGTCTTGCGGGTCTTCGAGAAGGTGTACGCCCGGCAATGCGGCCAGCGTTCGCACGGCAGGCTTTGGGCTCCGTCCAGCGAGCGTAAGTGTCGCGCCCGGCAGGGCCCGTCGGATGCGAGGCAATATCATGCTGGCCAATCGCGTGGCCGCATCGACATTCGGAGGATACGCGAGATGGCCAACAAACAGGATCGCCGGAAAGCCGCTGTCGGTCGCGGCGTCGGCGGGCAGGCACTGGGGGCCATTCCCAGTGGGAGGAATTCCGTTAGGAACGACGTCGACCGGCACATTGTGCCGGGAAAGCGCCATCAGCTTTTCGCGGTCCCGGTTCGAGCAGACCCAGACCCTGTCGACCAGTGAAAGCGCCTTGCGCTCGAGCCGCCTGATGCCGAGTGCGGTGGAGATTGCGGCAAGGCGCGATCCCGCCGCTTCGGCACGCCGCAACTGCCCAGCCAGATCAGACTCGACGTTGTGCATGTCGAGGATGAGCCGCTTCGTCAGCGGCCGCAAAGGCCGCAGCAGCTTGAACAGGGCGATACCTTCCACGAGGATGGTATCCGGACGGAATTCCCCAACGAGCGCCTCGAGCCTCGCCAGGGCGGCGCGCGAAATGCGGTGCTCGGCCCTTGTGCGCCACCAGCCGATCGAACCGCTGCGGGCCTCTCCCGCTATCGACAGGGCTTCCGTTCGGATCAGCGCACCGGGCGGCTTCGCAACGATTGCCTGCGGCCGCACCGATACCAGGAGGACGGGTCCGAACGCGGCCGCGGCCTCGGCGTTGCGGTAGTTCCTCAGGTCCGCGCCCGAGATTGGCGGGAAGGCTGGATCGTGAGATACGACCAGCACCCGCCGCGCCGGTACGGTGACGCCCGGTGGACCGGCTTCGCGGTTCAATGCGGCCGCCTGGGACGTCGCGTCAGGCACTGCATCGTGCGTCGTATTCCAGATGCCATTCAGAACGTTCCGCAGCCACAAAGATCAGCGTCGACTTGTTTAGCCGAACGGTGCTTTCGTCAAGCGCGGATACGCATTGAATGTCGGCTTTGCCGCAGGCCGGGATCATCGCCTGGACCACGCCAGCCAACGCGCCGTCAGGTGCTTCTGGAATGAGGTGAACCGGGTTCGCCGGTAGGCATCGCCCGCCATCTTGATGCCTTGTGCCTGCGTCGGAAAGGGATGGATGACGTCGGCCAGCGCGTGCAGCCCCATGCCCGATTTGATCGCCAGCGACACCGCATTGATCATCTCGCCGGCATGGCTGGCGACGACCGTGGCACCCAGGATGCGGTCGGATCCTTCCTTGACGTGGATCTTGACGAAACCTTCTTCCTCGCCGTCCATGACCGCGCGGGCGACATCGTGCATCAGCACCGTGTAGGTCTTGACCGGGATGCCGTTCTGGCGCGCCTCCGCTGGATAGAGGCCGACATGAGCGATCTCCGGATCGGTATAGGTGCACCAGGGAACGACCAGTTCGCTCAGTCTCTTGCGTCCGAAAAACAGCGCGTTCCGCACGACGATGCGGGCTGTCGCCTCCGCTGTATGGGTGAATTTGTACGCCAGGCAGACATCGCCAGCCGCATAAATGTGTGGATTGGTCGTCCTCAGATAATCGTCGACCTTGATGCCGCTGGCGTCGTACGCCACGCCGGCGGTTTCCAGGCCGAGGCCGTCGACATTGGGAGAGCGGCCGATGCCGGTGACGATCTCGTCCACGGAAATCGTCGTCGTGTCGTCCTCCCGCACCAGATCGGCGAGCTTCTTGCCATCCCCTGTCCGCACCGCCACCACCTCGGTGTTCAGGCGGACGTCGATCCCTTCGCGCGCCAGCGCGTCCGAAAGTATTTGGGCGGCGTCACGCTCCTCGCCGGGCAGGAACATCGGTTCGCGCTGCGCCAGGACGACTTTCGCGCCCAGCAAGCGGAACGCCTGCGCCGCCTCGCAACCAAGCGGCCCGCCGCCGATGACCAGAAGCCGTGGCGGGCAATCCGTGAGGTCGAACATGGTCTCGTTGGTGAGATAACCGGCTTCGACCAGCCCCGGGATGGACGGAAACTCCGGCCGCGCTCCGGTTGCGATCAGCGCCTTCCTGAAGCGCAAGGTCTTGTCCGCGACCACGACCGTGTCCGGTCCTGAAAAGCGCGCTTCGCCAAAATAGAGGTCGATGCCTTTCGCCACGATGGTCGAGGCGGCATCGGCGCGGCTGATCCGCTGCCGGATCTGCCGCATCCGCGTCATTGCACGCTGAAAATCGGCGTGAAGACGTTGCGGTGTGTCACCGCCAAGATTTTCCGCATCGCGCATGTCGGCATAGAGCCTGGCGGTGCGGATGATCGACTTCGACGGGATGCAGCCGACATTGATGCAAGCGCCGCCGATCAGCCTGCGTTCGATCAGCGCGACCTTTCCGCCGAGGCCTGCTGCCTCATGCGCGGCGGTCAAGCCCGCGGGGCCGGCACCGATGACGACCAGATTGTAGAGACCGTCGGGTTCCGGGTTCCGCCAGTGCGGCGGATGCGCGCCCTTGATCAGCTCGAAATCATTGCGGTCGACAGGGAAAGCGGCGGCTTTGGTATTCTCACGCGACATCGCGGTCACCTGGTGCGGCACTTGCCGGCTGTGACAGCCATCCGCCTGTGAAGCCCGCCTTTTGCAGACCGCGACGGATGTGCTGGTTGGACCGCATCAGCTCCCAGATCAGGCGCGAACGGTGGTTCTCGGTCATCATCACCACGATGCCCTGGTCCAGTCCGAAGTGGCCCTCCGATATCCAGCCGTTGCGGCCGAATTTTCGCCGGTTGGCAAGTGTCGGGTTGAAGCCGCTCGGCAGCCGGAAATTGTCGATCACCTCGGGATAGCGGTCCTTCAGATGGCGCAGCGCCGCCATACAGATGTCCGGCGCGAAAGGCAGCGATGCCGGATAGGACCACGGCGCGATCGTGCCGTCATCCGGCCCGAAAGGAGCGCCGCGCGCGGCGTAGCCGGAGAACCGGTGCGGCCGTCGCTCCACCCGCGCGCGAAAACGGCCAGGCCCGTCCCCCGCGGAGAGCCCCCACAGGTTCTCGCCGTAGCCGCCAAAGCCATAGGGGTTGTGCCGGGCATAATCGCGGTGAAGGTAGGTGGCGCGGCGGCTGTTTTCGAAATAGTCCGAGTTCTTCTCGCGCATGAAGGCGTCGCGGATGCCGGCGAAGTCGATCCAGGCATGCGAGAACTGGTGCATGAACAGCGGACCGCCATAGAGCACGTCATAGCCGTAGATGTTTTCCCACTGATAGGTCGCGGTCCACCCCGCATAGCTGTTGTCGGATGTCGGCTTGTCAGGCGCGGCCATCGACAGCACGTAAAGGATGATCGCCTCGTTGTAGCCTTCCCAACCATAGTGCAGAAAGCCGCTCTTCGGTTTCCAGCCTTGCCGCAAGGTCGGACTGCTGCCTTGTGCCCATCGCCAGTCGACGCGCCGGTAGAGCGCCTCGGCCAGTTGGCGGATTTCGACTTCCTCGTCAATATCTCCGCAGAAATACGCGCCCGCCACCAGCATGCCGGCGATCAGCAATGCCGTGTCCACCATCGACAGCTCGCAGCGCCAGACGCGCAGGCCGGTCTGCATATCGAGGAAATGGTAGTAGAAGCCTTTGTGGCCGGCAACACCCTCGCCGCTGCCTTGCGGGCTCGTCGAGAAGAAACGCAGCGCGGCAAGCGTCAGCCTCACGGCGGCCTCGCGCGTCACCCAGCCGCGCTCGACGCCGATGGGGTAACAGGACAGGGCGAAGCCGACGACGGCGATGCTGGCCGGCGAATTCGGCCGCGAGGTATCGGCGACCAACCCGTTCTCCGGGTTCACATTGTCCAGGAAATAGCTGAAGGCCGCACGCTGGTAGCGGTCCAGAAGCTCGTCATCGGAAAGCGCGGCAGGGTCGACTTTAAGCAAATGCTGCGAACTCCAGCCTGATGGCCGCGGCCTTCGTCAATCGCCGAAGGCCGGCACGATACCGGAAGGCTGTCGCGCAGGCCGAACTGTCAAATCGTGTCATGGCTTCCCGCATAATTTGTTGCGTCGTCGTCGATTTTGATTGCCGGGAACTATACGCGGTACTCCCCCGTTCGTTGCCTCCGTCACGCGGAATTGTAGTTGCGCTCAGTAGGTAGCGCGGCCGCCGGAAACGTCGAATACGGCGGCCGTCGTGAACGAGCATTCCTCCGAGGCGATCCAGCAGATCAGCGCCGCCACCTCCTCGACCTCGCCGAAGCGCGCCATCGGTATCTTGGACAGCATGAAGTCGATGTGCTCCTGGCTCATCTGCTTGAAGATCGCCGTGCGCACCGCCGCCGGCGTCACGCAATTGACCGTCACTCCGGTCTTGGCCAGTTCCTTGCCGAGCGACTTGGTCAGGCCGATCACCGCGGCCTTGGAAGTGCTGTAGGCGGAAGCGTTGGGATTGCCTTCCTTGCCGGCGATCGAAGCAATGTTGACGATCCGGCCATAATTGCGCTCGAGCATGTGCGGAACCAGCGCTCTGTTGCAGTAGAATACACCGTTGATGTTGATGTCGATGACCCTCTGCCAATCATCGACGGAATAGTTCCAGGTCGTCATGTTCGGCCCGGTGATGGCAGCACTGGTGACGAGGATGTCCACCTTCCCGAAGGCCTCGGTCGTCGAGCGTGCGGCGCGTTCCACTCCGGTCGCGTCGGCAACGTCGACGGCAACACCGTGGAGGCCGGGGATGATGCCCTCTGCCTGTTCGATCTGGGCCGGATCGCGATCCCATACCGATACGCGTCCGCCTTCGCCGACGATCCTTTGCGCTACCGCCAGTCCGATGCCGGAAGCGCCGCCGGTGATGACGGCCGACCGGCCACCGAACCGTCCCGCGAAGTTCATCGGCATCTGATTTTCCTCCGGCTCACCCATCGGCGGCGACTTTGAGGTTACCGCCGGGCGAGAATCAAGCCGGCATGCCGGCCGATCTTCTGGGCCAATCCTGGTCCATGCCGGATTTTAGCCCCTTTCCGGTGATCCTGATCCAGGCTGCTGTCGCCGGGCTAGCCCGTGATCTCTCCGCGATCGCCCGGCTGTAAGACAAGGTGACCGGATTTGCCATTGAGCGCGGGGCGCGATAGGTTATATTGCACTGCACAATGGAGATGCCGTTTATTGCACGCCCCTGTTCGCGGATATGCCGGCTGGCTTGTGGCTCGCCGGCCCCGGGTCGTGTCGGCTGGACCCTGAGATGAAGATTCCAAAGTCCCTGCTGGTCGATCCCGAGAAGAACTCGGTCTATGGCAGTTTTGCCGTAGCCGTCTCGATCTGGGCGTTCTCCTACTCCGTGATTTTCGGCCAGGTGCTGATCCTCGCCTACTACGCCGTCTGGCTTCCGCTCATCCTGGTCGACTACCGGCGGTTCCTGCGGCAGCTGTCCAGCGCCTGGCTGCCGCTGCTGTTCGCGGCCTATGTCTGCTCCTCTGTCTTCTGGTCGCAGGCTCCTGGCACCACCGCGAGGACGGCCATCCAGTACTTTTCCCATATCGCCTGCGCCTACGTCGCCGCGCGCACCGTCAGCGTGCGCACACTGACGATTGGCGCCCTGGTCGGGATATTCGTCGTCATGCTCTATTCGCTGAAGGTCGGGCAATATTCCGAGGACGTCCTCGACGGCACCTACAATTTCGTCGGCGCCTTTGCCTCCAAGAACCAGATCGGCTTCGTCGCCTCGCTCGGCATCTATTTCTCCGTCGTATTCCTTGCCTTCCTGCGTCGCGGCCGGCTGAGCTTCATCCTGACGGTGCCTGTCGTGCTGCTGTCGGCCTATCTCCTGGTCGTCTCGCATTCCGCCACTTCGATGGCTTCGATACCGGCGGTGCTGGCGCTGGTGGCGCTTCTCGCCATGAGCAAGCTGTTGTCGCGGCGCTATCGCCGGGTGATCTTCCTGGTCGGCGCCGGCCTGCTGGTCGTGGTGGCTTTCGTCGCCCTCAATCTCGGCCTCATGGACTTCGTGCTCGGCATCTTCGGCAAGGATTCGACGCTCACCGGACGGACCTATCTGTGGGAGCAGGGCTGGGATACCGTCCAGAGATCGCCAATCCTCGGCGTCGGTTATGCCGCCTATTGGGTGCAGGGCTTCGCCGAGGCCGAGCGGCTGTGGAACGAATTCTACATCACCACCCGCACCGGCTTCCACTTCCACAACACCTACATCGAAGCACTCGTCGAACTTGGCTTCGTCGGGGCGACGATGATCGCGCTCATCATGCTGCGCACGCTCTACGGCCACGTCTCGGCGGTGATCTTTAGGGCATGGCAAGCGGAATCGGTTGTCCTCATCGGCGTGATGGTGCTGCTGCTTATCCGCTCCTTCGTCGAGGTCGAGATCCTCAACCCCTATATCATGGGCTCTTTCCTGTTGTATTTCAGCTTCTTCAAACTCGCGCGGCTGCCCGTTACCCGCACATGGCGGGCCCCGGCCTTCCAACCGGCGGATGCGGCGGGGACCGCGGCCGCCTGGCCTCAGCACGGCCGCGCGGCGGCAGCCGACCAATCATGAACCGGAACGCTCAAAAAACCGCGCTGCGGTTTTGAGACGACGACATGCGTAAACACTTGAAGCGCGCCGCCCTTCAATAGCAGCACGCTTTGCCGCTTCAGAGGCCAGAGCAATTCTAAAGCCGGAACGGGCAGGAGTCCTCGGGCACGCGTGGCGCCCAGCAGGGATCCATCCCTTTGCGGGATGGATCGAAACACCGAGATCGAGTTTGAGGTCTGCGGCCTACTGGCTGGCCAATGGCGCCAGCTTGACCTTGATCACGTCGCCGGGCAGCACCGGCGTGTCTTCCTTCGCCGCGATCTCGCTCGTCTTGCCGTCGGCAGCCCGCAGCAGTGAATAGATCAGCGTGGGCTCTTCGTTGGTTGCGCTGGCGGCCACTGTGGCGGGATCGGTGGCTTGGGCCATCAAGCCTTTCTGCATGTTCACCCGCAGCGCGGCCTCGTTCAGGTCGGCTTCGGTCTGCTGCCGGTCGGCGGCGAGGCTCGAACTCAATGTGTTCTGGGCATCGATGGCATCCTGCGTTGCCTTGCTGATCGCCTGCTTGGCGGTGAGGATGGCCGTTTCGTAGTCCAGGATCTTGCCCTGCAGGTCGGTGACGGACTGCTGCGAATCCAGCAGTCTTGCGTTGGCGACCAGGCCTTTCTGTGCCAGCGGACCGATGCTGGTGAGCTGCTGCTGTGCCAGATCGACCTGCTTCTGCTGGTTGCCGATCTTCTTCTGCAGCGATTCGATCTCGGACTGCAAAACCCCCTTCAGATCGTCGAGCGCCTGGAGCTTCAGCTTCAGCGCCTTCTGGTCGGCCGTCAGGATCGTCATCTCGTCAGCGACGATGGCCGGCAGTCGAGGATCGCCCTCGACCTCCTTCGGCGGCTCGAAGCTCGTCTTGCCCGCGAGATCGGCATCGATGCGGGCGCGCTTGACGATGAGCCGGACGCGCTGGTCGTCATAGATATCGAAGTTGCCCTTGGCGGTGACCATGTCCTTGCCGAGCTGGGGGCCGTAGTCGGCGCTTCGTCTGATGCCGCCGGCGACGCTGATGGCCTTCAGCACCGTCAGGTCGGGCACGTAAGGAAATTGGCCTGGGTTCTGCACCTCGCCCGAGATGTAGAATGGCCGGAACTGTGCCATTTCGACCGAGGCTTCGGGCTTGTCGGATAGAGCGAGCTTACGCTGCAGCGCCTCGCCGATCGCCGCGGCGACTTCCGCGGTCGTCTTGCCGGCTGCCGGCAGTTCGCCGACGAAAGGCACCGACAGCGTTCCCGCCGGGCCGACCGTGTACTGGCCGTTGACGGCCGACCAGTCCCGGAACGTGCCTTCGACGGTTTGCCATTCCGCGATGCGGATGGTGAGCTTGTCCTGCGATCCGAGATGATATTCGTCGGCGGAGGCGATCCGGGGAAGAGCGAACGACACGGCAAGGCACGTGGCCATCAGCCACGCCCGCCGTGAGCGGCCTGGAAACAGGCCGCTGCCAAAAGCTTCGAACAAATCTGTTTTCAACTGAACGTTCCGATCCGCTTTAGCCCCATCGCCCGATGAGCTTGCCGCCGGATGCTTGGCATTGCTGGCTGATCAGTAGGAGCCGCGCGACATCCAGACGGCTGGAACCGTCTTGATAATGATGCGAACGTCCTCGAACAGCGACCAGTTCTCGACATAGTGGCGGTCGAACGCGACGCGGCTGTCATAGGAGACGTCGTTGCGGCCGCTGACCTGCCACAGGCCGGTCAGGCCGGGCCGGGATTTCAGATAGTACACGGCGGCGCTGCCGTAGATTTCTAGCTCGTCGCGCACCACCGGGCGAGGCCCGACAAGGCTCATGTCGCCCTGCAGGATGTTGATAATCTGCGGCAATTCATCCAAGCTGAGTTTCCTCAAGACCGCTCCGACGCGGGTGACACGCGGGTCGTTCTTCAGCTTGCGGGTCGAAATCCACTCCGCGTTGGCTTCCGGATTGGCGGCGAGATAGGCGGCCAGCACCCTTTCACCGTCGGGAACCATGGTGCGGAACTTGAGGCAGGGGAAAACCCGTCCGCCGCGCCCTATCCGCCGATGCCCGTAGAAGATCGATCCGCCATCGGAGAATTTGACGAGCAGCGCTATCATGACGAATAGCGGGCTGAGAGCGATCAGGCCGACCAGCGAACCCGCAATGTCGAAGCTGCGTTTGATAAGGCCGCCGATCGGCGGCGGAAAATCGGTGTCAGCCTGCGAAAAGTCCGCGGTAGCCGACTTGGCAATGTCCCTCATGCCGAAACTCCATGCGTTGAACGAATGGTTTACGGCACGATACCAAAAAAATGTTGCAGCGCAACACACAATTTCCCATAGGCCTGAAATAGTCACGTCATGAATTGACCAAATAATAAGCTCGCCCTGCACAAATTTCAGAATATTTAGCACATTTGTGACAATAAATGGGCATTGCTGAAAAAATACGGGCCTTTTTGGGGCGAATTTCGGGCAGTGCGTTCCATTCGCTCCGGAGCGGGGCATGTTAGTGCTTTAGGCTGGCGTGATGTTCGCAGCTATTCACGTAAAATACTACTCAATATTGTAGATTCTACTGAAAAACGATGACGGATGGAGTTTGAGCGACGTCCCGTCGTGTGCGTTGCAGCATGGGTGAGTCGACCGTGAAAGCTCAACTAAAAATATTTGCGGTTGCCCTTGCCGCCTTTTGCTCGCCTTAATAGAATTGCAAATTATACCTGTCATGGTGGCGACAGGTTGAAAGGCCGGAAGCAACCGGTCGAGAGCGGGGCGACTTAACAAGCCCGCATGACAAGGGACTGCGCTCGGGTGGGGCAATCATTGGATATACCCGAGCCGGATTATGGGCTGTGGGTATGTCGCTTCCAAAATTCATCGTTGGGATGATTTTCGCGCTCGCGATCGTCGTCGCCTGGTCCTGGCTGGGCGGAGCTTCCGTGGGTACGACGCTGCTGCGCGTCATCCTCTGCGCCGCGGCCATTCAGGTGGGCTATTTCGTGCTCGTCTATACCATGATCGCCAGGAGCGCGCCGACGCCCGCCGACAGGGCTCGCGACGCCGAGAGAAAACTGAGTTCGACCGAAGTGGCCGAAGGCGAGAAGCTGGGCAGCGCCAGGCGGGGCCTCCACTAATAGCACACCACGCGTCTGACGAGTTGGAGGCCCGGTGGGCAGCCGGCGTTCAGCGTTCATTCCACGCGGTGCGCCCAGGCCGCCTCTCAGTCCTTGTGAACCGTTGCCACCCAGAACCTGGCCGGCCTCACGCGACGTTGGCTGCCTCGGACTGTTCGCCCGACAGCATCCTCGACAGCCGGCTCGCCGGTTTTTCCTTTAGCCGCTGATATTGCCCGACTTCGACGACGCGGCCGTCTTCCATCGCCACCACCCAGTCGGCAAAGGCAATCATCGAGGGCCGGTGCGCGATGGTGAGGATGGTCATGGTGCCGCGCAACCCGTCGATCGACCTGGCGATCAGCGACTGGTTCTGCCAGTCGAGCGCGCTTGTCGCTTCGTCCAGGATAAGCAGCGATGGCTTGCGCAACAGCGCACGCGCCAGCGCAATGCGTTGGCGTTCGCCGCCGGAGAGCCGCACGCCGCGGTCGCCGACCACCGTCTCCAGCCGGAGGTCGAGCCGTTCGACGAATTCGCCGGCGTGCGCGGCGCCGAGCGCGGCCCATAAATCGCTGTCGCCGGCCTGCGGCGCGGCAAGGCGCAGGTTCGCCGCGATCGTGTCATGCAGCAGGAACACGTCCTGCGGCACATAGGCCACCTGATCGCGCCAGCGGCGGCGGTTGGCGGCATCGATCTCGACGCCGTCGGCGAGGATACTGCCCGCTGTCGGCTCGAGCAGGCCGAGCAGCATGTCGGCGATCGTGCTCTTGCCAGATCCCGACGGGCCGATCAGGGCGGTTACCTTGCCGGCCGGCAGCGCGAACGTGACGTCGCTCACCACCGTCTTGCCGGCGCCGTCGTCATAGGCGAAGGAGACGCCACGAATGTTCAGCCCGGTATCGAGCGACACCTTTCTGGAATCCTGAAACTCCACATGGCCGGGCTCGCGCTCCGCATCGAAGCGCGCCTGCAGGCTGCGCATCGCCGTATAGGCGGGCAGATTGATCAGCACCTGCTGGGCCTGTGTCTGCATGTCCATGAAGCGCGGCGCTATGCGCATGAAGACCAGAAGCAGCACGACGATCTCGGCCAGCGACAGGTTGAAGCGGACCAGCGCCACATAGATGAACAGGCTGAGGCCGATGACGCTCGCTACCTGGAACACGGCAGTGCCGATCGAACTGTTGCGGACATAGGCGATGTTGTCCGCCTTCATCCTTTCCAGCGTCGACCGCAGCTGCTCGAAGTAGGTCGCCTCGACGTTCAGGCTCTTGGCCACCTTGATGCCGCCGAGGAATTCCGAAACGGTCCGGTATTGGTCCTGTCGATTGGTTGTAAGGACCCGGCCGAAAGCGGTGGCGCGCGCCCGAAAAGGTTGCAGCGCGACGAACATCAAGATGCCGATCACCACGGCAAACAGCGTCATCACAGGCGAGATGAACATGGAAATCACGAGATAGCCGGCCAGAAGCACGGCGATCTGCACCAGCATCAAGAGCGAGAACGCCGCCCCCTGGACACGGTCGATGTCGCCGGTCAGGGCATGATCGAGATCGGAACCGCGCATGCGCGCGAAGACGCCCCACCGCGCCTTGCCGATGCTCTCGAACAGGTTCATGCGCAAGCGGTTGATGAAATCGAACAGAAGCCTTGCCATGTAGACCGCTTTGAAGCGGTTGAACGCCGCTTGCAGGGCAACAAGCGCGACAAGCGTGCAAAGCACCGTCGTCAGTTGCAACGTTCCATCCGGCACCAGCCAGCGCACGAATTCATTGTTCGGCAGCCGGACGGCGAAATCCTGGTCGGCGCGCCCGACCAGATGCAGCAGCGGCACAAGCAGCAGGATGGAAAATCCTTCGGTCAGGCTGCCAAGAATCAGGAACAGCAATGCCGTCCAGGCTCGCCGGCCGCCGATCTGAGCAATGACGGCGCCAAGCGCGGCAACGTCGCGAAACAGCGACAGGCTGAAGACAGATGGCTTAGACATCAGCCGCTACATCCCGTTCGATCGACTCCACCGCCTCGTCGATGCGCTGCAGGCCGGCAGGCACTTCGAGGCGGCACACGCCGACATGGTCCGCGAGGCGCGCGCATTGCCGCAGATGCATCGCGGCGAAATAGCCGGGCAGGGCCGCGCGGCCGAAACGTGTCACGTAGGAGAATTTGATGAGAGCCGGCAAGGCGGCGATCGTGGGCAATGGCGTGATTTCAGCTTTCCCGCCGCGTTCGAGGATATAGATCCTGGCCGCCGGCACCTTGGCGCCGGAAAAGGCGCCGTGCAGGCGATGCTGTGCCTTGTCGATTGCCGGATGCACTTGCGGCCGCACTTGCACGTGCCCGAGCGAAATCGCGGCCGCGGCGTCGGCCGCGAGCTTGATCTGCGGAAATCCTGGAACGATCATTGGCTGGTCAGGATCGGTGAGATCGAGCGCCACGACGTCATCGGTAAGCAAATCATGTCCGGCGCGGATCATCGCGCTTGCCGTCGTCGATTTGCCCGCGCCCTTGTCGCCCATGAAGATGGCGCCCCTGCCGGACACCGAAATCGCGCTGGCGTGCAGGACAAGCAGGCCGCGCTGGTGCAAGAGCAGCGCCATCACCGGGCCGAGCAGCGGAAACGCGATCAGCGTGTCGTCGACCCCCGGCGCCGGCTCGACCTCGATGCGGGATCCATCGCTGATCAGGAAGGCGCCGACGGCATCCCATGCCAGATACTGCCGGTCCTGCTCGAAACGGAAGATCGTCGCTGCATCGGTCCCAGGCTTCGGCATGTCGATCGCGCCGACGGTGATCAGGATGTCCGCTGCCGCCGGCTCCACCGGCTCCAACTCGGGCAATGACACTTCCGATGCGATGGTCAGACCGTACGCCCCGTAGAAGCGCCGTTCTCTCACAGGCCCGCCATGCGGAGGTGGAGGATCAACGCCTGCCGCGAGCGGCTCGGTTCGGGGCATCATGCGGGACTTCCACGCTGCTGGAGCTGCCGCAGCCAGAGCGACAGCGACGCCGAGCGCCAGACGTACTGGACGTCCAGCGGTGCGACCTGATCTGGCTGGCGCAGCAGCCGCGCATAGGCGGCGCTGACCTCCGGCAGGTTGACATAGGGCGCGATACGGCCCGCATCCAAGACGAGCAGCTGTTCCAGAAGTTCGCGATGGTTGCGCACCATGCCGTTGACCAAATTGGCGGTGAAATCGATCTTGTCGCGCCGCCACTGCACCGCCGCCGGCAGGATGCCTTGCATGGCGCGGCGCATCACATAGCGGCCAAAGCCGTGGCTGAGCTTCTCCTCGCCCGGCAGCGCCAGGCAGAATTGGACCAGCGGCTTGTCCCAGAAGGGATAGCGCGGCTCGACGCCGAAATTGGCGGCGGCCTTGTCGAGGACCTCGAAGGAGTGCGGCACATAGCCGTTGGACAGGATCCAGCGATGGCTCAAGGCGTCGCTGGCCTGGACATCGGGCGGCATGGTGCCCGCCCGGTGAAACCGGTCGATAAGCTCGGTTCGCCTGGCCAGGTCCGGATTGATCAGGTCGCGCCAGTTTCGGCCGCGAGGCGCCGGCTTGCGTATCCTGTTCAGCGCACGGTTCGCCAGATGTCTCAGCTTGGCGATGCGCCAGGCCGGCCCGTAGATGGTGAGGAATTGGAAGTACAGGCCAAACGTGCTGTCGCCATAGGTATTCGAGGCGCTGCGGATCTCGCGCCAGAGATCCAGCCAGCGGCCGGAATTGGCCAATTCATGCAAGTGGCCATGGCCTTGCGAGACGACCTCGTCGCCGCCATGGCCGTCGAGCAGCACTTTGATGCCCTTCGCGCCCGCCGTCCGGTAGATACCGCGGGTCAGCGTCAGGCCCGGCGCCAGAAACGTTCCTTCCTGTTCCTCCAGCACCCGTTCGAATTCGGCGAACGGCGCATAATTGCCGACCGCGATCAGCGTTGGGTCGACATTCTGCTGATCGAGGACCGCATCGATGAACGGGCGTTCGTCCATCGACGAGCCCTTCTCGAAAACCAGCGAAAAGGTCGGCAGCCTCGGCTTGCGCTCGACGGTGTTTTGCAGGCCGGCGACACAGGCGATCGACGAGGAATCGAGACCGCCGCTCAGCATCGCGCCGACCGAGGATGTTCCCCGCATGCGGTTGCGCACCGATTGCGAGAACAGATGCGCGAACTCCTCCGCTGCATCCGGCCGCATCGGCAGGGACGACGGTTCGATCTGCCAGTATCGGCGCAGCGTCACCTGTTGCGCGGTGACGGTGAGGCTATGGCTCGCCGGCAAGCTGAATATATCGCTGTAGGGCGTGGACTGCGGATCGTCGGGGAGCCCGGCTAGGAACCCCGAGATCCGATACTCGCTGATGCGTGTCTCTATCCCCTCGATGCCGAGGATCGGCCCGATCTCGGAGGCAAAGGCAAACCGCCGGTCCGTGGCATGGTAATAGAACGGCTTGACCCCGAAATGGTCGCGCGCGCAAAAGAGGAGCCGCCGCTCGCCGTCCCAGATGGCGAAGGCGAAATCGCCCTGCAGATGCATTGGACAGGCTTCGCCCCAGCGCAGATAGGCCCGCATCAGCAAAGTCGCGTCGGCGACCGACCTGTCGCGTATGCCTAGCCTCGCCAGAAGCTCGTCGCGGTTGTCCAGCCGGCAATCGGCGGTGATGGCGAGCTTGCCGCCAGCCATCGTCAGTGGACCGGGTCCTGGCTCATTCGTGGTGTCGAGCCAGGCGTGGCCAAGCGCCAATCCGGTGTCCAGCCACCATGAGCTTCCGTCAGGGCCACGATGGCGCATGCGCGCCAGCATCCGCTGGATGTCGGTCGCCGCAACCGCCGGTGCGGGGTCCTGCCACAGCAGGATTCCGGCCACGCCGCTCATCGGCTGCCGTGGTCGACCAGATGCGTGAAACCATCGATCGATCCGCCAAGCACGATATGATTGTCGCTGACCAGCCAGGCATGGGCTTTCAGTTGCTCGCCGGTGCCGCGTTCGATGCCGATGCGTATATTCGAGGCATTGCCCTGGCGGGCGAGAATGTATTGGCCGGAAAGTGCCTGGGTCAGGCACGTGGCGCGCGGGACGAACCGTGCGGCGGCGGCAATGCCCCAGCCGACACGCCGCAGTTCGCCCATGCTTGCGCACTGACGCGCCTCGAGCCGCGCCACCACGTTGCGGACGCGATTGTAGGACAGGAATGTCAGCGCCAACCGAACCGAGGCCACGACCAGCAGACAGTGGCTGAGAAAGATGATTTCCGAGCCGCTCAGGGACCAAATCCTGACCAGACCCCGTCGGCCAAGCCGACGCTTGGTCTGCCCGGGGGGTCTCGTTGCCTCCTGCGAAACCCGCCTAGACAAGGGTCTCATGATGGAGCCTCGCAAGCCCGTTTTCGGCCAGGCCCTGCAGCAATGCGTCGACATCTACCCTGCAGCGCTCGGGGTCGACATTGTAGCGCGCGAGCACGGCGCTGCGGATGTCCGCGATCGGCTTCGGCTCCTGGATCAGCTCCCAGATGAAGGCGCCGACGCCATTCAGGCTGTAATAGATGTTGGACTTGAGATTGAGGAGCGCCAGGCCTTCGCCGAATTCGCAAGCCACGGCATCCTTGGTCGCGCTTACCAGGTCGTGGTCGGCCAAATCGCGGCCGGCCAAATCACGGTCGGATAGCTTCCTGTTCATCCCAAAACCTCGCTTAAAACGCTTCAGCAGTTCCAGGCAATGAAAGGCAGTCGGAGGCCTTTGCGCCCCCGACTCTCTTATGGTTTTTTAATCCGGAGTCCCAACTTAGTCACTCCGGAAAACTGCGGCATGCTCAGGAAAATGTTAGGTCGCCAATCGGCGTATGCGCGGGAAACGATGCGTCGATCGCCGTGTTGCCGCCGCCGCCCTGGGTAATGGTTTCGATCGAACCATGGACCATCAGGCTTGGCGTTTCATATTCATGCCTTTCAACATTCTGTTCCATTTTACTCTCCAATAGGACTGGAAACGGCCTGTCGAGTGCCGGCAGCGCTTTCATGCTGCATCGCAATAGCTGCATGGCAGCATTTATGAGTCAAGCCGCATTTACCGAGCGTTAATCAATTATGGGCTGCGGGTGTCAGACTGTGCGTGAGCTATGGCTAGAATCCGCTTTGGCCTCAGCACAATCCATGTGCATCGGGCTCTTGCCGGCTGGTATCTTATTAAACTTTTGATTGCACATAATTAAAATGTTCTATCTGGGCGCCGAATCTTTAAGGCGCCGCTCAAGGGATGACTTTCGGCGCTGGCAATTCCGTTAAAGAGCGTGCGCTGAAGTCCCCTCGGCGGTTGCCGCCTCAACGTGATCTTCGCCGCCGTTCGGGCGCCGCGGCAAGTGCTCTGGTCGCAAAATATGGCACTGCAAAAAGGGAAAAAGCTTTACTGCGCCAAAGTTTTTCGAGATGCTTTGCTTGCACTGCAACATATGCACCGCGCTGACCGCTGTTTGGAGATACGTGCGCTCAATGGCCTTGCCTGAAAGTTCGTACGAGCGACTGCGCGCGACCGACTGCGCCGACGAGATAGTCTATGTGCAGGCCTGCCTGCGGGTGTATTTCGCGGAACCGGCCGCCGCCCCGGGCACCGTGTCGATGCTTGGCCTTGATGTCGCCAATGTCGCCGACATCGCCAGGTTGAACAAGATCGCGACCTTTGTCCTCAAGGCGCTGTCGCGCGCGCCGGCCGCCGACAGACCTCTTGAACTCTTCCAGTGGCTCGATACCTATCGCAGGAGAACGGTTTCGATGAACGCGGCCTGCCTGATGGATTCGTTGGCGATCCATGAGGTGCTGCGCGCAAGACAGATCGATTTCGTCTTTCTGAAGGGCCCTTTCCAGCAGCAGCTTCTCTATGGCGACCATTTCATGAAGCCATCCGGCGATGTCGACATCCTGGTATCGCCTGCCGGCTTCTCCAGGGCGCGCGATGCGCTGCGCTCGATCGGCTACGAGGTCGCCGGCAAGTCGCGTTCGGTCTGGTGGGTCCGCTTCCTTGGCGAACAGCACATGGTTCGCGGCGATGGGCCGAAAGCATCCACGGTCGACCTTCATTACCGCCTCCAGCAACCCGGCTCGCCGAGCCCGCGCGACTCCGACGGATTCCTGCGGCGAAAGCGGCAGGTCGAGATCACCGGCTCTGAGGTGCCGATCACATCGGCCGCAGACACGCTTTTGTTGTCCTGCATCAGCGTCGCGAAGGCGCTTTTCAACCGGGAGCCCTGCGCGGGCTATGTCTGCGATGTCAGGGCCAGCGCCGCGCGCCTCGACGAGGCCGATCAGCAGTCCGTTCTCGATGCGGCCGCCAGGCAGGGGCTGGACGATACGCTGCTGCTTGGCTTGCGCGCCGCGGACGTGTTGCTCGGCGGCGCCGGCACGCTCCTGTCGGACCGCGCCACGCGGATCCTGTCGCGCATTGGCAATGAGGATCTGCTCAGCATGGTCATCGCGCCATGGCTGTCGTCCCTGCGGTGGCCGCAGCGGCGAACGGTGTTGTGGGAATTATGCGGCCGGGAACCGGTCCGCTATCTGGCCGAAGCCGGCTGGGCAGCGTCGGCGGACATCAGCCGCCGCATCTTCGAACGGCCGGGCAGTCCGTGATAGCGGTGCTCGGAGACGTACAGGGCGAGGGCAGATCGGAACCTGTGCAAGAGGCAAATCCATGTCGATGACGAAATCTGAGGTCTGCGTGATCATCGCGGCAAAAAACGCGGCGCGCACAATCGCGACCGCCATCGCATCCGCGCTGCGCGAGCCGGAAGTGGCGGAGGTCGTCGTCGTTGACGACGCCTCCACCGACGACACGGCCGAGGTCGCCCGCTCCGCCGACGACGGAAGCGGCCGGCTTGCGGTGATGCGCCTCGACGTCAATCGCGGCCCCTCCTTCGCCCGCAACGCCGCCATAGCCAGCTCCAGATCGCCATTCATCAGCATCCTGGATGCCGACGATTTCTTCCTCGAGGGCCGGTTTCGCAACCTGTTTGCCGGCGCCGATTGGGATTTCGCGGCCGACAACATCATGCTGATCAGGGATGACGCCACCAGCGATGTGACGAAGATCGTCGCTCCGCAGTTTGCGGCGGAACCGGAATTCCTCGATTTCGAACGCTTTGTCGAAGGCAACATCTCCAGGCGACGTGTGCAAAGGAGCGAACTGGGTTTCCTTAAGCCGGTGATCAGCCGTGCCTTCCTCGACCGACACGAATTGCGCTACGACGAGGCCCTGCGCCTGGGTGAGGACTATGAACTCTACGCTCGCGCGGTGGCCCGCGGGGCACGGTTCAAAATCATCCGCTCCTGCGGTTACGGCGCTATTGTCCGCGCCGATTCGCTGAGCGGCCGCCACAAGACGCAGGACCTGAAGCGTCTGGCCGATGCCGACTTGGCGCTGCTGGCGATCGACAGCCTGCCCGAAGGTTCCAAAGCCGTGCTGCGGCGGCACGAGCGGCACGTGCGCGACAAATACCGGCTGCGCAATTTCCTCGATGTGAAAGCGGAGCGGGGGCTGGCGTCGGCTGCCGCCTATGCCTTCGCAAGCCAGTCCAATCTCGTTCCCATCATCCAGGGCGTGGCGTCCGACAAGCTCGAGGCGCTTTTCCGCCGCGTCGGCCTTGTGTCGAGGCACAAGCATGTGCCGCCATTGCGTTTTTTGATGGCCGGAACCAGCGCAGGCAAGGAGCGGTAAAGCGTCCGGAGCGTTCTCGTTTTGCTGCCGGCCCCGTTCATCACGCAAACCATTCCGCCGGAATTATGAGTTTACGAATTGGGTAGTTGCCTCGCGGCCCCGGGAATGGCAGTCTATGTTGCGGTGCAACAAATTGAATTGACCAGCCGAACGGGCCCCCCGATCGGATTGGTATATATTGGTGGATGTCTCTCCCGTCGGAGGAGCAGGACGTGCTATTTTGAGCCCGGTCACGGGTCGGCCAGAAGCCCGGCTTGGTTAGCCGGCGATGACAGGGATCTAGGTTCATGGCCTCGATATTCGGCTTCAGATCAAGGGATCCGGCCCGCGACAGGCAGGCCGACATTTCGCGCCTGGATCGGCTGGCGAGACTGTTCGAGCAGATCGCCGCGGAGATCGAGGCCGAGCGTGCCGGGCTGGAGAGCCGCTACCGCAAGACGGCGACCAATGCCGCCTTCCTGGTCGAGGCGATGGAGAACGGCTCCGCCTCCGACAAAAGATCGTCCGAGGTCAGCGCGTTGACGAAGTCGATCCTGGACTGCGAACGCCGCATCGCTGCGCTTTCGCGTCAGAACGGCATGATGAGGGAGCTCCGTCCTTCGCTGGACATGGTCTTCGACGGGGATGAGGCGTCCGATTCGGCCCGCGAATTCGCCAAGCCAGCAGGCGCTGGCAGAGGGTGAACGTGCAGGCTTGGGAAATTGCGATTGATTTTATGCGAGGCAGGACAAGGAGTTCGGGAGGGTCAGACAGAAGGTCAAGCTTGGCCCGTTCAGCCACGGTTCAAACGTCGACTTTGGGTTGGGGACGCACAGCACAAGGTGAGTTTGTATGAATTTGGATCCGAAAAACACGTCCGCCATCGCAATCGACGCATCTCCGTTCGCGCGCGAGGCCGGGCAAGCCGGCCTGCGGCGATTGGGTTTGATCGGCGCCTTGCTGCTGGCCGCTCTTGGTGGCCTGGCGACGACCCCTTCCCACGCCCAGGACATTGCGACATCGCCGTCCTTCGTCGACGATTTCACCAGTTTCAACCGCGAGCGCTGGTACGTGTCCGACGGTTGGACGAACGGCAGTCACCAGAATTGCACCTGGTCGAAGGGCCAGGTCAGCCTGGCGGACGGGGTGTTGTCGCTGGGCTTCGAAAAGCAGCAGCTTAAGGATCGCGCCTATGCCTGCGGCGAGATCCAGACCAAGCAGCGCTTCGGCTACGGCACCTATGAGACGCGGATGAAGACAGACACCGGCTCCGGCCTCAACGCGGCGTTCTTTTCCTACATCGGCCCGTCGGACAAGCAGCCTTGGGACGAGATCGACTTCGAGGTCCTGACCAAGGATACGTCGAAGGTACAGGTCAACGTCTACATTGCCGGCAAAGGCAAGAACGAGAAGCTGGTCGACGTGCCGGGCGGCACCGAGAGTGCCTTCAACGACTACGCCTTTGTCTGGGAAAAGGACCGCTTGCGCTGGTACGTCAACGGCCAGTTGGTGAACACAGTCACCGATCCGGCGAAGCTGCCAAGCCACGCGCAGAAGATCTTCTTCAGTTTTTGGGGCAGCGACACGATGACCGGCTGGATGGGGCCCTTCACGGATCCGGGCCGCAAGCTTTCGATGCAGATCGAGCGCGTTGCCTTCACCGCGCTGGGCGAGCCCTGCCAATTTCCGGAATCGCTGGCATGCAGCGTAAAGTAGTTGGGAAAGTCGATTTGAACTGGCTGGGCCGAAAACGGCCGGCTGTCTTGGATGGGGACGAAACCGAATGAATCTGACGGTGTTTGGAATTGGCTATGTCGGCCTCGTGCAGGCGGCCGTGCTTGCTGAAGTCGGCCATCAGGTGGTGTGCGTCGACATCGACGCAGGCAAGGTCGAGCGGCTCAACCAGGGCATCGTCCCGATTTTCGAGCCGGGGCTGGAAAACATCGTCAGGGAAAATCACGCCGCCGGCCGTATCACGTTCACCACCGATGCGGCGGCCGCCGTCAGGCATGGCGAAATCCAGATGATCGCGGTCGGTACGCCGCCCGGCGAGGATGGCTCGGCCGACCTCAAATATGTGCTGGCGGTCGCCGAGACCATCGGCCGCGAGATGGAGACGCCCAAGATCGTCGTCGGCAAGTCGACGGTGCCGGTCGGCACCTGTGAAAAGGTAAAGGCCAGGATTGCCGAAACCTTGAAGAAAAGAGGTCGCGAGGACCTGACCTTCGATGTCGCCTCCAATCCGGAATTCCTCAAGGAGGGATCCGCGGTCGCCGACTGCATGAAGCCGGATCGTATCATCGTCGGCACGGCCAGCGAGGAAACCGAGGCGGTGATGCGCGAGCTCTACGCGCCCTTCAACCGCAACCACGAGAAGATGATCGTGATGGACGTGCGCAGCGCCGAGTTCACCAAATACGCAGCCAACTGCATGCTGGCGACCAAGATCAGCTTCATGAACGAGATGGCCAATCTGGCCGAGCAGCTCGGCGCCGACATCGAGGAGGTCCGCAAGGGCATCGGCAGCGATCCGCGCATCGGCTACCACTTCATCTATCCGGGTCTTGGTTATGGCGGCTCGTGCTTCCCAAAGGATGTGCGGGCGCTGATCAAGACGGCCGAAGGCGTCAAGTTCGACGCCAAGCTGCTGCGTGCCGTCGAGGAGCGCAACAACGAGCAGAAATCGGTCCTGTTCGACAAGGTGAACCGCTATTTCCAGGGCAATCTCAGGGGCAAGACCTTTGCGCTCTGGGGCCTGGCTTTCAAGCCCAACACCGACGACATGCGCGAGGCCCCCGCGCGTACGTTGATGGAGGCGTTGTGGAAAGCCGGCGCGGCGGTGCAGGCCTACGATCCCGAAGCCATGCAGGAATGCCAGGCCATCTACGGGCTGCGCGATGACCTGATGTTGTGCGGCACCAAGGAAGCAGCGCTGCGTGGCGCCGATGCGCTGCTGATCGCCACCGAATGGAAAAACTTCCGCGCGCCGTCCTTCGATGCCCTCAAGGACGCTCTGACCACGCCGATCATCTTCGACGGCCGCAATCTCTATGACCCCAAGGTGATCGCCCGCCACGGCATCGAATATCACTCGATCGGCAGAATGGCGGCGTGAGGTCCGGCGCCAACAGCCGTAGGCAGAAACGGGCGCGCGCGCCCGGCGTGGAAAGGAGTTGCGGCTGATGGTGCTGGACGTAAAGCCCGAGCAAGTCACCAAGGATCATTTCGATCTCATCGCGATCGGTTCCGGCTTCGGTTCGGCCTTCTTCCTGCATGAATTCGCAAAACGGCGAAAAGCGCGCATTCTGGTTCTGGAGTGGGGCCGCCACAACACCCATGAATGGCAACTCAGCCAGAACCTCAACACCGACATCGACGACGAGACGACTTACAAGACCAACTCCGACAAGCCATGGAACTACACGATCGGGCTGGGCGGCGGGACCAATTGCTGGTTCGCGCAGACGCCAAGATTCCATCCCAATGACTTCAGGCTGAAAAGCACCTACGGCATCGGCAATGACTGGCCGATCAGCTATGACGATATCGAGCCGTTCTACTGCGATGCCGAAGACGTCATGTCGATCTCGGGTGATCCCGACATGGCGGCGATGCTGCCGCGCTCGAGGCCGTTTCCGCAGCCGCCGCATCGCATGTCGACGCCGGACCGGATGATGAAGGCGGCCCAGCCCGGCCAGCATTTCGTCATGCCAACGGCACGCGCCCGGGTGGCGACCGCGCAGCGCGGCGCGTGCTGCGCCAATCTGCGCTGCTGGCTGTGCCCGGCCGACGCCAAGTTCACCGCCAATAACGGGCTGATGCATGTCTTCGAGAATCCCGATGTTTCGGTCTGCCTCGGCTCCGAAGTGCGGCGGCTCGATCATGCCGGCGGCACGGTCCGGTCGGTCACCTTCGTCCACGGCGGCAAGGAATACCAGGTCAGCGGCGACCTCTTCGTTCTGGGCGCCAATGCCATCCAGAGCGCGGCGATCATGCTTCGGTCCGGCCTGGGAGACGAATTCGTCGGGCGCGGCTTGCATGAATCCTATGGCTGGAATTTCGAGGTTTATCTCGACGGCGTCGATAATTTCGACGGCAGCACCATCACCACCGGCCTGAATTTCGGTCTTTATGACGGTCCGCACAGGTCCGAGCATGCGGCCGCACTGGTCTATTTCGAGAACCGCTGGCAACACGGAATGCGTGCCGAAAAGGGGCGGCTGCGCCAGGTGCTGCCGCTTGTCGTGGTCACCGAGAACCTGCTCGATCCCGAAAATTTCGTCACCCTCGACCAGGACGACAATGCCTTCGTCAGCTTCAAGGCGCCGTCCGACTACGCGGTCAAGGGCATGGCTCGAGCCCTTGAGAAATTGCCTGGGCTGCTTGCCCCGCTGCCGGTGGAAAGACTTTTCGACCGCGGCATCCGGCCAACCGAATCGCATGTGCAGGGCACGCTGAGGATGGGCACCGGCCCGGCGGATTCGGTGATCGACAGCGACATGATCCATCACCGGTTGAGAAACCTGGTTGTCGTCGGCACCAGCACCTATCCGAGCTGCTCCTGCGCCAATCCCAGCCTGACAGCGGCGGCGCTGTCCCTGCGGGCGGCGAGCCGCATGGCATGAAAGGAGCAGGCCGATGATCGAAATTTCCAGGCGTTCTGCCCTGGCCATCGTTGCAGGCGGCGTGGTGTCGGCCGGTATCGCCTACGCCGCCGTCAGTTCGTTCTCGGACGAGGATCTGGTTCGCGTCACGCTCGAAAAATACTTCGGCAGGCTGAACATGCGCATCGAGCATCTCCAGCAGTTCGTGCTGGAGTTCCGCAACCGGAACCCGTGGATATTTCCCAGTGAAAAGCTAGGCGATGCCGTCACCTTGCTCGAGAAGACCAGACTTGGCGAAGCACGCCAGTTGCTGCCGGCGCAGAAGCGGCGCGACCTCACGCATTTCGACCGCTGGCTGATCGCCGAATTCCATATGCTGACCGACTACGCCTGGCGCAGTTCGCCCGACGATCCGATCCGCTTCACCGGGTGGCAGCCATGCACCAATCCGTTCGCGACGCTCGATCCACCGCAAAATGCCTGAGGCGGCCGTTGGGCCGCATGCAATGAAACGCGAAAAGACCAGGAGACAGGATCATGAAAGTTCTTTTTGCAGGCGGTAACGGCTACACACCCGAATTCAGCGGCGGCGTGCAGTCGAGCACCCATCATCTGGCCGAACAGCTGATCGAACATGGGCATGAAGCCTCGGTGCTCGCCGCGTTGTTCGGCGATGGCGTCTTCGGCTTCAAGGCACGCGCCAAGATGAAGCTCTTGCGGCAACCGGCGGTCGTCGACAGTTTCCCTGGCTATCCCGTGGTCCGGGCCTGGTTTCCCTGGGAGGCGGCAAGCTTTGCCGTCGACCGGCAGAAGCCCGATGTGGCGGTCGTCCAGTGCCACAAGTCGGTTCCCCTCGGTCAGGCGCTGCAAGCCGAGGGCGTGCCGCTGGTCGTCTATCTCCGCAATGTCGAGTTCCACGAGTTGGGTGGCGACCTGCGCGAATTGCACTCGGCGCTCTACATCGCCAATTCCGAGTTCACCGCGCGCACCTACAAGAGAGAGTTCGGGATCGAGGCGACGGTGATCCCGCCGACCATCAACCCGACCCATTACAGCACGCCCACGACAGGCCAGTTCGTCACGCTGATCAACCCCTATGAGGAAAAGGGTTTTGAGCTTGCGGTGCGCATCGCTGGCGCCTGCCCGGAAATCCGGTTCCTGTTCGTCGAGAGCTGGAAGCTGGATGACGATCATCGGGCGCGCATCGAAGAGACGATCGCGCCGCTCGGCAATGTCGTGCTGGAGAGCCGCACCAACGACATGAAGACGGTCTACGGCCGCACCAGGATCCTGCTAGCACCCAGCAAATGGGAGGAGGCCTGGGGTCGCGTCGCGTCCGAGGCGCATTGCAGCGGCATCCCGGTCGTCGGCTCTCGGCGCGGTGGCCTGCCCGAAGCGATTGGCCCTGGCGGCGTTGTGCTCGACTATGATGCCCCGCTTGCCGACTGGGTCGCGGCGGTCAGGCTTTTGTGGAGCGACAACCAGGAATATGAGCGGCTTTCGGGCCTGGCGCGTAGCTTCGCTGGCCGCCCGGAACTCGATCCCGACCGCCAGTTCGTCACCTTCTTCTCGATACTGGACAGGGCGGTGCAGCAACGCGCGCGGCAGGCGGCGTAGCCATCCGGATCAGGCCGGGCGTTTGACCCGGCTCTTCAGCGTCTCATAGCCGCGGGCGCCAAGCAGGGTGCGCGCGATGGTCTTGGCAGCACTCTTGCGCCCTTCCTGCGAGCCGATCTGCCGCAGCCGTGCCGGCAGATTCCGGGCGGCCTGGCCAAGCGCCGGCAGCGACAGCGCGTCGGGAAAGCTGACCATGTGCGTCTCGACGCACAACACCGGCTTGCCGGATAGCTCGGTGATCCTCAACGCCTGCTGGTGTTCGCTCTCGATGAACAGGATGGCATCGGATTTGCGATAGAAATCGGCCTTGAAACTGCCATGCGCGCCAAGCCGCTGCCGCTCCGCCTTACTCGGCAAGTCGAGCATGATCAGATGGTCGTATTTGATCTGATGCCTGTCGAGCCATGCCTCCGTCAGCGCGCGGTATTTCTCCAGCCGGCTGGTGACCAGCCAGCCGATCCGGTGGGTCGGGGCATGGAGGGGGCGCGCCTCGCTGAGGAACTTCTCGTAGGCTGGGCCGTCGTCGTTTTCCGCTTCCGTCGGATCCAGGCACAGCACGCCGTCTATGTCGACGCAGCATTGCGCCAGGAACTTGTGATGCATGAAATTCCACTGGAACATGCGCGGATGCGGCACGACCTCGAAGACGACGTCGGTCTCTTCATGCTGCGGCTGCAGGCCGAACACGGCGGCATGGGTGTAGTCGGCCTCGATGCCGGCAGCCGCAATGCGGGCGCGGGCGTCGCGCATCGCGTTGCCGCCGGCAACGCTGTCGTCGATCACCAGCACTTTGCGCATTTCGGTTACTTTGCGGTCGAGTGCCGCACGGCGCTTGGTGACGCCCGACGTGTAGACCCGCCCGGCCAGGAAGCTGTCGAGGTCGGTCATCGGAATGTTCGCCGCGAGGCTGACCAGCGTGGCCGCGAGCACGCCGCTTCGGGGAACGCCGACGACAAGGTCGATGTCGCGCGGCAGCCGGTGAAGGTTTCTGACGATCGCGTCGTTCATATCGGAGATCGATCGGTAGTGCATGGATCAGACCTGATGCTGGAGGGGATGTTCGTAACGGACGAAGACGTCCAAATTATTGCGCTTCGCGCGGCGTCGCCGCCGGCGGCCTTGCCGGCAGCATTTTCAAGGCCTCGCGCAACGCTTCGCGGCCGGAAGCGAATGCCAGCGCGATGACGACGGTGATCAGGTAGGCGAGAACGGCGCCGCTGGCCAAGGCAATGACATGTTGCTGCGGCAGCAGTGGTTTGACGAGCCAAACCGCGGCCAGCGCCAGATGGGCGCCGAGCACGAACGGTGCTGCCGCGCGCGCCACATGGCTCGCCCGCAGCGGCCCGCTCCTGCCGACATAGAGCCACAGGAAAGGCGTGCGCAGATACTCGCTGACCGCATAGGCCACCGCCACGCCCAGCGCGCCGTAGGGCAGGCCGAGCGCGAAGGCGAGCACCGACGTCACGGCCGTGACGATGCCCCAGCGCATGAAATCGCCGGAACGGCCCTGGCTGACGAAAAGCCATCCCGCCGGGTTGTTGAGCGGCTGGAGCAGGCCGGCAAAGCCGAGCGCCAGGAAAATCCCGGCGCTCGCGCGCCACTGTTCGCCGAGCACGAAGGGGATCAGCACGTCCGACATGGCAGTGGCGAAGGCGACGCCCGGCAGCGCCACCAGCAGGATCAGCGGCATGACGCGAAGATAGGCGCTGCGGTAGCGGTCCGGTTCGTCCTTGAGCCTGGACAGCGCCGGCACCATGACCTTCGACAGCGGATTGGTGATCTGGCTCAGCGGAAACAAAAGCAGCTTGTAGGCGCGGTCATAGAGACCGAGCTGGGCCTCGCCCCAGTATTTTCCGATCAGCACGTTGTCGAGGTTGCGGGCAAAGAAATTGGCGAAATTGAAACCGGTGATGCCGGCGCCGAAATTGATCAGGTCGCTGATTCCCGCGACCTTGCGCGGCAGGCCGGGGCGCCAGCGCGAGCTTGCCCAATAGCACAGCGTCGGCAGCACGGCTCCGGTCAGCGTGCCGGCGAACAGCGCCCAATAGGAGCGGTCGATGAAGGTCCAGGCAATCGAGACGGCGAGGCCGGCGACGGCGCTGGCGACGTCGATGATCGCCAGGCGCCCGAACTGCATGCGGCGCGTCAGCAGCGCCAGATGCTGCGCGCCCAGCCCATAGGCCATGATCTGCAGCCCGAACGCTGCCACCAGGCCCGTCACGCGCGGCTCGCCGTAGAAGGCCGCGACCAGAGGGGCGGCTCCGGCAAGCACGCAAGCCAGGATCGCGCTGACGGCGACATTGATCCAGAAGAGATAGTTTACCTCTTCGTGCCGGATACCCGATCTCTGGATCGTCGCCTGCGTCAATCCGAAATCCTGGAACAGCGCGATGAAGGCCAGCACCGGCGCGCACATCGCCACGACGCCGAAATCCTGCGGCGACAGCAGTCGCGACAGCACGATGACGGATATGATCTGCGTCGCGACCCGCACGGATTGCGAGAGGGCCGTCACGACCGCGCCACGCCCTACCGACTTGCGGAGGGAGCCTTCTGGCGGATCGAATGCGTTGGCTTCCAAATTCAGGATTCCTGATTTTTTGCGTGGATTTCCAATCTCGAAATTCACGACCGCCGCCGACGACAAACTACGGCAATAATTTTGCAGTGCAACAGAAAACGTGGATCGCTGCAGCAAAAATGTTGCGATGCAGCAAGAGCTGTACTAGCATCCCCGTGGGTGGTGGGCCAAACAGCGGTCGAGTTTTCATGCTGCATGTCTTGTACCTTGTGCATGACGTTTCCGACCCGGCAGTGCGCCGGCGAATCACGATGCTCAAGGCAGGCGGCGCCCAGGTCACCCTGGCTGGCTTCCGCCGCGTCGCGACCCCGGTCGCCGATATCGAAGGATTGCGGCCGATCGACCTCGGCGCGACGCGTGACGGCCGATTCGCCCAACGCCTGACTGCGGTGGCGAAGGCAGCGGTTTCGATCGGCTCGAAGCTGGGCGGCACGCCGCGGCCCGATCTCATCATCGCGCGCAATCTCGAAATGCTGGCGCTGGCCCGCCGCGCCAGATCGGCGTTCGGCGCCACCGTGCCGATCGTCTACGAATGCCTCGACATTCACCGCCTCATGCTGCGCGGCGATGTCCTGGGCAGGGCGCTGCGCGCCACGGAGCGCTATCTGGCGCGGGACGTGAAGCTGCTGGTGACCAGCTCGCCGGCCTTCATCGCCAATTATTTCAAGCCGTTCGGCCAGGTCGCGGCACCCGTCGAACTGATCGAGAACAAGTATTTCGAGAGCGCCGCAATCCCGTCCGTCGCGCATGAGGCCGCGCCGGCCCCTGTCGCGCCGCCGTGGCGCATCGGCTGGTTCGGTGCGTTGCGGTGCCGCCGCTCGCTTGAGCTGCTGGCCGATTTCTCGCGTCGCGCCAATGGCCGCTTCGAGATCGTGCTGCGGGGCCGTCCGGCGCTCTCCGAATTTCCGGATTTCCATGAGTTTGTCGATGCCGAGCCGTGGCTTTCGTTTCGCGGGCCCTACCGCAATCCGGAGGACATGGCGGAGATCTATGGCGACGTCCATTTCTCCTGGGCCATCGACTTCTTCGAGGAGGGGCAGAACTCCAAATGGCTGCTGCCCAACCGGCTCTATGAAGGCTGCCGCTTCGGCGCCGTGCCGATCTCGATGGACAACACCGAGACCGGGCGGTTCCTCGACCGGCAGGACATCGGCATCCTTCTGCCGCAGGCCACATCGGACGCGCTCGAAGCTGTACTCGGCAAAATGGAGAATGATCGCTTCAGCAGGCTGAAGGCACGCGTTCTCGCCCACAGCCCGAGGACCTGGAGCTACGATCGCGGCGACTGCCGGGCGCTGGTCGAAAAGCTTAGCCGCCTGACCGCCATGCGCGAACCCTTGGCAACCGAGGCCTTGGCATAGAATGGACATCGCCCGATGACGCAAGCGCTTCCCTCCAGCCTGATCGTGATCCCCTGCCTGAACGAGGCGGCTCATATCGGTGTGCTGCTCGATCAGCTCTGCCCGGCGGCGGCAAGGCTTGACGCCCGCATCGTCGTTGCCGACGGCGGCAGCATCGACAGCACGCTGACCATCGTCGGCGAGCGCCTGAAGAAGGACCCGCGCATCATCCTGCTTCACAATGAAAAGCGCATTCAGAGCGCGGCGATCAATCTCGCGGTGGCCGAATTCGGCGACGGCGCCGAGTATCTGATCCGCATCGATGCCCATGGCGGCTATCCCGACGACTATTGCGACCGGCTGGTCGAGGAGGCGCTGGCCACCGGGGCCGATTCGGTCGTGGTTTCGATGCTGACCAGCGGCAGCGGCGCCGTGCAGAAGGCGGTCGCGGCGGCGCAGAATTCCAAACTCGGCACCGGCGGCTCCAAGCACCGCCACCTCTCCGCCGGAGAATGGGTTGACCACGGCCACCACGCATTGATGCGGATATCAGCCTTCCAGGCCGTCGGCGGCTATGACGAGAGCTTCAGCCACAACGAGGATGCCGAGCTCGACTACCGGCTGAGGGAGGCCGGCCACAGGATCTGGATGAGCGGCAGGACGCAGATGGTCTATTATCCGCGCGCCTCGCTCAGCGGCCTTTATTTCCAGTATCTCGGCTATGGCCGCGGCCGCGCCAAGAATGTGCTGAAGCACCGCGTCGTTCCCAAGGTCCGGCAGATGGTGCCGCTCTTGGTGTTCCCTGTGGTTCTTCTGGCGGCGTTCTCCTTCGTACACTGGCTGGCGGCGGTGCCGTTGCTGCTATGGGCGTCGGTGTGCCTCGGCTACGGCCTGTGGACGGCGATAAGCCAACGCAATGCCGATATCGCGCTTGCCGGCGTTTCGGCGATGGTCATGCATTTCGCCTGGTCCGTCGGCTTTTGGCTACAGCTGCTCGGTCTCGGCTCGCGGCGAGGTGTGGCGTGATGGGGGTTTCCGGCAAGAACCGCAGCATCGACATAGGCGTCTGCACGTTCCGGCGGCCGGAACTGGCCGACACGCTGCGTTCGCTTGCCGCGATGGAAATGCCTGAAGGATTCGACGTCGCCGTCATTGTCGCCGACAACGACGATACGCCAAGCGCCAGGCAATTGGTGACGGCGCTGTCGCGGGAACTGGCATTGCCGATCCGCTACCGGCATTGCCCGGCGCGCAATATCTCGATCGCCCGTAACGCCTGCCTCGATGCCAGCGAGGCGGATTTCGTCGCCTTCATCGACGACGACGAGACCGCCACCTCCCGCTGGTTGGCGGAACTGGTGGCGACGATGCAAACGAGCGGCGCTGCCGCCGTGCTTGGCCCGGTGCGGGCGCGCTATCGCCCGGATGCGCCGGACTGGATGCGCCGCGGCGATTTCCACTCGACCTTGCCGGTCTGGGTACGCGGCGAAATCCGCACCGGCTACACCTGCAACGTCCTGCTTGGCATGGGATCCGACAGCCTGCGTGGCCGCCGCTTCAGCCTGGCGCGTGGCCAGACCGGCGGCGAGGACACCGAGTTCTTCGACCAGATGGTCAAGGCCGGCGGCCGGATCGCCTTTTCCAAGGAAGCCTGGGTCGACGAGGTGGTGCCGCCCGCCAGGGCCGCGTTCGACTGGCTCGGCCGCCGCCGTTTCCGCGTCGGGCAGACCCATGGCCACCTTCTGGGGCGCGACGCCAGCGGCATCGGCCTGGTCAAACAGGTCGGCCTTGCCGCGGCAAAGGCGGCCTATTCATTCGCCGCCGCGATTGCGCTTGTCGCCAGCCCGGTGCGCAGGAACCGCAGCGTACTGCGCGGCATCATGCATGTCGGCGTCGTCAGCGGCCTCGTCGGCATCCGCGAAATCCGGCTGTACGGCCAGCCTTCGCCGCAGGAAGGAGGCAAGCGTGCAGCCTGATGTCTCCTTCGTCCCCGATGTTTCCTTTGTGATCGCCGCCTACAATGCCGAGGCAACGCTTGACCGGGCGATCGCGAGCGCCATCGCCCAGAAAGATGTCAGCGTCGAGATCGTCGTCGTCGACGACAAGTCCCGCGACGCGACGCTCGATGTGGCGCGGGCCTATTGCGGGGATATCGTGCGCGTCGTCGCCTTGGAAAAGAATCGTGGTCCCGGCGGCGCCCGCAACGCGGGCCTCGATCACGCCCGCGGCAGATGGATCGCGGTTCTCGATTCCGACGATGCCGTCTTTCCCGGCCGCATCGCCGCAATGATCGCCCGCGCCGAAGGAGCGGGCGCCGAGATCGCCGTCGACAACCTCCAGGTCGTGCGCGAGGACGGCGTCGTCGAGGACGCAATGTTCCCGCGGCGATATCTGAAAGCCCTGCGCGAAATCTCGCTGGCCACCTACATCGCCGGCAACGTCGTCTTCGAATCGAAGTTCAATCTCGGCTATCTCAAGCCGATCTTCCAGCGCCGCTTCCTGGACGAGAACCGGCTTCGCTATGATGAGGATCTGATCATCGGCGAGGACTACATCCTGCTCGCCAATGCCTTGGCCAAGGGCGGCAAATGCGTGGTCGAGCCGGAAATCGGCTATGCCTATCATATCCGCAGCGGCTCCATCTCCCGCGTGCTCGAGCTTCACCATGTCGAGGCGATGCGCAAGGCGGACGCCATATTCGCTCAAACCCATCGGATGGATGAGGCGGCCCAAGCCGCGTTCGCCCGGCGCGGCCGCAGCCTGCGCAAGGCGGCCTCATTCCTGTCCATGGTTCAGCACATCAAGGCGCGGTCCCCGCTCAAGGCGATCCGGACGGCGCTCAGCGACCCGGCGGCGGTCAGGCATATGGGCATGCCGATCGCCGTGCGGTTGCGAAGAGTAGCGGCACAGTTTGCCGTTGGGGCGGGGAGGTGAAGATGCAGGTGCATGGAGGGAATTTTCGTGGCCTGTGAATGGACTGAAGTCGATCTCCTCAGAAGGAATTTGCGATGAAGAAAATCAGGAAGGCCGTGATACCGGTGGCGGGGCTTGGGACACGGTTCCTGCCGGCGACCAAGTCGATGCCGAAGGAAATGCTTCCCGTGGTCGACAGGCCAGTCGTGCAATATGCGGTCGACGAAGCTTTCGAAGCCGGCATCGAGCACATCGTATTCGTCACCGGCCGCAACAAGGCGGTCATCGAGGACTATTTCGACCTTCATCCGGAGCTGATCGGAACCCTGGAGCAGAGCGGCAAGAAGGCGCAATTGCAATCGCTGGAAAGCCTGCTGCCGGTTGCCGGCGCCACCAGCTTCATCCGCCAGCAATCGCCGCAAGGCCTTGGCCATGCCGTCTGGTGCGCGCGCGAGGTCATCGGCAACGAGCCCTTCGCCCTCTTGCTGCCGGACATGGTCTCGTTCGGCGGGCGCGGATGTCTCGCCGAAACCGTCGACCTTTATAACCGCACCGGCGGCAACGTCATCGCCGTCGAGCGCTGCGATCCGACCGAAACCAGCAAGTACGGCATCGTTGGCCGCGGCACCGATATCGGCAGCGGCTTCGAGGTGACGGCCATGGTCGAAAAGCCGGCGCCTTCGAACGCGCCGTCGAACTTCTACATCAACGGCCGCTACATCCTCCAGCCGGAGATCTTCGCGCTTCTGGGCAATCAGCAGCGCGGCGCCGGCAACGAGATCCAGCTGACGGACGCCATGGTCCGCCTGTCGAAGGATCAGCCGTTCTTCGCCCAACCTTTCAACGGCCGCATGTTCGACTGCGGCTCGAAGGAAGGCTTCATCCAGGCCAATGTCGCCTTCGCGCTGGCGCGCGACGACATGAAGGGCCCGATTTTCGAGATGCTCCGGGAGTTCGTCCGGTCGCATGAACGCCAGGAAGAAGCCGCATAATGCCCTTTTTTCGGGAGCATTCTCCGAACGCTGACGGTGTGGGGGCCGGCAGGCCTCCCGCTGTGTCATGGAGCTTGCGTTGCGTTTGGCAATGCTCCCGATCTTCGAGGCGCCTGCAAGTCAAGGCATGATCCCGGTGAGCCGCGGGTTCGGAAAAGATCATGCTGAAACACTGAGATAGAGCCCATCCCGACGATCGGGATGGAACGGGCTCTGGAATTGGACCGAAGATGAATTATGCCAACTTTCCTCTCGACAAGAGGATGCCATTGCCGAATTCGGATGCAGGAAACGGCGAAGACTTCATCGATGTCGAGCGGCTGCTTGGCATGGCCGCACGGCAGGCCAAGGTGGTTGCCGTGTGCGCGGTCATCGGTCTTTTCCTGGGCGTGCTCTATCTCCAGACCACGCCGCCCAAATACCAGTCGGTCGCCAGCGTGCTGATCGACGAGGGCCTGAACAAGATCGTCGATGATATCTCGGCGGCGTCGACGACCATGCAGACCGATTCCGCCATCCTGAGCCAGATCGAGATCCTCACCTCGACGCGGCTTGCCGCCGTAGTCGTGGACAAGCTCAAGCTCGACCAGAACGACAGTTTCATGAATCCCCCCGTCTCGGCCCTGGCGCAGGGCGTCGGCCTGGTCCGCGGCCTCATCCAATATGTCCGCCCCAGCCCTCCCATGGCGGGTCTTGGCGACGTCAGCAAGCTCGACCCCGCTGCCCGCGATGCACTGATCGCCACGTCTCGCCGCGACTACGCCATTCTCAAGCTGCAGAGCGAAATACGGGCGGACCGCGTCGGACGAAGCTATGTCATAGCACTCGGCTATCAGGCGACGGATCCGGGATTGGCGACCGCGATCACCAAGGCCTATGCCGACGCCTATCTCGCCGATCAGCTCGATGCCAGCTTCGACGCCACCGAGCGCGCCGCGGTCTGGCTGCAGGGCAGGTTGACGGAACTGCGCGAGAGCTCGCAGGCGGCGTCGCTCGCGGTCGAGAAATTCAGGGCCGAACACGGCCTGGCCGCCAACAGCGACGGCCAGCTGATGAGCGACAAACAACTGGCGGACCTCAACGCCCAGCTCATCGTCGCGCAGGCCGATACCGCCCGCGCCGGCGCCCGCTACCAGCAGTACAAATCCATCGTCGACAGCGGCTCCGACAACGCGTTCAGGGATGCCGCAATATCGAGCGACCAGCCGAGCAGCTCGGTCATCGCCACGCTCAAGACCCGCTATCTCACGGTCGCCAAGCGGCAGCAGGATGTCGAGGCGAATTTCGGCGCCCAGCATCCGCAGGCCGTGGCCCTTGCCAAGGAGAAGGCCGACATATCGACGCAGATCTTCGGCGAGCTGAAGCAGCTGACCGAGAGCTATCGCAACGAGTATGAGGTGGCGCTGGCGCGCGAGACCGCGCTCAGGGCCAATGTCGCGGCGGCCCAGGGCAAGAGTTCCATCGACAACCAGTCTCAGGTCAAGTTGCGCGATCTCGACCAGAAGGCGACGGCGCTGACCACGCTTTATCAGACATTCCTCGGCCGCTACGAGGAAGCCGCGCAGCAGCAATCCTTCCCGGTCGGCAAGATCCGCATCATCTCGGACGCCTCGACGCCGCTCTCCGCCTCAAGCCCGCGTACGATCATCGTGCTTGGACTTTCGCTCGTGCTCGGCGTGCTGATGGGCGCCGGCTTCGGCGGCCTCAACGAATTCAACGAGCGTTTCTTCAGGACCGGCGAGGATGTGCGCGACCGCGTCGGCCTCAAATTCCTGGGCTACCTGCCGACCATCGGCAGCAAGGCCGCCGCCAAGGAAGACAAGCCGGCCGACGGTCAGCTGGACCCCAAGATCGCCAAATCCCCGGCCGCCTTCGAAAGGCGCGCGCGGATGAGGGTGAGCATCGACGCTCCGGCATCGATGTTCTCCGAAACGCTGCGCAGCGCCAAGATCGCCTTCGATGTCGTCATGGAAGGGCAAGGCAGCCGGGTCATCGGCGTGATTTCGGTCCTTCCCGGCGAAGGCAAGTCGACGGTCGCGGCCAATCTCGCCGGACTGCTTGCCGCCAATGGCGCCAAGACGCTGTTGATCGACGGCGACCTGCGCAACCCGGGCCTCAGCCGCGGGCTCGGCATGGAAGCCGAGCAAGGCCTGATGGAAGCGGTGGTGAGCGGCCAGACCTGGCAGTCCGTCGGCAAGATCGACAGGCAGACCAAGCTGGCGATCATCCCGGCCGTGTTGCGCGGGCACTTCTCGCATACCAGCGAGCTTCTCTCCTCTGCCGGAATGCGGCGCTTCATCGAGAACGCCAAGGAGACTTTCGAATACATCGTCGTCGATCTGCCGCCGCTTGGCCCGGTGGTCGACGCCAAGGCCTTCGCGCCGCTCGTCGATGGCTTTGTGCTGGTCACCGAATGGGGCCGCACGCCGCGCGCTATGGTCAGGTCGATGCTGGAATCCGAACCCTACGTCGCCAACAAGATCGTCGGGACGGTCCTCAACAAGGTCGATCTGAAGAAGCTGGCCAAATACGGATCGTTCGGGGCGTCGGAGAAATTCTTCGACAAATATTCCACCTACTATCTCGACAAGTCGGAAGTGCGCAGCAAGGCAACGGTTTAGACCGATAGCCGTCTTGGACAAGCCGGCCGCCTCATGGCGGCTGGAATGGCGCGGCCACGCGCCGCCTTGAGAGTAGACGCCCGGTTGAGCAGTTCCAGGAAAGGTGTGAAACGGTTTTCCGTCCGGAACTGCGTAGAACAGGAGATAGAGCGGTTCGGCGCTTCCGTGGAAGTGAGCGAACCGCTTTGGCGCGTTTGGCAGCCAAGCGGATCGCTTGGCGTCGCAAAAACGCGGCTAAAACAAACGGATAGGCGGGATAACGGGTTCGATTCAAGTGAATCCCGCTCCATGCGCCCGCTCTCTACGCCGCCTTCAGGCGGTAGCGGAAAATGGTGTGGTCGAGCAGCAGCCGGATGCGCGGTTCGGCTTCGGTCGCGACCAGCCAGCTTGCCGCGATCATGGTAGCGCCGACCGTCGCCACCGACAGGATATATGGCAGCCCGGCGCGCACCATGGCCCCGAGCATCGCCGCGCCGATGACGTCGTGGATCAGATAGAGCGGATAGGTCATCAGGCCGATCCGGCGCCAGCCGCTCCAGCTGAGGTCGAGCCGCAGCGACCAGGCCATCAAGGCGATGGCGACCAGGAAGATGAGGATTGGCGGCGCATAGGGCATCACGGCATCGACCTTGATGCTGCGGACGTCGACCGAACTGGCGATCTGCAGTACGCCGCCGCCCAGGAACAGCAGGCAGAAGGCCAGGCGCGAGACTGTCACCGCCTTGAACCGCATCAGCCAGAGCAGGACGCCGACGGCGAAGAAGCAGCCATGGTGCACCAGAGTGAGCTGCAGCCAGCGCGTCTCGGCGAAGTCGGACCAGCCGAGCGGATAGTAGAGGCACCAGAACAGCGTGCTGACCACGCCGATAGCGATGGCGACAGCCTCCATCAGATGGAAGCGGCCGAGCCGCAGCAGAACCCACACGACGGCATAGAAGGCGATCTCGATGCCGAGCGTCCAGTAGACGCTGTCCACCCACGGACCATAGGGATCGAACAGGGCGGTGCGCACGAGCCTGATCACCGCATCGGTCGGCCAGCTGACACCGATCACCAGCAACAGCACCGCGGTGACCGGCGCGCAGATCCAGACCGCCGGCGCCAGCCTTTTGACCCGTGCCTCGAAAAATCGCAACGGCGTCGATTTCTCGGCGCTGAAGGCGATGACGAAACCGCTGATGACAAAGAAGATCTGGACGCCAATCCAGCCGGATTCGACCCAGGCGCCTATTGCCGGTTGCGCCGGAACCCCGCCCGTGGCTTGCGCCGAGAGGCCGTCCGGATAGGCCCACACCCAGAAGCCGTAGTGATAGACCATGACGAGTACGGCGGCGAGAAACCGCAGGATGTCGACGCCGCCAAACGTAGTTTTTTGCTGAGCCATACCGTGCCGCCGGATGGCCCCCCACAAGAACTTTAAGATGGATTGCTGCATCGCACAACAAAAGATTGGGCGCCGTGCAGAGGCAATCGCGTTCCGTCGGAGCTGGCCTAGACGATCTACACCCCGAACCCGCGCTCCTTCAGCGCCGCGGCGATCTCGTCCAGAATGACCGGATCGTCGATGGTCGCCGGCATCGTCCAGTCCTCCTTGTCGGCGATCTTCTGCATCGTGCCGCGCAGGATCTTGCCCGACCGCGTCTTGGGCAGGCGCTTGATCGTCACCACCGTCTTGAAGGCGGCGACCGGGCCGATCCGTTCGCGCACCAGGCCGACCACTTCGCTCTCGATGAGACCGGTCTCGCGTGCCACGCCTGCGTTCAGCACCACGAAGCCGAGCGGAACCTGGCCCTTCATCGCATCGGCGACGCCGATGACGGCGCATTCGGCGACATCGGGATGGGCGGCGAGCACTTCCTCCATCGCACCGGTCGACAGCCGGTGCCCGGCGACATTGATGATGTCGTCGGTGCGGGCCATCACATAGAGATAGCCGTCCTCATCGACCATGCCGGCATCCGCGGTCTTGTAGAAGCCGGGGAACTCGTCGAGATAGGCTTGGCGAAACCGTTGGTCGGCATTCCACAATGTCGGCAGGCAGCCGGCCGGCAGCGGCAGCTTGACCACGACATTGCCCAGCGTGCCGCGCTTCACTTCATGGCCGGCATCGTCAAGAATGCGAATGTCATAGCCGGGCATGGGCATGCCCGGCGAGCCGTACTTCACCGGTAGCAGGCCGAGGCCTGCGGGGTTGATCGTCATCGGCGATCCGGTCTCGGTCTGCCACCAATGGTCGACCACCGGCACATTGAGCTTCTGCTCCGCCCATTTGATGGTTTCCGTATCGGCGCGCTCGCCGGCGAGGAACAGTGTGCGGAATTTCGACAGATCGTATTTGGGAATGAACTCGCCCTTCGGGTCCTGTCCCTTGATCGCCCGAAACGCCGTCGGCGCGGTGAACAGCGCGACGACGCCGTGCTCCGCTATCACCCGCCAGTAAGTGCCGGCGTCGGGCGTGCCGACCGGCTTGCCTTCGAACATGACGCTAGTGCAGCCATGCAGCAGCGGCCCGTAGACGATGTAGGAATGGCCGACCACCCAGCCGACGTCGGATGCCGCCCAGAACACCTCGCCCGGCTTGACGCCGAACTCGTTGTCCATCGTCCATTTCAACGCGACCATGTGGCCGCCATTGTCGCGCACGATGCCCTTGGGTTGGCCGGTCGTGCCCGATGTGTAGATGATGTAGAGCGGATCGGTGGCGAGCACCGGCACGCAGTCGACATTGGCGCCGGCCGCTCGCTCGCGCGCGACGGCGTCGGCGTAGTCGATGTCGAAATGGTCCTTCAATTCGCAGCGCAGCTGGTCGCGTTGCAGGATGAGGCAGGCGTCCGGCCTGTGGTGGGACATTTCGATCGCTCTGTCGAGCAGCGGCTTGTAGGCGACGATACGGCCCGGCTCCAGGCCACAGGATGCGGAAATGATCAGCTTCGGCCTGGCATCGTCGATGCGGGTGGCAAGTTCATGCGACGCAAAGCCGCCGAAGACGACCGAGTGCACGGCGCCGATGCGGGCGCAGGCGAGCATGGCGATGGCCGCTTCCGCCACCATCGGCATGTAGATGATGACGCGATCGCCCTTGGCGATGCCGCGGTTCTTCAGCACCGAGGTCAGCGCCACCACCTCGCGCTTCAACTCGGCATAGGTGAATTTCTTGACCGTTCCGGTGATGGCGCTGTCATGGATCAGCGCGATCTGGTCGGCGCGGCCGCCCGCGACATGGCGGTCGATGGCATTGTAGCAGGTGTTGCAGGTGGCGCCTGTAAACCAGCGGCCATAGACGCCGGCGCTGGCATCGAAAACCTTGTCATGGGGCGAGTACCAGTCGATGGCGCCGGCCGCGTCAGCCCAGAATTTTTCCGGGTCGCGCCTCCAGCCGTCATAAACCTCGTGGTAGCGTGAAGCCATCCGCATCCTCCCCAGGAACGATTTGCCGTCTTTGGCAATAGCCTATGCTGTTTTTTCCGGCGATGTCTTCCCTCAATTCGTCTGAGCCGGTCTGGTGTTGGCCGCAAAGGTGCGGCATCGTGGCCTGCGGTCGAGGCAGCGGGGGATGAGAGAATGCGGCATCCGTGGTGGGGCATGGCGAAGTCGCGCTTTGCGTTGATGCTGGGCGTCGCGCTGGCGGTCTCCGCCGGATCCGCCTGGGCCGGCGATGCGGCGGCAAGGCGCGTCATCGGCTTCTCGCCCGACGGCAATTACTTTGCCTTCGAGCAATACGGCACGCTCGATGCCGGCGCTTCCGCTTCCGGTTATTCGCAGATCGATATCATCGACACGCGTATCGACGCGTTTGTCGGCGGCAAGTCGATCCTGGTGATCGATGAATCCGAGGAGGCGACGCTTACCCTCGATCAGGCGAGGGCGCAGGCAGCCGCCAAGGCGGCGCCTTTGCTCGCAAGATATGCCATCGCATCGCCCGGCCAACGGACGGCTTTCGACAAATTCACCTTTCCCGGCGAGATGGTTGCCTACAACGACATTTCCCGTCTTGAGCAGGTTTCGCAGACATGGCTTGCGCCGAGCTATGACGAACTCGGCATCTCGACCATCCAGCTCGATCAGATGGCGGCAGCCAGCACGAGCGACTGTTCGGCGAGTTTCGACAACACCCAGCAAGGCGACACATCGGGCAAGGCGCTCGGTTTCCGACTGACGCTGCAAGGCCAGGACGGCAAACCGTTCAAGATCCTGCATGAGGACAAGACCGTGCCCGGTTCGAGAAACTGCCCGACGTCATATGGCCTCTCGGAAGTCTACGAATTCAAGCCGGGCGGCAAGCCGGCCGTCATAGTCGTGCTGGTGCAGCGGTTCAGCCAGGGCTTCGAGGGGCGCGACCGCCGCTTCATTGCCGTGACCGGCCAGGCGCGTTGACCGCGGGATTGGCAGAAGCTCCGGCTTCACCGGACCCGCCAACTTGCGCGTCGAGAAATCAGATCGGCAAAGCCATAAACATGAGGCCGATGCCGCCGAAGATCAAAATGGCCGTCGCCAAGGCCTTTCCGTGACGTTCGAAGCTCGTCGGAGCCCGTTCCCAATTGTAACGCATACGCTGCCTCTCCCGACACCCGGAGAGTCCTTACCTTACTCTGGGGAAGAAAAGCAACGGCCCTGCCCAGACACTTCGCGGCTCGTGGTGCCGCATGGGAGGCCATTTCTGGGGCGATTACTGGCCGCGATCTGCCGGCGGCGCGATATCGATTTGCCACAGTCACAACATGGAGCCGGACGATACCAGGCGACAGTTGGGCGGCCAATAGACAGCATCCCACGGTCAAGCTATTTTCCGCCATCTGGCATGGCTCGGGGTGTGCGGTGGAAATTGCCTCTGGAACGATTCTGCGGCTGGCCGACGACGCCTCGGTCCAGCATGTTGGCGACGGCGCCGTGGTGCTTTTGGCGCGCAGTGGCCAGCTCTACACGTGCAACGGCACGACCGAAGCGTTTCTTGGCAAGGTCGACGGCGCGCGCAGTCTCGACCAGATCGTCAGCCTGCTCTGCGAGGAATTCGAGGTCGACAAGGGTACGCTCGACGAAGACATGGCGGCATTGGCCACCGATCTGGTCACTGAAGGTATCCTTGCCGCCCCGATGCTCGATGGCTAAAGGTACGCGCGTGATGGCCGACGGTCCTCTCCTGCGCGCCTTATTCCGCTGCCATCTCTGGGCAAGCGCGCGGCTGATGCCGGTCCTGGTCGCCAATCGCGGTTTCGAGGAGGTGCTGAAATGGGCGCCGCTCTCCTCGTCGACGCCCTACCGCGGCTTGCCGTCCGCCTATGTCGTGGCCAGCGTCGGCCGCACCGTGCGCCATCCTTGGCTGATGCGCGACCGCAGATGCCTGCGGGAAGGTCTGCTCGGCCATCGTTTCCTGCGCCTTGCCGGCTTCGATCCGGACCTGCGCTTCGGCGTCGATCCGCAGTCGATGCAGGCGCGGCGCTTGACGGCGCACTGCTGGGTCTGCCTCGATGGCAAGCCGGTGGTCAGCGACCGCCTTCCCGGCATGATCGAGATCTATCGCCACCATGCCGATGCGACAAAGCTGCGTCCCGCGTGACCAGACCTTCAGCGTTCTATGGCCTCAACGGCCCAATCTTCGCCATCTCGGCCGAACGTCCGGAGCTGTGGCGGGATTTCGAAAGAATGCTTGCGAAACTGCGCATCACAGGTCCCGTCGAACCGGATTTCCGCCTTGATGTCGCCGAAGCCGAGGTTCTGGACGAGGCGCCCGAGGGATCGCTCGTCTTCGACGGCGAAATACCCGAGGAGGGCTATTGCCGGATGATCGCGGACGGCGGCACCGTCCACCTTGTCTTTCCCGGACGCCAGACCGTCGAGATCAACGACCAGGAGGGTTGGGCCAAACTCCGGCTCCGCCCTGCCGCAAAAGCCCCATGGACGCCATCGATGCTGGTCCTCGACGCCGCGCTCGATGCCGGCGGCCAGCATATGCTGCACACCGCCGGCCTGACGCTGCCGGATCGCGATGCCGTCGTGCTGATCCATGCGCCAAGCGGCACGGGCAAGACCACGACGTCGCTGGCCTTGGCAATGCAGGGATTCGGCCTTTGCTCCGACGATGCCATGATCCTGAATGTCGCTTCGCCCATGCCCTCGGCCTGGGGTTTGCCGCGCCACGTCAAGATCCACCAGAACACGGCCGAGATGATCCCGCTTGTGTCGCCATGCCTCGGCCCTTCATGGGACCGCAACGGCGAGCAGGCCGTGTCGCTGGAGCGGCTGGGCGAGACGGTACGGATCGAAAACCCGTCCGCCAGGCCGGTGGCCGGGCTCTTGCACCTGGCGCGGTCCGCCGATAGCGGAACCCGGCTCGTCGCCATGGCCAGGACCGACGCGATGGTGGCGCTGGCGATGGACAATGTTCGCACAGGCATGACCGGCCTGCTGCCGCTGCAGATGCGCCGGCTGGCGACGATCGCCGGATTGGTCTCCTGGGTGCCGGCCTTCAGGCTGGAAGTGGGCGACCGTCCGGCCGACGCGGCGGCGCTGATCCGCTCGGCATTGTCGGTAAGGGACTGAACGGCCCAGCCAGGCGGCTTATGGCCGGGAGCGGTTCGTCGTTTCACCGGACGCCAAACCGCTCCATCTCCCTGTCAGCCGCGATTCCGGACGGAAAACCGTTCACATTTTTTCTGGAATTGCTCTCGCCCTGGCCAGCCGCTGGATCCACCGGAAGGCATCACGGCGCAGGCGCGAGCCGAGCTTGTCCCTGGCGTTGACGCTGAGCAGCGTGTTCGTCGTGATCAGCCGCTTGGCCAGTCGTATGGAGAGACTGGGCTTGATCCGTCCGGCGAGTTCAAGCGCGCGGCGCTCGCCGAACAACTGGCCGGTCACATTGAGCACGATCGCCAGTTCGAGTTCGATGCCGGTCATGCGGGCGGCGTCGAGCAGGCGGGTTTCCGATTCCGCCGACTGCAGCGCCCGCACGCCTTGCAGCACGTCGACGCAAAGCTGCAGCCGATGGAATTTGTGGCCGCCAGCGGCATGCACGATCGCGATCGTCAAAAGTGCTGCCGGAGAGTCCGTCGCCTCGCCGTCGATGGCGTGCAACTCGTGGAAGCCCAACGACAGGCGGCGCCGCATGCCGGTGTCGTGCACCAGATCGCCATGCAGTTCGACCAGCAGGCTGGAATTCTCCTTTTCCAGCCATTTGAACTCCCGCAGCCCGTAGGACTGGGCCTCGTTGCTGCCAAGCTCGAAGCCGCAGGCCGCGATCACCTGGTTCGCGCGCGACAGATTGGCGGGCTCGACGAGGATGTCGATGTCGGTGAACGGCCTGTCGGATACGTGGCGGTAAAGCTTTCGCGCGAAGACCGGTCCCTTGACGATCCGCGCCGGAATGCCCTCCAACGCCAGCCCCTTCATGATGCGGTCGCCGTGATATTGCAGCAGCATCGACTGGCCGGTGGCGATCGTCGCTTTCCGGCGCAGCGCATCCAGCTTGGCTTGCAGACCCGCATCCCTTGGCGGATGCTCGCCGCGCTCGCTTAGCTTGCGCAGCATGATCGGCAGGACGCCATGGAACTCGGCATTGTCGAGGAGTGCCGACAAAGCCTTCGCCGGCGAAAGATCGGCATCTACGGCCGATGCCTCTGGGTCCGCGTAGCGCAGCAGCAGCTTTTCTTCAGCGGAGTTGAGGAGTGGCAGCATCAACCCGGACAATGTTGCGATAAAAGGATTGTCCGGGATGGTTGCAGAAAAGCGTGGTCGAAGCCAGCGTTACATGCCCCAGCGCAGTGCCGCCGTGTGGACTGGAGCATCCCACAACGCGGTCGTCTCGTCATTGAGCATGGTCAGCGTGATCGAGCAGCCAGCCATGTCGAGCGAGGTGACATAGGTGCCGACCAGCGAGCGCGTCACCGTCACCCCGCGTCCTTCGAAAATTCGCCGCGCGCTGTTGTACATCAGATAGAGCTCCATCAGCGGCGTCCCGCCGAAGCCGTTGACGAACAGCAGCGCCGGGCCTTTCGCTTTGTCGCCGAGATCGCCGAGGATCGCGGCACAGATCTCCTCGGCGATGGCGTCGGCGCTCTTCAACGTGTCGCGCCGGCGGCCGGGCTCGCCATGGATGCCGACACCGAACTCCATCTCGCCGTCGCCGATGTCGAAGGTCGGCTTGCCGGCCGCCGGCACCGTGCAACTGGTCAGCGCCACGCCCATCGAGCGGGTGGCATCGTTGACGCGTTCGCCCAGCACCTTCAACGGCGCCAGCGCCAGGCCTTGCTCGGCCGCCGCGCCGACGATCTTTTCGACCACCAGCGTGCCGGCGACGCCGCGCCGGCCGGTCGTATAAGAGGAATTCTCGACGGCGACGTCGTCGTTGGTCAGGACCTGCAGCACGCCTTCCGAGTTTTCGGCCGCCATGTCGAAGTTCATCACATCGCCCTCATAGTTCTTGACGATGAACAGGCACCCGGCGCCGGTGTCGACGGCTTCCGCCGCCGCCATCATCTGGTCGGGTGTCGGCGAGGTGAACACTTGTCCGGGGCAGGCGGCGTCCAGCATGCCATGGCCGACAAAGCCGCCATGCAGCGGCTCATGACCGGAGCCGCCGCCGGAGATCAGCGCCACCTTGCCGGGCCGCAAGGACTTGCGGCGGATGAATTTGTGCCCGTCGCCGAGCGCGAGAATATCGGCATGGGCGGCGACGAAACCATCGAGGCTCTCGGTCAGCACCGTGTCCACCGAGTTCATAAATTTCTTCATGGTATCCTCCCAAACAGTCCGGCAAGAAATGTCAGCCGCCCTTGCCGGCGATGCTGGTGATCTTCTGAATAAAGTCGTTCACCGCCTTGTCGAGCGCCGCGTTCTGCTTGTCGTCGCCGAAATCGGGCACGACGAGCGAGACATGCCGCGTCTTGCGCATGCCTGCCGCTATCGACATTTTTCCCGGATGCGCCTGATGGTAGGCGGCGAGAAACTGGTCGCGCTCGGCCGGACTGAAATGGCAGACGGAAAAGATCGAAGGCAAATGCTTCGACGGGATCGGGATCGAATAGGCCGGGCTTGAAATCTGCGTCACGAAGCTGCGATGCTTGCCTAGCGCGTCGGCAAGGCGCTGGCGCATGCCGGACGGGCGCTGGTCGATGACCTGCGACAGGATCGTCTTGTAGGCGCGGATCGCCTCTTCGGAGCCGGGTTCAGGTGTCTTGTCGTCGACCATGCCAGCCGCGCCTAGACCGGAACATCCGCGATGGCCGCCTTGGCCATGGCGAGTTGCGCCGGAGCGACGGAAAGATCGCGCAGGCCCGCCTCGAGCAGAGACGGGATCGAGGCGGGATCGCCGCCGGCGTCGCCGCACAAGCTGACCGGGATTTCTTCGCGCAAGCCGAATGCCGTCACCGCAGCGACAAGCCGCAGCACGGCCGGATGCCGGACCGAATTGAGATGCGCCACCGCAGCATTGTCGCGGGCGGCCGCCATGACATACTGGGTGAGGTCGTTGGAGCCGATCGAAAAGAAGGCGGCATCGGCGAAGGCCTCCGGCGCGATCGCCACCGAAGGCACCTCGACCATGATGCCGAGCGGCGGCATTTTATGCGCGACGCCGCATGCGGCGAGCGCTGCCCGCTCGTCGGCGAACAGCGCCGCCGCCTGTCTGTACTCTTCCGCAATGGCGATCATCGGGAACATCACTTTCAGATTGCCGTGGACAGCGGCGCGCAGCAGCGCGCGGATTTGTACACGAAACACCTCCGGTCTTGCCAGCGACAGCCTGATCCCACGCAGGCCGAGGAACGGATTGCCCTCCTCGACGGTGAAGCCGGGCACCGGCTTGTCGCCGCCGGCATCGACGGTGCGGATCGTCACCGGCTTGTCGCCGGCCCATTCCAGCACCTTGCGATAGGCGCGATACTGCGTCTCCTCATCCGGCAGAGTCTTGCCGAACAGGAATTCGGTGCGCATCAGCCCGACGCCGTCGCAGGTCGCGATGTCGATGCCGTCGACGTCGGACGGGCCGGCGATGTTGACCTGCACGCGCACGGACGTCCCGGCCCTGGTCACTGCCGGCCGCGCCAGGAACGTCCCGGCCCGGTCGCGACGCGCCGAGAACGATGAGGACAAGTGGCGGAACGCGTCGATTTCGGCCTTCGATGGCGAAAGCAGGATCACGCCATGTTCCGCGTCGAGCAGTGCGATGCCGGCTAGGGTGGTCGCCGAGGCGTCGAGGTCAACCAAGCCGGATCCGGCCATCCCAAGCCCCACAATCATCGGCACGCCGCGCGAGCGCGCCAGCATGGCGACATGGCTCGCCGTGCTGCCGGCCTTCAGCGCGATCCCGCCACCGGCGTTCCAGTCGGTTTCGAGAAAACGCGTCGGCGCGATGTCCTCACCGTAGAGAATGGCGCCGGCTGGCGCCTGGACGTCGCCGTCCTCGGTCAGAGCTCGCAGCACCTGGTCCCTGATGTCGCGTATGTCGGCGGCGCGCGCGCGGAAATAATCCTGATCGGAAGCTTCGTAGCCGGCGATCTCGGCGTCGAGCGCCTGCCGCCAGGCCTGATCCGCCGGCTGGCCGCCATCTATGGCGGAGAAGGCCGGACTGCTCAGCGCCTCGTCCGCCAGCATGGCGATCTGGAATTCGAGAATGTCGGCGGCATCGCTGTCAGCGGTTTCGATCAATGCGGTGAGGCGACCCGCCGCAATGTTGATTGCGGTTGCGAGCGCCGCACTCTCTTCGGCGATTGCTGCCTTGCCGACATAGGATGCGGCGATCCGGTCGAGATCGAACAGCCGCCCTTCGGCATAGCCGGCCGAGGCCGAAATGCCTTGCAGCCTAAGCGGTCCGGACATGGTCCGCGCCTTCGTCGAAATCACGCCGCACCAGTTCGACCAGCGCGTCGACGGCCTCGTTGGCGCCATCGCCGCTGGCCCTGATGTGCAGCACGGTGCCCTTCGGCGCCTTGGCCGCCATCACCTTGACGATGCTCTTGGCGTCGAACCACGGCCCATTGGCGGCAAGTGCTATTTCCACATCGGCGGCGAAGGTCTTGGCAAGCTTGGTGAGCTTCACCGAAGGACGCGCGTGCAGCCCCACATCGTGGCTGATCAGGACGGTCGCTTCGGCGGCTGCGGACATTTCTTTCAAGATTCCCGTTCGTTCACGACGGCGACAATTCGTGCGCCGTCGCCACCACTTCCCTGAGCGTCGCGCCGCCGGACGACTCGGTCGCCGCCATGACCGCGCCTTCGACGATCGGCGCATTGCAGACGATGATCTTGTGCGCCCGCGGCTCGCCGATCATCTCCACAGCCATTTCTGAGTTGGTCTCGGCGCCGCCGAGATCGACCAGGATGGCGACGCCGGCTTCCGACCAGACCTTGTCGATGGCGCCCATGATCGCCTCGACATTGGTGCCGAGCCCGCCATGGCCGTTTCCGCCGCACCATGCAAGCGGCACTTCGTCGCCCACCATCTGGCGCACCATGTCGGCCGTGCCCTCCGCGACCAGCGGCGAATGCGAGACGATGACGATGCCGACATTGCTCATGCGTTCTTCCCAAGAATTTCCGCGACCGTGCGCACCAGCAACGCAGTCGAGCGCGCGCCGGCATCCATATGGCCGATCGAGCGCTCGCCAAGGAACGATGCGCGGCCCCGCAGCGCCTTCATCGGCACGGTCGCCTCGGCCGCCGCGTCGGCGATATCGGCGATTTCAGAAGCCGTCTTTCCCTGGGCCAAGGCGTCATGCACCGGTTGCAGCACATCGAGCATGGTCTTTTGTCCAACTTGCGACTTGCCGCGCGCGGCCACTGCTTCGATCGCCTTGCCGAAAGCTGCCGTCAGGTCGGCGCGATCGGGCGCGGGGGAGATCTCCTTGCCGAGCGCCATGAACAAGGTGCCGAACAGCGGACCCGAAGCACCGCCGACGGTCATCACCAGCTTGGTGCCGATCGCCTTCAAAGCGTCCGGCAGCGGCTTGGCCGAAAAACCCTCGGTCTCCGCGCGTACGGCCTCGAAGCCGCGCTTCATGTTCAGCCCGTGGTCGCCGTCGCCGATCGCCCGGTCGAGTTCCGTCAACGCGTCGGCGTGCGCGACGATCGTGTCCGCGGCCGCTGTGATCAGCCTGGAAAGGTCCAACGCCGCCATGTCACCCAAGTTCCCGGTTTCCGTCCTGCCGGCAGTATCGAAAGAACGCTCATTCGACAACTGGAGCATGCCTAGGCCGCGACAAGCAGCGTGGCCGCGGCCGCGAAGACTTCGGCCACCGCATGAGCGCCGGGATCGGCAACGCCTTGCAGCTTGCTGCCGACATAGGCGGACCGCCCGGCCTTCGCCTTGTCCATCGCCGCGGTAGCCTCGGCGCCGCGTGCGGCCGCTGCCGCTGCTTCCTCCAGCCCGTCGGCATCGAGCGCCTTCAGGGCAGGCTCCAGCGCGTCGACCATGGTGCGATCGCCCATCCTCGCGCCGCCATAGAAGGTCATCCGCTCAAGGCCGGCGAGCAGCGCCTTGGCCACGTCGGCGCCGCTGTCCAGGGCCTGCGCTGCCGCCGTGAAGAAGATCGACAGCAGCACCCCGCTGGAACCGCCCATCGACGCGCTCAAAATATCGCCGATCGCGCCAAGGGTCGCCGCGGGGTCGGCCAGCGGCAATTCATCAAGCCGCTCCAGCACACTGCGCGCGCCGGTCGCCACCGTGGAACCGGTGTCGCCGTCTCCGGCCTTGGCGTCGAGCCCGTTCAATGTAGTTTCGAGCGCGATCAGCCGTTCGCAGACCGTGACGATAAGGCGTCTGGTGCGTGCATCCTGGCTGGGCTTGTGTGCCGCGCCAGGTCCGGCCGCCTTTGCCATGGGCACGACATCGGGCGCAACGACCGGCTTGGCTTGCATCCACGCGTGTGGGCCGACCGGCGCCAGCAAGGCCGTTTCGCGCGCTGCGTCGAGACGGATCAGCGACAGCGAGAAACCGTTCATGTTGAGCGCCGTCATCAGCGGTCCGGGTCCGATCGTCAGCTTGATCGTTCTGGCGAGTGGCGAGGCAAGCACCGCATTGGCGATAACAGACATTTCGAGCGGTGGCACCGAGCCGAGATTGTTGATCAGCAACGCATGAACGGCGTCCGGATCGAGCCGCGCCGCGAGCCGCTCCGCCATGATCGCGACGAGCCTGTCGGCGCTCTGCACCGCGATGCGTTCGACGCCCGGCTCGCCATGAATGCCGAGGCCGAGCTCGCCGTCATTTTCGCCAAACCTGTCTTCATGCGGCTGGCCGGGGATCGAGCAGGACGACAGCGACATGCCGAGCGAAACAATGTCCTTCGCCGCCGCTCGTGCCGCCGCCGCGATGTCGGCCAGGTCGCGTCCGGCTTCCGACAGATGGCCCGATATCTTGTGCACGAACAAGGTGCCGGCGACACCGCGCGGTTGGGCAATGTCGGGCAGCGCGATGTCGTCGGCGACGATCACCATCTCGACACGAAACCCTTCGGCGCGCGCCTTCTCGGCCGCCAGGCCGAAATTGAGGCGGTCGCCGGTGTAATTCTTGACGATCAGCAGGCAGCCGGCCGGACCGGTGACGGCGCGAATGGCCGCCAGCACCGCTTCGACGCTCGGCGAGGCAAAGATCTCGCCCGAAACCGCCGCCGTCAACAGGCCCTTGCCGACGAAACCGGCATGCGACGGTTCGTGTCCGGCGCCACCGCCGGAGACGACGCTGACCTTCGTCTTGTCCCAGTCGGCGCGCAGGATGACCTTGATCTCGGGATAGCCGTCGAGGCGTGCGAGATCGCCCGAACCGATGGTTCGCAAGACGCCGTCCAGCGCCTCGGTGACGATCGTTTCCCTGCGGTTGAAAAAGTGCTTCATCGAATTCGTCCAGTCACTTGTGCGCAGTCATCAATCAGAAGCCGGTGTTGGACCCTTGGAGAGGGAGACACCGAAAACCGTTCCCATCAGCCCCATTCACATCAGTCGTTGCCCGTCGGCGCCGAAATAGAGCGGCGAGCGGTAGCGGATCATCACTCTGTCGCCTTGCGCCAGGTCCGTGTCGGGATCGGTCAGCGTCACCAGCTTCCTTGCCCCAACCGTCACATGCAGATGGTTCTGGTCGCCGAGATGCTCGACCCAGTCGACGATGCCGTCGGCATGGCCATTGGCGGCCTTCTCGATAGCCAGATGCTCGGTGCGTGCGCCGATCGTCCTGGTACCGGTGGGCGCCCCGCCATCGGGCAACAGCCCGGTCGGCAAAAGATTGATCGCCGGCTGGCCGAGCCTGGCCGCGACATGCAGGTTTGCCGGCTCGGAATAGATCGTCCTCGGCGAGCCGATCTGCACCAGCACGCCCTCGGTGAGGATGCCGATGCGATCGGCCATGGTCATCGCCTCGATCTGGTCGTGCGTGACGTAGAGCATGGTGGCGCCGAGTTCGGACTGGATGCGCTTCAATTCGAGCCTGAGATCCGCCCGCAGCTTGGCGTCGAGCGACGACAGCGGCTCGTCCATCAGATAAATCGAGGGCTTGCGCACTAGCGCGCGGCCGATGGCGACCCGCTGCATTTCGCCGCCCGACAGCTTGGTCGAGCGGTTGGCGAGCTTGTGATGGATGCGCACCATCTTCGCCACCTCTTCGACCCGGCGGCGGATCTGCTCCTCCGGTATTCTCCGCGCCGGCGAGCGCAGCGGGAAGGCAAGATTGTCGAACACCGACAGATGCGGATAGAGCGAATATTGCTGGAACACGAAAGCGGTGTCGCGCTCGGCCGGCGAAAGCGTCGTCGCATTGTGGCCGCCGATCTCGATCGTGCCGGCATCCGGCCGCTCCAGCCCGGCGATCAGCCGCAGCGTCGTCGTCTTGCCGGCCCCGGTCGGCCCGAGCAGCACGACGAATTCGCCATCGGCGATATGGAGGTCGAGACCGTTGACGGCGACATGGTCGCCAAAACTCTTGGTCACGTTCTTGATGTGCACCTCAGCCATGCTGTGCTCTCCGTTCCGAGGCCACATCGTGGATCGCGGTTCTCACCGCGCGTCCGGATCCCTTCTCGAACAGCGACAGGCGCGCGCTGCTCAGCGACAGGCCGACACGGTCGCCGGTGGAGATCCGGATCTCCGCCGGCACCCGTGCCTTGATGATGCCGTTCGCCGTTTCCACAGCGACGATCTGCGTGGTGCCGAGATACTCGGTGCCGTAGATGGCGCCACGCAGCTTGGAAGCATCATCGAAACGGATGTGTTCCGGGCGGATACCGAGCGCCATGTCGGCCGGTGCGATATCCTCGCGCACCTCCGGCACAGCGACCTTCGCACCCTGGACGACGATCTCCTTCGCGCCCTTGGCGAGCCCGCCGCCAAATCCCAGAAAATTCATCGGCGGCGAGCCGATGAAGTCGGCGACGAACATGGTCGCCGGGCGGTCGTAGATCTCGCGCGGCGTACCGAACTGCTCGATGACGCCATGGTTCATCACCGCGATCTTGTCGGCCATCGACATCGCTTCCATCTGGTCGTGCGTGACATAGACCGTGGTGGCGTGGATGCGGTTGTGCAGTTCGCGCAACTCATGGACCATCAAATCGCGGAATTCGGTGTCAAGGGTCCCCAGCGGCTCGTCCATCAGGAAGCATTTCGGCCGCCGCACGATGGCCCGGCCCAGCGCCACGCGCTGGCGGTCGCCGCCGGCAAGCCCGGAGACGGATTTGTTGAGCAGATGATCGATGCGCAGGAGCTTCGCCGTCTCCTCGACCCGTGCGCGGATTTCGGCCGAGGGCATGCCTTGCGCCAGCAAGGGAAAGCCGATGTTCTTGCGCACGTTCATGTGCGGATAGAGCGCGAACAGCTGGAAGACGAAAGCGATGTCGCGCTCGCGCGCCCGCAGCATGGTGACGTCCTCGCCGCCGAGCAGGATCTGGCCGCCGGTCGGCAGTTCGAGCCCGGCGATCATGCGCAAGGTCGTCGTCTTGCCGCAGCCAGATGGTCCGAGCATGACGAAGAACTCGCCGTCCTCGACGACGAAATTGGAATCCTGCACGGCGACGAAATCGCCGAACGCCTTTCTCAGATTCTGGACGCGGATTTCGGCCATGATTATTCCGGGAATTTCGAGACGATGATGAACATCACTGTGCCGGCGAGCATGGTGACGAAGGAATAGGTGTAGAGCGACAGCGCGAAGGGCTGGAACAGCATCAGGAAGCCGATGGCGATCAGCGCCGTGGCGATGTTTTCCATCAGGCCGCGCCTGGCCCAGCGAGGCCATGGTGATTTTTTGGAAATGGCTGAGCGCGTCATGGGTAGCTCCCTTCCTTCTCCCCGTTCACGGGGAGTGATGGTTGCCAGGTGGTTCCCCCACTCCGTCGCTGCTTCGCAGCGCCCTCTCCCCCCTCCGGAGGGAGAGGAAGGGAGCCTGGCTGAATGAAGATCGCGCCCTTCCTCTACCCCGTCGATCGGGGTTGAGGTGTCGAGCGAAGCTCGACGGAGTGGGGGTCGACTTGGCGCGGCGCGAGACCATGCGCGCGCCTGCCTGCCATGCACGCTATCGCCAAACGCCAAGCGTTCGCAAATGTGTCGATACCGTAGCCGTAAACGAAGGGGAGGGACACGATGGCACCCTCGGCTTCCTGTTCCCACACTAATCATTTGCGCACCGCGCCGAAGGTGATGCCGCGCAGCAATTGCTTGCGAAGCAGGATTGTGAAAACCAGGATCGGCACCAGGAAGATCGTCGTGCCGGCCGCCACCGCCGGCCAGTCCTGGCCGCCTTCGCCGATGATGGTCGGGATGAAGGGCGGCGCGGTCTGCGCGGTGCCGGAGGTCAACAGGGCCGCGAAGGCATACTCGTTCCAGGCGAAGATCAGGCAGAAGATGGCGGTCGCGGCGATGCCGGTGGTCGCCTGCGGCAGCACGGTGCGCCAGAAGGCTTGCAGCCGCGTGTAGCCGTCGATCATCGCCGCCTCCTCATATTCGCGCGGGATTTCGTCGATGAAGCCCTTCAGCAGCCAGATCGCAAGCGACACATTGACCGCCGTATAGAGCAGGATCATGCCGAGCGCCGTGTCCGACAGGCCGAGCTCGCGGTACATCAGGTAGATCGGAATGGCGACGGCGATCGGCGGCATCATGCGCGTCGACAGGATGAAGAACAGCAGGTCGTCGGCCAGCGGCACCTTGAAGCGCGAGAAGCCGTAGGCCGACAGCGTGCCGAGGAAAACGGCGCAGAAGGTCGAGCCGAAAGCGATGATCAGCGAGTTGACGAAGCGCGGCAGGAAGTTGGATGGGCCGGCGATCACCATGTTGCGCTTGCGGGTCGTCTCGTCGCAGAAACCGGTCGCCGGTCCCAGCGAGTTGATGTATTCCGGCGTCTGTCGCGTCCGCGTCGTGAACAGGTTGCAATAGCCCTCCAGGCTTGGCTGGAACACGACCTTCGGCGGGTAGGCGATCGAGTCCGGTGGCGTCTTGAAGCTGGTGGCGAAGATCCACAGCAGCGGCACGATCGAGATCAGCGCATAGGCGATGATGATCGCGCCGGCGATTCGCTTCGAATTGGCCGTGGGCGCGACGACGGAATGGGCTGTGGTCAGGCTCATCTCTGCTTCACCTTGTTGAGCGCCTTGACGTAGATGTTGGCCAGCCCGAACACCGCGACGAACAGGATGATGGCAAAGGCCGAGGAATAGCCCGTCCGCCAGCTCTCGAAGGCCTGCCGCTTCAGCGTGATCGAGGCGACCTCGGTGGTCGAGCCAGGGCCGCCGCCGGTCAGCAGATTGACCATGTCGAACATCTTGAAGTTCTCGATGCCGCGAAACAGCACCGCCAGCATGATGAAGGGCAGCGCCATCGGCAGCGTGATCGACCAGAACTGCCGCCAGTTGGAGGCGCGGTCGACCTCGGCCGCCTCATAGATGTATTCGGGGATCGAGCGCAGGCCCGCGAGGCAGATCAGCATCACGTAGGGCGTCCACATCCAGGTATCGACGATGATGATCGACCACGGCGCCAGCGACACGTTGGACAGCATCTGGATGTTTGTCGGCGGAATGCCCGACACGAACGAGATGGCATAGGCGAACAGGCCGATCTGCGGCTCGTAGAGGAAGCGCCAGAAATTGCCGACCACGGCCGGCGACAGCATCATCGGCACCAGGATCAGCGTCGTCCAGAAGGCATGGCCGCGGAATTTCCTGTCGATCAGCCAGGCCAGCGTGAAGCCGATCAGCGTCTGCAACAGGATGGTCCAGAACACGAAATGCGCCGTCGTCTGCATGGCGATCCAGATGTCCTGGTCGCCGAGGATGCGCCGGTAGTTGGCAAAGCCGAGGTTCTTCACCACTTCATTGGGCCGGTTGGCGCGGTAATTGGTGAACGACAGGTAGATCGCCCAGAACAGCGGAAAGATGTTGATGGCGAGCAGCAACAGGATCGTCGGCGAGATGAACAGCCAGGCGAGGCCTTTGTCGCTGATGCCCCGGACCTTGCGGGCCAACGGCTCCGGGGTCGCCCGGGCAACGTTCTCCGCGGTCCGATTGAGCATGGTAAGTCCTGCTTCGGTCACTTCAGCCGTCTCTGTCGTGGAATTTATCTGAACCGCGTCCCGTGCCAAGGGCGGCACGGGACGCTTCGGCCTAGCTCGGGAGGAGCTGGTTACATCTTGCCATCGTCCTGGAACACCTGGGTCCAGTCTTTGACCAGTCCGTCGAGCGCATCCTTGGCCGAACCCTGGCCGGCGACGACATAGTCGTGGAAGCGCTTCTGCGAGGCTTGCAGCAGCGGCGCGTAGCTCGGTTCCGCCCAGAAGTCCTTCACGATGGCCATCGAGTCCAGGAAGGTCTGCGCGTAGGGCTGGCTGGCCGGGAATTTCGGATCCTTGACCACCGCGTTGAGGCAGGAATAGCCGCCGAGCGACCACCACTTGGCCTGGACATCCTTGTTGGCGAACCACTTGATGTATTTCAGCGCCGATTCCTGCTTGTCGGAATAGGACACGACAGAGATGCCCTGTCCGCCGAGCTGCGCGAACTGATCGCCGTCAGGCCCCTTCGGATTGACGAAGTAACCGATCTTGTCGCCGCCGACATTCTCGTCCTTCTGCAGGCCGGGCCAGGTGAATGCGAAGTTCATGTGCATCGCCACCTGGCCGGATTTGAAGGCGTCGACGCCTTCGCCCATGTAGCTGTTCGACGCGCCCGGCGGAGTGCAGCAATCGTAGAGCGCCTTGTAGAATTCCAGCCCCTTCACCGACTTGTCGGAATTGACGAAGCCTTCCATCTCGTATGGCTTCTTCGGGTTCTCGTACTGGAAGCCATAGCTGTAGAGCACGTCCATGGCGCCCATGGTGATGCCTTCGGAGCCACGCTCGGTATAAATCGAGGCGCCATAGACGGTCTTGCCGTCGATCTGCCGCTTCTGGAAGAATTCGGCGACCTGCTTCAACTGATCGAAGGTGGTGGGCGGACCGAGATCCCAGCCGTACTTCTCCTTGAATTCCTTCTGCAGCTCCGGCTTGGAGAACCAGTCCTTGCGATAGGTCCAGCCGACGACGTCGCCCATGGCCGGCAGCGCCCAGTAGTTGGGCGTATTCTTCGGCCATTCCGAATAGCCGACGACGGTTGCCGGCACGAAATCGTCCATGCTGATCTTCTCCTTGTCGAAGAAGTCGTTCAGCTTGACGTAATGGCCGTTCTCGGCGGCGCCGCCGATCCACTGGCTGTCGCCGATGATCAGGTCGCACAGCTTGCCGTGCGAGTTCAGCTCGTTGAGGAAGCGATCGGCATAGTTGGTCCATGGCACGAACTCGAATTTCATGCCGATGCCGGTTTCCTTGGTAAAATCCTTGGACAGTTCGACAAGCGCGTTCGCCGGGTCCCACGCGGCCCAGCATAGCGTCAGGTCCTCAGCGTGCGCGGCGTTCGACAAGGCTGTCGAAGCTGTAATTGCAGAGACCATTCCCAACGCAAGTTTCAAGCTCGATTTCATGCCTTCCTCCCATTTTGCGAAACGCGCCGGATGACGGTCTCAAGAATCTCAACCCCTCTCCTCAGGGGCCCAAACATCGCGGCCTCGGAGTCGGCGGATGTTTAGTAATTTGTTTAGTGATGCAATTTTTACTAAACAAGGCAAGCGAATTCGTTGCTGCGCCGCAGCATGGTGCCGAGGAAGTGCGGTCGGGCACGGGGCGCTGGAACCCGTTTTCCCGAACCCGTCTTTGAGCCGGCTCCGGGTCGCATGAGTTGCAAGACCACCGCCGCCGCTGATATGCGGGCGGAAGCGAAAGCATTCCTGGACCGATGATCACAAAACCTTTGCCGGAGCTTCCGGTATCCGCCGTGCTGCCGGCGCTGGGCGAGGCGCTCGGCTCCGGCAACAGCGCGGTGCTGGTGGCGCCGCCAGGCGCCGGCAAGACGACGCTGGTGCCGCTGGCGCTGCTCGACGCGCCATGGCTGGGTGCCGGCAAGATCGTGTTGCTGGAACCGCGCCGGCTCGCAGCGCGCGCCGCCGCCCGCCGCATGGCGCAATTGCTGGGCGAGGAGCCCGGCGCCACCGTAGGCTACGCCATGCGCATGGAGAACCGCACTTCGGCCAAGACAAAAATACTGGTCGTTACCGAAGGCGTGCTGGCGCGGATGATTCTTGACGATCCCGAACTGCCCGGCATCTCGGCTGTGATTTTCGACGAATTCCACGAGCGCTCGCTCGACGGCGATTTCGGCCTGGCTTTGGCGCTCGATGTGCAGGGAGCGTTGCGCCCGGACCTGCGCCTGGCTGTGATGTCGGCGACCCTCGACGGCGCCCGTGTCGCAAAGCTGCTGTCGGGCGCGCCGGTGATCGAAAGCGAGGGCCGCGCATTCCCGGTCGACATCCGCTACGACGAACGGCCGACCGGCACGGCAATCGAGGACGCGATGGCCAAGGCGATCCGCTCGGCACTGGCCGACGAGAGCGGCAGCGTGCTTGCCTTCCTGCCCGGCCAGCGCGAGATCGAGCGCACCGCCGAGCGGCTGGCCGGCAAGGTCGGCGCCGACACCGATATCGTGCCGCTCTACGGCATGCTCGACGGCAAGGCGCAGGACGCAGCAATCAGGCCGGCGCCGTCGGGCCGCCGCAAGGTGGTGCTGGCCACCTCGATCGCCGAGACCTCCATCACCATCGACGGCGTGCGCGTCGTCATCGATTCCGGCCTGTCGCGGTTGCCGCGCTACGAGCCGGCCAGCGGCCTGACGCGGTTGGAAACCGTGCGCGTCAGCAGGGCCTCCGCCGACCAGCGCGCCGGCCGCGCCGGCCGTACGCAAGCTGGCGTCGCCATCCGGCTGTGGCGCGCCGAGCAGACGGCGGCACTGCCCGCCTTCACGCCGCCGGAAATCCTCGAAGCCGATCTGTCGGGCCTGCTGCTCGACTGCGCCGCCTTCGGCGTCGCCGATCCGACGAGCCTCGCCTTCCTCGATCCGCCGCCGGCGCCGGCGCTCAACGAGGCAAGGACGCTGCTGCGCACGCTCGATGCCATCGACGAGGCGGGGCGGCTGACGGAAGCGGGCGCCTCGATGCGCAAGCTCGCTCTGCCGGTGCGGCTGGCGCATATGGTCGCCGAGGCGGCCCGCAGCGGCCATGCCGGCGAGGCGGCCATGCTCGCGGTTTTGCTGACCGAACGCGGGCTAGGCGGTGACGGCGCCGATCTCGAACGGCGGCTGATGCGCTTTCGCGTGGAAAGATCGCCGCGTGCGACGGCTGCGCGGCAGCTCGCCGAGCGACTGGTGAGGCAGGTGGGCGGAACGAACGACGGCGAAGCCGTTTCAGCTGGTCCTCTCCTCATCCACGCCTGGCCGGACCGGGTCGCCAAGGCGCGCGGCGAGCGGGGCCGTTTCGTGCTGGCCAACGGCTCCGGGGCCATGCTCGACGCCGCCGATCCGCTTGCCGGCGAGGCGTTTCTGGTTGTCGCCGATCTGCAGGGCAAGGCGCAGAATGCGCGCATCGCGGCGGCGGCGGCAATCGGCGAGGACGATATCCGCGCCGCGCTTGCCGACCGGATCGAAACGCGCCGGCAAACCAGCTTCGACCGCGAGCGCCGTGCCGTGCGCGTGCGCGAGACGGTGCGTCTCGGCGCCATCACGCTCGCCGAACGCATGCTGCCGCCGCCAACCGGCGGCGAAGCCGATCGCGCCATTCTCGACGCCTTGCGCGAACATGGGCTTTCCCTGCTGACCTGGAGCAAGGAGGCGCAAACCCTGCGCCAGCGGCTGTCCTGGCTGCACCGCGGCCTTGGCGCGCCTTGGCCCGATATGTCCGACACGGCACTTCTCGAGCGACTGGACGACTGGCTGCTACCGTTCCTGCCCGGCGCCGCATCCTTCGCCGCCATCGATCCGGGTGTCATTTCGGCAGGGCTGGCCACGCTCGTGCCGCATGATCTCCAGCGCCGGATCGATGTGCTGGCGCCGACCCATTTCGATGCTCCGTCGGGCAGCCATGTGCCGATCCGCTACGACGGCGAGTGGCCCGTCCTGGCGGTCCGCGTGCAGGAACTGTTCGGCCTCGACCGCCATCCTTCGATCGCCAATGGCACGGTGCCGCTGACGCTCGAACTGTTGTCGCCGGCGCACCGGCCGATCCAGACGACGCGCGACCTGCCCGGCTTCTGGCGTGGCTCCTGGGCCGATGTGCGCGCCGACATGCGCGGCCGCTACCCCAAGCACGTATGGCCGGAAAATCCGCTGCTCGCCGCCGCCACCAGCCGCGCCAAGCCGCGAGCATGATCCCAAAAAGTGGGAACCGGTTTTTGGAAAAGATCATGCTCAACAAGAAGTAGAGCTCCAATCCGAATCGATCGGATTGGAGCGGACCTAGCGCTCGCCCTCTCGCGGCTGTATTTCATGGCCATGATCAACGTTTTGCGCTTGCCCGATTTCCAGCAGAGCCAGAGACTGCGCCTCAACACGCTGATCCGGCTGCGCTGGCTTGCCATCGTTGGTCAGAGCGTGACGGTGGTAGTCGTCGCCTACGGCCTGAAATTCCCGCTGCCGGTCAGCCTCTGTTTCGCGCTGATCGCCTGTTCGGCCTGGATGAACCTGTTTCTGGCTTTCCGGTTTCCGGCCGCGCATCGGCTCACGCCGGTCGCGGCGTTCGGCATCCTCATCTTCGACAGCCTGCAACTCGCCGGGCTGCTCTACATGACCGGCGGCCTGACCAATCCGTTCTCGCTGCTGATGACCGTACCGGTCGTCATTTCGGCGACGTCGCTGCCCCTGCGCCTGACCGCGATCCTTGGTGGGCTGGTGATGGTCGCGGCAACGCTGCTGGTCTTTTTCCATTTGCCGTTGCCCTGGTCTAAAGGCGCGCCGCTGGCCATGCCCTTCATCTATGTCGCCGGCATGTGGATGGCGGTGCTGTCCTCGATCGCCTTTACCGCCATATATGCCTTCCGGGTTGCCGCCGAGGCGCGGCTTCTGGCCAATGCGCTTGCCGCCACCGAACTGGTGCTGCAGCGCGAGCAGCACCTTTCGGCGCTCGACGGCTTGGCGGCGGCGGCGGCGCACGAACTCGGCACGCCACTCGCCACCATCACGCTTGTCGCCAAGGAGATGGAAAAGGCGCTTGGCAAGGATCCCGTATACGGCGATGACGTCAAGCTTCTGCGGTCGCAGAGCGAGCGCTGCCGCGAAATCCTCAAGCGCCTGACCAGCCTGTCGTCCGAGGGCGAGGCGCATCTATCCCGGCTGCCGCTGACCTCGCTGGTCGAGGAGATCACCGCGCCGCATCGCGATTTCGGCATCTCGATCAAGCTTCGTCCTGGCGAACGCATCGGGCCCGAGCCGGTCGGGCGCCGCAATCCGGGCGTCATCTACGGCCTCGGCAATCTGGTCGAGAATGCCGTGGATTTCGCCCGCAAGAGCGTCACCGTGCGCTGGAGCTGGGACGAGGCCACTGTCAGCTTTTCGATCATCGACGACGGCCCCGGCTTTCCACCCGAGATCATCGACCGCATCGGCGAGCCCTATATGTCGACGCGCCAGGGCAATGAGGCCGGCGGCGGCCTGGGGCTCGGCCTGTTCATCGCCAAGACGCTGCTCGAACGCTCGGGTGCCACGCTCGACTTCCGCAATTCGAGTGGCCTGGGCGAGGGCGCCATCGTGCGGATATCGTGGCCGCGAACTGTCTTCCTGAACCCGGAAGCAGCTCCCGCGACGATGTTTGACACCGCGTGAATTGGACAATAGCGACGCAAAACTATATCTGCGTAAAAATAAGGCAGCAGGAATTTAAAGACGATGACTGGCGATGAGAATATTGGCGCGATGGTTGAAGGCGAGGACACCTCGCTGCTGATCGTCGATGACGACAAGCCGTTCCTGACCCGCCTGGCCCGCGCCATGGAAACCAGGGGCTTCGTGGTCGAGACGGCGGAGAGCGTCGAGGAAGCTGTCGGCAAGGCGCGCGCCAATCCGCCGGCCTACGCCGTGGTCGACATGCGGCTCGGCGACGGCAACGGCCTCGACGTCGTCGCCGCCATCCGCGAAAAGCGCCAGGATTCCCGCACCATCATCCTGACCGGCTACGGCAACATCGCCACCGCGGTGACTGCGGTTAAGCTTGGCGCCGTCGACTACCTCTCCAAGCCTGCTGACGCCGACGATATCTTCGCCGCGCTCACCCGCACGGCCGGCGAGCGCGCCGCCCCGCCGGAAAACCCGATGTCTGCCGACCGCGTGCGCTGGGAGCATATCCAGCGCGTCTACGAAATGTGCGAGCGCAACGTCTCCGAGACGGCGCGCCGGCTCAACATGCATCGCCGCACCTTGCAGCGGATATTGGCCAAGCGCGCACCGCGCTGAGTTGCTACGCAGGCAGTCGCGTCGGACCAGTTTCCACTTGCGGCGCCAGCGCTCGAAAATGACGCCGCACCGGCAGGCGGCATGACGGAGGCGACATGCAGGACTTGAAGCAGCGGCCGTTTTCCATTTTTCGCGAATTTCTCGATGGCGAGGCGGCCGGCGGCATCATCCTGATGGCCGCCGCCGCCCTTGCCCTAGTCGTCGCCAACTCGCCGCTGGCGGAAACCTACTTTGCCGTCCTCCACGCCTATCTCGGCCCGCTCAGCGTGTCGCACTGGGTCAATGACGGGCTGATGGCGGTGTTCTTCCTGCTTGTCGGGCTGGAGATCAAGCGCGAGATGCTGGACGGCCAGCTCTCGACATGGCCACGCCGCGTCCTGCCCGGCATCGCCGCCGCTGGCGGCATGGTGGTTCCGGCACTGGTCTATGTCGCGATCAACCGCCACAATGCGGCGGCACTGTCCGGCTGGGCGATCCCGACCGCCACCGACATCGCCTTCGCGCTCGGCGTGCTGTCGTTGCTCGGCAGCCGCGTGCCGGCCTCGCTGAAGGTTTTTCTCACGGCGCTTGCCATCATCGACGACCTCGGCGCCGTCATCATCATCGCCATATTCTACACCAGCGGCCTGTCGCTCGCCTATCTCGGCGCCGCCTTCGCGATCATTGCCGTGCTCGTCGTGCTCAACCGCATGCGGGTGATCACGCTGGTGCCCTATCTCGTGCTCGGCGCCATATTGTGGGTTCTGGTGCTGAAATCGGGCGTCCATGCAACGCTTGCCGGCGTGGCGCTGGCATTGACCATCCCGCTCAAACGGTCCGCCGGCATCAGCCACGATCTTGACCATTCGCCGCTGCACCGGCTTGAACATGGCCTACACAAGATAGTGCCCTTTTTCGTCATCCCGGTCTTCGGCTTCACCAATGCCGGCGTTTCGCTCGCCGGCCTGAGTTTTGGCGCGCTGATCGAGCCGTTGACGCTAGGCGTCGCCGCCGGCCTGGTGATCGGCAAGCTGGTCGGCGTGCTGGGTTCGTCCGCGCTTGCCATCAGGCTCGGCCTTGCCGACCTGCCGGCCCATGCCGGCTGGACGCATATGGTCGGCATTTCGCTGCTGTGCGGCATCGGCTTCACCATGAGCCTGTTCATCGGCCTGCTCGCCTTCGCCAGCAATGTGGCGCTGCAGGACGCCGTCAAGGTCGGCATCCTCTCCGGCTCCTTCATCGCCGCCCTCCTCGGCGCCGCCGTGCTTTTGCTGGCGCCGGCCGCAAGTGAGGTGGAAGAGGCCGAGGCCGAGGAGTAGGGACCGATCGCGGTTCTTGGTCCCGCCAAGCGGTCCCACTTCGTGGGCGAGGAACCCAGGTTCTGCGAAGCAGCCGCTACTCGCTCTCACCCTCCAGCGCCGGCACCGATACGCCGGCAAGCTCCGCCGCCAGCAGCCGCGAGGCACCGGCGCGCGCGATGCGCAGCATCAGCGCTTTGCGCGTCGCCGCCGCCATCCGGTGCTCGGGCGCGTCGCGCAGGATCTCGGCGCCGTAGCCGTCGGACAGGATGAAGCCGCACTCTTCCGGGAAGATCTCGGAGGGTACGCCCGGATGGGTGGCGAAAAAGAAGCGGTCGGAGTGCAGCCGGTAATCAGGCCATTTGCGGTCGACCCGGAAATCCTCGACCGACGATTTGATCTCGATGATCCAGATGTCGCCTTGCCGGGTCAACGCCACGAGGTCGGCGCGGCGGCCGGTGGCCAGCGACAGTTCAGGCAGCACATGCGCGCCCATGTCCCTCAACAGCCGCTGCACGCCGCGCCGCACCAGCATGGCGCGCTCCGACTGGCGACCGTCGATGAGTGGGTTCAGCGGAATCGGTGAGATGATCGGCATGGCGGCACCATGCCAGAGTTTGTTCACGGTTTGAACCCCTGCCGGGCAAATATCCGCTTGACAAACCTGGCAACATAGGAATATAATCTCAAACGATCGACTGCCGCAAGAGGGACACGACGCCATGGCCGAAACACCAGAGGAAGTGCTGCTGATGAGCATATGCTTGCGTTGGATCGCATCCCTGATTGGTGCCATCTTCCCATTTGGGACGGTCAAGAAGATCCTGAAGTCCTGGACGGGCGGGACCGGCTTTAGGGCGCGGCCGAAGCGTGCCTGCTCCCCCTCGGCCATGTCATCCAGATCGGGCAGTCCGGCCGGTACGGCGGGAGAGATGATTGGCATGGCGCACACCACGCCAGCTTTTGTTCTCTGTTTGACCCGTCTTTTGCACGGTGGACCGACACGACGAAATTAGGCATATGGTCCTAAAAAGCCAGCAACCGAAAGGACATGAAGCTTGTCATCCTCCACTACGTCGCGAAGGCGCTCGGACTTTTAGAGATGCCAAACGGTTCAATGAGAGCGTGAAGGTCGCCGCAAGCGCCATCAATGCGCTTGCTGTAGGTATGATAGGTGGTTCGGTCGTCGTACCGGCAATTAACCACCAGAGCCTACAATGGTGGTCATTCGCTTGGGCGATAGGTGGGTTCGCCCTACATACAGTAGGACACTTGGTCCTAAGCCTATTGCGGAAGGAGGACGGCTATGAATGAGATCGGAATTTTCGTGCCCCTCGCTGGCTTGGTGTTTGGGGCGGCGCTTTATCTCGCCTTGCGAGGCGTGAAGCATCCCAAACCGCGCTTGGGACACTCGAAGAAATAGAATGAAGAAACCCGCTTCGGCGGGTTTCTTCGTTTTAGGCGCGTTCACTTCCCGTAACGCGTGCGAACTCTCCACGGGAGACCACAGCCCCTATGCCGACGCTGAAGCGCCCTTGTCGCCTGGCAACGCAGCCCTTGCCATATCATCGAGGATCGGGCAGTCCGGCCTGGCATCGCCATGGCAGGCGTGGATCAGCGTCTGGAGGGTCGAGCGCATCGATTGCAGCTCGCGCACTTTCTCTTCGATCGCCTTGACATGGGCCGCCGCGATCTCGCGCACGTCGTGGCTGGCGCGGCTGCGGTCTTGGTAGAGCGCCATCAACTGCCGGCAGTCTTCGATGGAAAAGCCGAGATTGCGCGCGCGGCGCAGAAAGGCCAACCGGTGGATGTCGTCGCCGGAATAGTCGCGGTAGCCGTTGCCGGCGCGCGCGGGCGCGATCAGCCCGATCTCTTCGTAGTAGCGGATGGTCTTGGCCGGCAGGCCAGAACGGTTGGCGGCGTCGCCGACATTCATGGCGGAATTCCCCGATCTTGCGGGACCTGCGATTCAGGCCCATTGAATTTCCTTCACAATCCAGCGAAGGCTGTTGCCGAAATGCCATAGTAATGCGCTTACCAGCATGTGAGCCCCTGCATATAGGCATCGTGCGCTTGGCAAGCAAAGCAAATGCCAGCATGAATGATGAAGAGAAAGCGGCCGACTCGTGCCGCTGAAGTTTGGCGGGGCACCGATCAACTCATGCGCATGAAGTCGTTTGCAATAATCGCCGCATTGGCGCTGACCACTGCTATCGCCGGTTGCAGCACCATCGGCGGGCAGATCTTCTCCAACGACTATGGCGCTGTGACGGATGCCGGTTACCAACTGCCGCGCATCCCGATCGAAAAGGTGCCGTCGAAGTATCACCGCCAGGAAGTGAACTACGACACCCAGGAAAAGCCTGGCACCATCATCGTCGATACGCAGAACAAGTTCCTCTACTTCGTCGAGGGGGACGGCCGGGCAATTCGTTACGGCATCGGCGTCGGCCGCGAGGGCTTCGAGTGGCGTGGCACCGCCCATATCGCGATCAAGCGCGAATGGCCGACCTGGACGCCGCCCTCGCAGATGATCAAGCGCCAGCCGGAACTCGCCAAGTTCGCCGGCGGCATGGAACCGGGCCTGAAGAACCCGCTCGGCGCGCGCGCCATGTATCTGTTCAACAAGGGTGGCGACATGGGCTACCGCCTGCATGGCAGCCCGGAATGGAATTCGATCGGCAAGGCGATGTCGTCGGGCTGCATCCGGCTGATGAATCAGGACGTCATCGATCTCTATGACCGCGCCTCGGTCGGCGCCAAGGTCATCGTTCTCTGACCCTGATCAAGGATCAAGGTCGAACTGGAAGACAAACCTTTCGTAAGCGGACCGTCTAGGCAACAACGGACGTCCCAAACAAAAAACCGGGCAATTTGGCCCGGTTTTTTGTTTTTCTCGTCAGGGAATGGTGTTGGGAGGCGGTTTCTACGAGACCTGCTCGACCTGCTGCACCTCGGGCACAAAATGCCTCAGCAGGTTCTGGATGCCGTGCTTCAGCGTCGCCGTCGATGACGGGCAACCGGCGCAGGCGCCTTTCATATGCAGGAACACGGTGCCGTTCTCGAAGCCGCGGAAGGTGATGTCGCCGCCGTCCTGGGCCACCGCCGGGCGCACCCGCGTGTCGAGCAGCTCCTTGATGGTGATGACCAGTTCCTCGTCGGCCTTGTCATAGAATTCGCCGGTCTGGCTGGTCTCGGCGGCCGGGCCGGCTTTGGCCATGACAGGCAGGCCGGACATGAAATGCTCCATGATGGCGCCCAGGATCGCCGGCTTCAGGTGCTGCCAGTCCGGGCCGTCCTTGGTCACGGTGATGAAGTCGTAGCCGAAGAACACGCCGGTGACGCCGGGAATTTCGAACAGGCGCCCGGCCAGCGGAGAGGCCGTGGCCGCGCTGTCGGCGTCGCGGAAATCGGCGGTGCCTTCCAGGAGCACTTCCTTGCCGGGCAGGAATTTCAGCGTCGCCGGGTTGGGCGTCGATTCGGTCTGGATGAACATGTCCGTCTCCGTGCCCGTTTCGGGCAGATAGTTTGGAATAATTCTAAATAAGCTCTATCGGCTGGACATTCAAGCGAAACGCGTCGCCCGAACGGCTGGCTGGCGGAATGTTCTTGCTGGCTGGGATCGAATCCCTGGCGGGCTTCAGGCGAGGCTGTCGATTTCCTCGTCCGAAAGGTTTTGCGGCACCACGGTCACCGGAATGGGAAAGGCGGCACCCTTGCCGGCCACCGCGCCGACCAGCGGCCCTGGCCCTTCCTTGCCGGCGCCCGCGGCCAGCACGAGGATGGCGATATCCTGGTCTTCCTCGATCAGCCTGTGGATCTCTTCCGTCGGCTTGCCTTCGCGCACCACCATCTCCGGCTCGATGCCGAGCTTCTGGCGCACCTTGTTGGCGTAGCTGTCGAGCGCCGCGCGCGCCGTGGCGTTCGCCTCCTCGCGCATGATCTTCTCGACGCCCAGCCAATGCTGGAAATCGTCCGGCTCGATGACATAGAGCAGCACCAGCGTGCCGCTGGTGCTCAGCGCGCGCTTCGAGGCGTAGGCGACGGCGCGCTCGCACTCCGGCGTGTCGTCGATGATCGCCAGGAACTTGCGGCGGTGGCCGGCTTCGCGGCTGAGGCGTTTGGAGACCATGTCTGTCTGCTCGGTATCTTTGGGCTGCAATCTGCCACCGCCGCCGACCGGCGGCAAGTCGCCGGCCTTGGGCCAGTGTCGGTGCAGTGCACTACTGTCTGGATCAGCCCTGCAGCAATCCGATGATGTCGCGCACGGTCTTCATCGTCGCTTCGGCCAGCACGCCGGCGCGTTCGCCGCCATCCCTGAGCACGGCGTCGACATAGGCGCGGTCGCCCTGGATGCGGCGCATCTCGCTGGCGATGGGCGCCAGCTTCTCCACCGCAAGATCGGCCAATGCCGGCTTGAACACAGAAAACTGCTGGCCGGCGAATTCCTTCAGCACGTCCGCCTTCGAAATCTCGGCGAGCCCCGCATAGATGCCGACCAGGTTCTCCGCCTCGGGCCGGGTGGCAAGGCCGTCGACCTGGCTCGGCAACGCCTCCGGGTCGGTCTTTGCCTTGCGGATCTTCTTCGAGATGGTATCGGCGTCGTCGGTCAGGTTGATGCGGGACAGGTCCGACGGGTCCGACTTCGACATCTTTTTCGAGCCGTCCCGCAACGACATGATGCGCGCCGCCGGCCCGCCGATGACAGGTTCGGTGATCGGGAAATAGCCGTTCACGGTCTCCTCGCCGACCTGCATCTCGACGCCGACGCCAAGCTTGGCGATGCGGTCGGAAAAATCGTTGTTGAATTTCTGGGCGATGTCGCGGGTCAGTTCCAGATGCTGCTTCTGGTCTTCGCCCACCGGCACATGGGTGGCGCGATAGAGCAGGATGTCGGCAGCCATCAGCGAGGGATAGGCGAGCAGGCCCAGCGAAGCATTCTCGCGGTCCTTTCCGGCCTTGTCCTTGAACTGCGTCATGCGGTTCATCCAGCCGATGCGCGCCACGCAATTGAAGATCCAGGCGAGTTCGGCATGCTGCATCACCCGCGACTGGTTGAAGACGATGTGCTTCTTCGGGTCGATGCCGGAGGCGAGGAACGCTGCCGTGATCGACCGCGTCTGGTCGGCAAGGTCCTCATAGACGAGCTGCGCGGTCAGCGAATGCAGGTCGACGACGCAATAGATGCAGTCGGACGTATCCTGCAGGGCGACGAATTTCTTGATGGCGCCGAGATAGTTGCCGAGATGCAGGTTGCCGGTCGGCTGGACGCCGGAAAAGACGAGTGGCTTGAAGGCGGTCATGATGTCCTCATGGCTTGTGGAGGGCCGTTTCGCGCGCGGCGAAAGTCTTGCGACGGCGCGCTTATGGACGAGAGTGCGGGGAGGATCAAGAGGTTGCCGGCTACGAGCACGAACATCGGAAGCGCTAAGTCAGGCGTCTTGACGCGGAGATGTGGATAGCTAGATGGCTGAACTACATTCTCATTTGCGAGGCCAGCCGATGATGAAGATCAGCACCGAAGCTTCTGCGACTGCCACGCATGAAGCCCTGGAGCGCCGACGCAAGCGCGAACGCCGTTGGAAACGGCGGCTCGGCTCCGAGCCGAATCCGGCATTGAGCTGAGCAAGCAGGCGCGCAATCCGCTGCCACGCTCGGTCTATGACGAATTGTCTGGCGAAGACTGATGTGTCGTTATCATGACGGGCGAATTCCGGCTCACGGATCTGGAGACTGTTCCTTAGTCGGCGGCGATCCCTTTCGCCCGATGTTGCGCCGGATCATGCCAAAATCGGCGCCGCCGGTGGCAAAGGCGGTGGCGAAGTAGAGCAGGGCGCCGCCGGCGACCAGCGCCAGAAGCGTCGTTGCCTTGATCACCAGCGGCGAGCCCGGACCGAGCCTGACGGCAAGCCAATGCTCGGCGAAATAAAGCGCGGCCGCCATCACCGCCGCCGACAGCACCAGGCGCGGAATGCGCTTCAGCAGCGGCACGTCGCGGCCCCAATGGCCGCGCCGGATCAGCATGGCAAGCAGCATTAGCGCGTTGACCCAGCCGGCCACGGCCGAGGCCACGGCAATGCCGGGTGCGCCCATCTTCGGAAACAGCGTCAGGGCGGTGGCGACGTTCACCGCCACCGAGATGGCGGCGAACATCATCGGCGTGCGCGTGTCCTCGCGCGCGAAATAGCCTGGGGTGAATGCCTTGATCAGCACGAAAGCCGGCAGACCGAGGCCGAAGATCGCCAGGATCGCGGCCACTGTCGGCGTCGAATGGTTGGCGGCAAAGGCACCGCGCTCGTAGACCAGCCGCACGATCGGCTCCGACATGACCCAGAGGGCGGCCGCCGCCGGCAAGGTCATGAACAGCGTGAATTCGACGGAGCGGTTCTGCAGATTTGCGGCCTCGATCAGATTGCCGGATTTCAGTGCCCGCGACAGTTCGGGCAACAGCACGATCGCCACCGCGACGCCGACCACGCCGAGCGGCAGCTGATAGATGCGGTCGGCATAGGCAAGCGAGGAGACGGCGCTGTCCTGCGCCGAGGCGATCGCCGTGCCGATCAGCTGGTTGATCTGGGTGATGCCGCCGGTGATCGCCGCCGGCAGCGCCAGGATCAAGAGCCGCTTGACCGCCGGCGTCATTTTCGGGCGGCGGAAGCCGATCGTGATGCCGGCATGGCGCACCGCCACCCAGACGATCGCCAGTTGCACCAGCCCCGCCGCCAGCACGCCCCAGGACAGGCTGAAACCGACATCATGCGCGTCGAGCCCATTATACCAGGCATAGGCGAGCACGCCGATCAGGATGACGTTGAGGAACACCGGCGCGACCGCGGCGGCGAAATAGCGGCGCAGCGAATTCAACATGCCCGCCATCATGGCGCCAAGCGACATGCAGATGAGATAGGGGAACATGATAGTCGCAAGCCGGACGGTCGTTTCGAACTTGCCCGGCGTATCGGCGAAACCCGGCGCCACCAGGTAGCGCACGATCAGCGGCATCGCCAGTTCCATGACGATGGTCAGCGCCAGCAGCGCGGTGAACAGCACGCCGAACACTTCCTCGGAGAAGCGCTTGGCGCCCTCGGTGCCGTGCGTCTCGATCTCCTTGGCGAACAGCGGCACGAAGGCGGCATTGAAGGCCCCTTCGGCGAACAGCCGGCGAAAAGTATTGGGGAACTGGAAGGCGGCGTTGAAGGCGTCGGCGACCGGCCCGGTGCCGAGCGCTGCCGCCATCAGCATTTCGCGGCCGAAACCGAGCGCGCGGCTCATCAGCGTGCCGGAAGCGACCGTTGCGAATTTCTTGACGAGGCTCATGCGTTTGGAGACTGCCTGCGGGATTGGGACAAAGTGATGATGCCAGGCGCTGGGATGATAACAGTCACTCGGCGGCGGCCTTGGCCTTGCCGCCGCGTTCGGGCGCGATGCCTTCCAGGGCCGCGATCAGCCGGTTGCGGATGGTAGCGGTGCGGGCCGGGCTGTCGATCTTCTGACCCGTAAGATCGGTGACATAGAAGGTGTCGATGACCTTTTCGCCGAAGGTGGTGATGTGAGCCGATGCGATGTCGAGCGACAGGTCGGAAAGCGTTCCGGTGATCTCCGACAGCAGCCCGGGCCGGTCGAGGCCCTCGACCTCGATGACCGAAAAACGGTTCGACAGCGCGTTGCGGATTTCGGCGCGCGGCGGAATCTTGAACACCTTGGCCCCGCGCCGCGGCTTTGTCCGCTTCTCGATCATCTCCGGCAGCCAGCTCTTGCCCGACAGCACGTCCTCGATCAGCCGGCCGACGCGCTCGGCACGGCGGCGCTCGTCCTCGTCGCGGTCGAATTCCCGCGAAATCAGGATCGTGTCGAGGGCGCGGCCATCGGATGTGGTGAAGATCTGCGCGTCGACGATGTTGCCGCCGGCGGAGGCACAGGCGCCGGCGATCACCGACAGCAGGCGGGGATGGTCCTGCGCCAGCACCGTGATTTCGGTCACCGCCTCGAACTGGTGCGTCTTGACCATGGTGGCGAGCTTGTTGCCCGCCGCGTCCGCCTCGCGGATGAATTCGGCGTGGCGGAGCTGGTCCGGCAGGTCGACGGTCAGGAGATAATTCTCATAGTGCAGGCCGACATAGCGTTTGCGGGCCTTGTCCGGCCAGTCGGCGAGCGCTTCGGCCAGGCGTTCGCGGGCCGCCGCCGTCCGCTGCGCACGCGAAACTTCCGAGAAGCCGCCGGTCAAAAGCAGCTCGGTCTCGTAGTAGAGGGTGCGCAGCAGCTGGCCCTTCCAGCCGTTCCACACACCCGGCCCGACTCCCCTGATGTCGCAGACGGTGAGGATCAGGAGCAGCTTCAACCGCTCGACCGATTGCACGATCGCGGCGAAATCCTCGATCGTCTTGCGGTCGTTGAGATCGCGGGTCTGCGCCGTCATCGACATTACGAGATGGTTCTCGACCAGCCAGGCCACCGTTTCGGTGTCGGCGGCCGATAGCCCCATATGCGGGCAGATACGGCGCGCGATCCTGGCGCCGGCCTCGGAATGATCCTCCGGCCTGCCCTTGGCGACATCGTGCAGCAGCACGGCGACGTAGAGCGCCTCCCGGCTCTTCTTCAGCCCCGGCATCAGCGTGTGGGAAAGCGGATGGACCTTCTCGCCGTCGCCACGCTCGATCTCGGCCAGCACGCCGATGCAGCGGATCAGGTGCTCGTCGACGGTGTAGTGATGATACATCGAGAACTGCATCATGGCGACGATCTTGCCGAAATCGGGGATCAGCCTGCCCAGCAGCCCGGCCTCGTTCATGCGCCGCAGATTGAGTTCGGCATTGCGGTCCGACGTCAGGATGTCGAGGAAAAGCCGGTTGGCCTCCTCGTCGCGCCGCAGCGATTTGTTGACCAGGCCGAGCGAGCGGGTCAGCAGCTTCAGCGCGTCGGGGTGGAATTCCAGCCCGTGCTTGTCGGCGAACCAGAACAGCCTCAACAGATTGACCGGATCGCGTTCGAACACCTGGTCGTCGGCGATGTTGATGCGGTGGTTGTCGACGATGAAATCCGACGTGCCGGCGAGCTTGCGCTTGCGGCGCTGGAAGGTGAGAAAGATGCGGTTGAAGCCAGGCACATGCTTGGCCTGCTCCTCCTCCAGCGCGGCACAGAAGATGCGGGTCAGGTCGCCGACATCCTTGGCGACGAGGAAGTAGTGTTTCATGAAGCGCTCGACCGCCGACAGGCCGGGATGGGTAGTATAGCCCAGCCGTGCGGCGATCTCGCGCTGGATGTCGAAATGCAGCCGCTCCTCCGCTTTGCCGGTAAGGAAATGCATGTGGCAGCGCACCGCCCAGAGGAAATCTTCGGCCTTCTGGAACTCGCGGTATTCGGCCTCGGTGAAGACGCCCTTCTCGACCAGTTCCTCGCCCGTGCGCACCCGGTAGAAATATTTGCCGATCCAGAACAGCGTCTGGAGGTCGCGCAGGCCGCCCTTGCCGTCCTTGACGTTGGGTTCGACCAGATAGCGGCTTTCGCCGGCCTTGGCATGGCGGTCGTCGCGCTCGGCGAGCTTGGCCTGCACGTATTCCGGCCCGGTCGTGCGCACCACCTCATGGTCGAAGCGCTGCATCAGCTCGTCATAGAGCTTGAGCTCGCCCCACAGGAACCGCGCCTCCAGGATCGAGGTGCGGATGGTGATGTCGGTACGCGACAGGCGCAGGCATTCGTCGATGTTGCGGGTGGCGTGGCCGACCTTCAGCCCGAGATCCCACAGCATGTAGAGCATGTATTCGACAGTCTGTTCGCCCCAGGGCGTCTGCTTGTAGGGCAGCAGGAACAAAAGGTCGATGTCGGATCCCGGCGCCAGCGTGCCGCGGCCATAGCCGCCCACCGCGACGACCGCCATGCGTTCCGCCGAGGACGGGTTCTTCACCCGGTAGACATGGGTCGCGGCGAAATCGTAGAGCGCGCGGATCAGTTCATCCATCAGATGTGACAGCCGCTCTGCGCAGGCATTGCCGCCGCCATCCACCTTCAGCATGGCTTCGGCTGTTCTGCGGCCTTCGGCAAGCCGGCCCTTGAGCAGCTGGAGAACGCCGGCGCGGGCAGCATGCCCGGAGCCGTCGCCGACCGTGGCCGCGGTCAGCGCGGTCATTTCGCGGCGCAAGGCTTCGCCGTCGATCAGTTCGTCGAGCTTCAGAGAGATTTTCGCCATGGGTACCGGTGGCCTTGCCTTTTGGGCGGCGTCTATAGCGTGTTTTCGTGGCTCTGGGTATGGATTCCGCCGACGGCCCGGCAGCAGGTCTATTCCTCCGCCTCGGGCGGATCGTTGGCCGCGGGCTTGGCAGGTACATCGTGCAGGTACATCGTCTTGCCAAGCGCGTGAGTGAGAAAAGCCAAAACGGGCCCTTGACCTTCCAGTTACTGGAAGCACTACCTCCGGCCGAAGCAGTTGCACAGGGGCATTCGCAATGACGCATTCAGAGCACGATCATCACACACATGGCGGGTGTTGCGCGACGAAAGCCGCGGCTGGAGATACGGGCGTGGTGCGCGATCCGGTCTGCGGCATGACCGTCGATACCGCCGCCGGCAAACCGACCGCCGAACATGGCGGCCGCCTTTATCATTTCTGCAGCGAAGGCTGCCGCACGAAATTCCAGGCAGAGCCGGAAAGCTTCCTCTCGGCCACCGATCCCGTCTGTGGCATGAGCGTCGACCGCGCCACGGCGAAGCACTTTGTCCGCCATGAAGGCCAGGGCTTCTATTTCTGTTCTGCCGGCTGCAAGGCTAAGTTCGAAGCGGCGCCGCAAACCTATCTCGGCGACAGGCCGGCGCCCCAGCCAGCACCCAAGGGCACGCAATACACCTGCCCGATGCATCCCGAGATCATCCGCGACAAGCCTGGCGCCTGCCCGATCTGTGGCATGGCCCTTGAGCCGATGGGCGTGCCGACGGGCGATGAAGGGCCAAATCCCGAGCTGGTCGATTTCACCAGGCGGTTTTGGGTAAGTGCCGCGCTTTCCGTGCCCCTTCTGATCATCGCCATGGCTCCCATGACAGGCCTCTCGCTCGAAGGCCTGGTCGATGACCGGACGAAGGTCTGGATCGAGTTGGTCCTGGCAAGTCCGGTGGTGCTCTGGGCTGCCTTCCCCTTCTTTCATCGCGGCTGGGATTCGATCCTCAACCGCAGTCCCAACATGTGGACGCTGATCTCGCTCGGCGTCGGCGCTGCCTACTTGTACAGCCTGGTCGCCACGCTCTTTCCTGACATTTTCCCGCATCAGTTCCGCGGCCATGGCGGTGCGGTGCCGGTCTATTTCGAGGCCGCCGCCGTCATTGTCGCGCTGGTTTTCCTCGGCCAGGTGCTGGAGCTGCGCGCCCGCGAGAAAACAGGTTCGGCGATCCGCGCCTTGCTCGATCTCGCGCCGAAGACGGCGCGGCGTATCGCCGAGGACGGCACCGAAAGCGATGTGCCGCTGGACGGCGTCAAGGCCGGCGATCGCCTGCGCGTTCGCCCCGGTGACGCCGTGCCGGTCGACGGCACCGTGCTGGAAGGCCGTTCGTCCATCGACGAATCGATGATCACGGGAGAGCCCCTGCCTGTCGAGAAGGTCGAAGGCGATGCCCTCACCGGCGGCACGCTCAACAAAAACGGCTCGCTGATCATGCGCGCCGAGCGGATCGGCGCCGAGACCACGCTCTCGCGCATTGTCGACCTGGTTGCCAAGGCACAGCGTTCGCGCGCGCCGATTCAAGGCTTGGCCGATCGCGTTTCCTTCTACTTCGTCCCGGCCGTGGTTCTGGTCGCGATTGCAGCCTTCATCGCTTGGGCGATATTCGGCCCCGAGCCGAGCCTGATCTTCGCCATCGTCTCGGCTGTCTCGGTGCTGATCATCGCTTGTCCCTGTGCGCTGGGTCTCGCCACGCCGATGTCGATCATGACCGCCACCGGGCGCGGAGCGCATGCCGGCGTGCTGATCAAGGAAGCCGCCGCGCTCGAACGCTTCGCTTCGGTCGACACGCTGATCGTCGACAAGACGGGAACACTGACCGAAGGCCGGCCGAAACTGACCGATGTCGTGGCTGCCGGCGGCTTTCCCGAGGACGAACTGCTGGCGCTCGCCGCGGGCCTGGAGAAGGGGTCTGAGCACCCGCTGGCGGAAGCCATCGTCGAAGGCGCCGGCCAGCGTGGCCTAGAGATCGCCGAGGCCAGCGGCTTCGAGGCGGCCACCGGCAAGGGCGTCTCGGGCACGGTGTCGGGCAAGAAGGTCGCGCTCGGCAACGCGGCGATGATGCGCGACCTCGGCGTCGATATTTCCGCCATATCCGCCAACGCCGAGGCGCTGCAGGGCGACGGCAAGACGGCGATGTTCGTTTCCGTCGGCGGCAAGCTGGCCGGCATCGTCGCTGTCGCCGATCCGGTGAAGGCGACCACCGCCGAAGCGATCCGGGCCCTGCACCGCAGCGGGTTGAGGATCATCATGGCGACCGGCGACAATGAGCGCACGGCCGGCGCCATCGCCAGAAGCCTTGGTATCGACGAGATTCGCGCCGGCCTGCTGCCGGAACAGAAAGCCGCTCTCGTCGACGAGCTGCGTGCCGCAGGCGCCGGCGTCGCCATGGCTGGCGACGGTGTCAACGATGCCCCGGCCTTGGCCAGCGCCGATGTCGGCATCGCCATGGGCACCGGCGCGGATGTCGCCGTCGAAAGCGCCGGCATCACTTTGGTGAAGGGGGATCTCAACGGCATCGTCCGCGCCCGCACGCTGGCCCGGGCGACGATCGGCAACATCCGCCAGAACCTGTTCTTCGCCTTCCTCTACAACGTGCTCGGCGTGCCGGTGGCCGCGGGCGTTCTCTATCCGCTCACCGGCACGCTTTTGTCGCCGATGCTGGCGGCGGCGGCGATGAGCCTGTCCTCGGTGTCGGTCATATCGAACGCATTGCGGCTGAGAACGTTGAAACTCTGATCCCAGCTCCCAAATACGAAACCCAGTCAACAGGAGACCATGAATGACCTTGGCTAAGAAACTCGTGCTTTTGCTGATGGCGGCTGGAATGCTGGTTGCCGTTTTCCTCGAAAGCATTCCGGCGCAGAGCGAAGAGATGAAACATGACATGGGCGCGATGGCGATGGGGGCCGATAGCCCTTCGACGTCGGGCTACAAGGCCGCCATGGACAAGATGCATGCCGACATGATGGCCTCGGAATACACCGGCAATGCCGATGTCGATTTTATCAGGGGCATGATCCCGCACCATCAGGGCGCCATCGACATGGCCAAGGTCGAGCTCGCCAACGGCAAGGACCCGGAGATCCGCAAACTGGCCGAAGCGGTCATCAAGGCACAGGAAGCCGAGATCAAGCAGATGCAGGACTGGCTCGCCGCCCACCCGGCGAAGTAAGCCTTTCGCCAAGGAGGAACCGGCGAGAACTCCTCTGGATTTCTCGGCCGGCCTGTGCTGCGATCTCGCGTCAACGGGAGCCCGCCATGCCATCGACGGTCAGAACCACCACGCTGCCCTCCGGCGAAGCCGTCCCCATTCTCGGTCAGGGCACGTGGAAGATGGGCGAGGATGCCCGCCGCCGTGCCGATGAGGTCGACGCCCTGAAGCTTGGCCTCGACCTTGGCGTCACGCTGATCGATACCGCTGAAATGTATGCCAGTGGCGGCGCCGAGGAAGTGGTGGCGCAGGCCATTTCCGGGCGCCGCGACGAGGCCTTCCTGGTCTCGAAAGTGCTGCCATCCAACGCCTCGCGCGCCGGCGTGCAGCGCGCCTGCGAGGACAGCCTGAAGCGCCTGCGCACCGACCGCATCGATCTCTATCTGTTGCATTGGCCTGGCGGCGTGCCGTTGACGGAGACGGTCGCGGCTTTCGAGGCGCTGAAGAAGGCCGGCAAGATCCGCCATTGGGGCGTCAGCAATTTCGACACCGACGAGATGGAGGACCTGGTCGGCCTGCCCGACGGCGGCAATGTCCAGACCAACCAGGTGCTTTACAATCTTTCCCGGCGCGGCCCCGAATTCGATCTGGCACCCTGGAGCCGGAAACGCGGCATCCCCTTGATGGCCTATTCGCCGGTCGAGCAGGGCGCCTTGGCGCACAATGCCAGGCTCGACGCCATCGCTGCCCGCCACAACGCGACCGCGGCGCAAATCGCCCTGGCCTGGGTGATGCAGCAGGACGGCGTCATCGCCATTCCGAAGGCCGGCAGCCACGAGCACATCCGCCAGAATGTTGCGGCGCTCGATATAGAGCTTACGGGCGAAGATCTCGCCGATCTCGACCGGATGTTCCCACCGCCGACGCGCAAGCGCGGGCTGGAGATGATTTGAAAGCGTGAAGCTGCCAATCTCCCCCCTCGTGGGGGAGATGCCCGGCAAGGCAGAGGGGGGCGCTGTCCCGCCAACATATCAAACGACTGCTTCCGCATGCCATTCTCCGGCGAGCATCATCAGAGGGCAAGTTAAGCAAGGTCAGTACTCTACGACGCCCCCCTCTGTCCTGCCGGACATCTCCCCCACGAGGGGGGAGATTGGCTGTTTCGGCGACACCGCCATGCCAGCAGTTCCAACCTACGTCCCCACCAATCCCTTCAGCCGGTACAGCGCCTCCAGCGCTTCCCTGGGCGTCATCTCGTCCGGGCTGATCGCACCGAGCGCGTCACTGAGCGCGTCATTCTTCACCGGCTTCGGCGTTTCCCGCTTCACGGCCACGGAAAACAGCGGCAGGTCGTCGACCAGCCGGTTCGTCTTGCCCGAAACTTCGCCTTCCTCGAGCTGGTGCAGCACTTCCTTAGCCCGATCGACAACCGCTTCCGGAAGGCCGGCGAGCCGCGCTACCTGCACGCCGTAGGAGCGGTCGGCCGCGCCTTTGCCGACCTCGTGCAGGAAGACGACGTCGTTCTCCCATTCCTTGACCCGCATGGTGACGTTGTGGAGCCGCGCCAGCTTGCCCGCCAGCGAGGTCATCTCGTGGAAATGGGTGGCGAAGATCGCACGGCAGCGGTTTTTCTCGTGCAGATATTCCACCGCCGCCCAGGCGATCGACAGGCCGTCGAAGGTGGCCGTGCCGCGGCCGATCTCGTCGAGGATCACCAGCGCGCGTTCGCCCGCCTGGTTGAGGATGGCCGCCGTCTCCACCATCTCGACCATGAAGGTCGAGCGGCCGCGGGCCAGGTCGTCCGAGGCGCCCACGCGCGAGAACAGCCGGTCGACGACACCGATATGGGCCGATGTCGCCGGCACGAAAGAGCCGGTCTGGGCCAGGATCGCGATCAGCGCATTCTGCCGCAGGAAAGTCGACTTACCGCCCATGTTAGGGCCGGTCAGCAGCCAGATCGCGCCGTTCCTGGCACTGCCCTCCGGCGACAGGTCGCAATCATTGGCCACGAACGGCCCTTCGCCCGAGCGCCGCAACGCCTGCTCGACCACCGGATGCCGGCCACCGCTGATCTCGAAGGCGAGGCTGGAATCCACCACCGGCCTGCACCAGGCCTCGCTCTCCGACAAAAGCGCGAGTGCCGCCGACACGTCGATCACGGCAAGCGCGTCGGCGCCGGCGCGGATCTTCTCCGCCTCGCCCACCGCTTCCGTCGTCAGCGCATCGAAGGCGGCAAGCTCGATACTGAGCGCGCGATCGGCGGCGTTGGCGATCTTGGTCTCGAGTTCGGCGAGTTCCGTCGTGGTGAAACGCATGGCGTTGGCCATGGTCTGGCGGTGGATGAAGCGCGCCTTGGCGCCGTCGCTGCCGGTCATCACCGCATGGTGATTGGCCGTCACCTCGATGTAGTAGCCGAGCACATTGTTGTGCCGGATCTTCAGCGAGCGGATGCCGGTCTCGTCTATCAGCGAACGCTCCAGTCCGGCGATCACCTTTCGCGATTCGTCGCGCAGCGCCCGCATCTCGTCTAGCTCCGGATGGTAGCCGCCACGGACGAAGCCGCCATCGCGCTTCAGGAGCGGCAGTTCCGCGCCAAGCGCCTGCGTCAGATGCCCGGCAAGCGCTTGCGGCAGCGCCCGGATCGCGGCGAGCGCCGCCGCCAATTCCTGGGGCGGGGCGGTCGCGGCGAAGGTCTCGGCGATCGCGCCGGCCGCCTCGAAGCCGGCGCGCAAGGCGCCGAGGTCGCGGGGGCCGCCGCGGTTGAGCGCCAACCTGGACAGCGCGCGCGGCATGTCGGCAACGCTCTTCAGGCTCGTCCGCACCGCCTGACAAAGCCGTGTCTGGGAACGGAAGAACGATACCGAATCCAGCCGTGCGCCGATCTCGGCGGGATCGGTTAGCGGCGCCATCAGCCGGTCCGCGAGCAGCCTGGCGCCGCCGCCGGTCACCGTGCGGTCGATCGCCTTGAACAGCGAGCCTTCGCGGCCGCCGGAAAGCGTGCGCAGCAGCTCCAGATTGCCCCGCGTCGCCGGATCGATGAACAGCGTCGAACCCTGCTCCTCGCGCTCCGGCCGCGACAGCGGCGGGCGCTCGGCCTTCTGCGTTTTCTCGACATAGGCGATGGCGCCCGAGATCGCCGACAGTTCGGCGCGCGAAAACGTGCCAAAGCTGTCCGGCGTCGCCACGTCGAAGAAGCGGGCGATGCGCCCGGTGGCCGAAGCCGAATCGAACAGGCTCAGCGGCTGCGGGCTGGCGACACGGCCGAGCAGGTCGAATACCGGCTTCAACTCCGGATCATGGAACACCGGCTCGGCAACGATCAGCTCGCGCGGATCGACGCGGAATATGTCGGCCAAAAGCCTGTCGGCGGTGGTCTCGGTGACACGGAAGGCGCCGGTCGAGATGTCGATCCAGGCCAGCGCGAAACTTCCTTGGCCACCTGTCGCGCCACCGCGCTCCCCGCCTCTTGGCTCGGATCCACCCTTCACCCGCCCCAGCGCCATCAGGAAGCTCGATTCCGATGGCGCCAGCAATTTGTCCTCGGTGATGGTGCCCGGCGTCACCAGCCGCACCACGTCGCGGCGCACGACGGATTTCGAGCCGCGCTTCTTGGCCTCGGCCGGATCTTCGATCTGCTCGCAGACAGCGACGCGAAAACCTTGGCCGATCAGCTTCTGCAGATAGTCGTCCGCCGCATGCACCGGCACGCCGCACATCGGGATGTCGTGGCCCTGGTGCTTGCCGCGCTTGGTCAGCACGATGCCCAGCGCCCGGCTCGCCTTCTCGGCGTCGTCGAAGAACAGCTCGTAGAAATCGCCCATGCGGTAGAACAGCAGCGAATCCGGGTTCGCCGCCTTGATCTCGATGAACTGCTCCATCATCGGCGTGACGCCGGCCGTGCCGGGCTGCATCGGCGACATCGCCTCGGGGGCGTCGGGCTCGTTCGGGCTATGCATGTTCATGCGCGGCACGCTAGCAGATGTGGCGGCGGGGTTTAATGGCGCCCGCTTGAAAAGCAGGGGAAGACCGTGGCGATGCTGCCATTGATAGCCGGTTCAGCCGCATTGCCTGAGGCAGCAATCGCGAATATTGGTCATGCCCGGGCTGAGATGACAGGGGCGTCATGGACAGGGACGGGCACGAGACTTTCGAGGAGATGGTGGGACCGATCGTCTCACCACTCGAACGCCTCCGGCTCAAGGCAGCGCTGCACGCCAACCAGACGGTGGGCAGCCTGAGGCTTTTGGCGCTCAAGAAGGTTCCTTTCCTGCTTCCCGTCCGCGGTCCCTTGTCCGGTCTCGATGGCGCCATCCGGGTCGCGGTCCACGTGCTCAGCCATGATCCGCTGCTGATCTATACGTCGATCGGCGGGCCGCGCCCGCTCAACTCCATAGTGGCGATCAGCCGTCGCCTGGGCTCGCGGCGCGCCGTATTCCTGATGATCCCCAGCTGGACGCTCGAGCGGCCCCACGTCATCGAAAAGCTCGGCAAGGACTTAGCCTGGCATCGCGAGCGCTTCCCGCATCATGAGCTGATTTTTCTTTGCAATACCGAGGCGGAACGTCGCCTGGTCACCGCGGTCGGAGGAACCGCGATCTTCTCCAATCACAATCTGATGGTTTCCGAGGAAATCTTTCGGCCGTTGCCGGATGTTCCGGTCGAATTCGACGCCGTCTACAATGGCCGCATCTCGCACACAAAGCGTCACCATCTCGCTTTCGATGTCGAAAGGCTGGTCCACATCACCTTTTCGATCGGCGAACTGCCGCCAGCCGGCGACCGCGCCTTTATCCGTCGCATGCGGAAGCAGTCGCCGCTGCATCGTATCGCCAACCCGATCGTAGATGGCCTGCCTGCTCCGCTGACACCGCAGGCGGTCAATGGCGTCTACAACCAGGCTGCGGTCGGGCTCTGCTTGTCGGCCGCCGAAGGGGCGATGTGCTCCAGCATGGAATATTTGATGGCCGGGTTGCCGGTGGTCAGCACGCCCAGTCTCGGCGGCCGAGACGTCTTTTTCGATCCGGACTACTGCATCATTACCGAGCCCGAGCCGGCGGCGATCCGGCGTGCCGTCGACACCTTGCGCGACCGCGCCATATCACGCGAGGAGATCCGCGGCCGCACCCTGGCAAAGGTATGGCCGCAACGACGGGAACTCATGGAATTCCTGGCTGCGTTGCTCGATCGGATGGGGAGCAGGGAGCCGCCGCTTTCGCAATGGCCCTTTCCCGGAACCCGGACACTGCGGCGGTGGGCAACGGTGCGCCAGCATGCGCGTGAGATAGCGGCGCATGCGGTCGAAGATCGCCCCTGACCGGCCCTTCCGCCTTGAAGCAGCTTTGCCTGGCTTGGCGGTTTACACGCGGCGGCGGGTAGTCTTAATTCGGAACCCTACAAAGCACCCGCTTCAACGAGGTGCCGCACCGGTGAGGAAATCAAAAGCATCATGGCCAGGAAAACCGAGAACAGCGGTCCGTCAGTCAGCGCACAGGAAGCATTCGAATTCCACGCCATGGGTCGGCCCGGCAAGCTGGAGATCGTCGCCACCAAGCCGATGGCGACGCAGCGCGATTTGAGCCTTGCCTATTCGCCTGGTGTAGCGGTTCCTGTTCTGGCCATCGCCGAGGACCCCAGCCGCGCCTTCGACTACACGACGCGCGGCAATATGGTTGCCGTCATCTCCAACGGCACCGCCATCCTTGGCCTCGGCAATCTCGGCGCGCTGGCCTCCAAGCCGGTGATGGAAGGCAAGGCGGTGCTGTTCAAGCGCTTCGCCGACGTCGATTCCATCGACCTCGAGGTCGACACCGAGGACGCCGACGAGTTCATCAACTGCGTGCGCTTCCTCGGGCCGTCTTTCGGCGGCATAAACCTGGAGGACATCAAGGCGCCGGAGTGCTTCATCATCGAGCAGCGGCTGCGCGAATTGATGGACATCCCGGTCTTCCATGACGACCAGCATGGCACCGCCATCATCTCCTCCGCCGGCCTGATCAATGCGCTGGAGATCACCGGCCGCGACATGAAGACTACGAAAATGGTCTGCAACGGCGCCGGCGCGGCCGGCATCGCCTGTATCGAACTGATGGAGGCCATGGGCTTTGCGCCGGAAAACATCATCCTGTGCGACACCAAAGGCGTGGTCTTCCAGGGCCGCACCGAAGGCATGAACCAGTGGAAGTCGGCACATGCGGTCAAGACCGAGGCGCGTTCGCTGGCCGAGGCGCTCGACGGCGCCGATGTCTTCCTCGGCCTCTCGGCAAAAGGCACGCTGACCACCGCCATGGTGCGGTCGATGGCCAAGAACCCGATCATCTTCGCCATGGCCAATCCCGACCCGGAAATCACGCCGGAGGAAGTGGCCGAAATCCGCACCGATGCCATCATGGCGACCGGGCGTTCGGACTATCCGAACCAGGTCAACAACGTGCTTGGCTTCCCCTACATCTTCCGCGGCGCGCTGGACGTGCGCGCCACCACCATCAATGACGACATGAAGATCGCGGCGGCCCGTGCGCTGGCGGCATTGGCGCGCCAGGACGTGCCCGACGACGTCGCCGCAGCCTACCAGGGCAACCGGCCGAAATTCGGCCCCAACTACATCATTCCGGTGCCGTTCGATCCCCGCCTCATCTCGGCCATCCCGATCGCCGTCGCCAAGGCGGCGATGGACTCGGGCGTCGCCCGCAAGCCGATCCTCGATCTCGACCGCTACGCGCAGGAGCTGTCCGCCCGCCGCGACCCGATCGCCTCGACCTTGCAGCGCATCTACGATCGCGTGCGCCGCCAGCCCAAGCGCATCGTCTTCGCCGAGGGCGAGGAGGAGCAGGTCATGCGCGCCGCCGTCTCCTATGTGAACCAGCGGCTCGGCACCGCCATCCTGCTCGGCCGCGACGACGTCATCAAGGAGAACGCCAGGCACGCCGGCATCGACCTCGACAAACAAGGCCTCGAGATCATCAATGCCAGGCTGTCGCGCCGCAACTCGATCTACACCGACTATCTCTACGAGCGCATGCAGCGCAAAGGCTTCCTGTTCCGCGACTGCCAGCGGCTGATCAACAACGACCGCAACCACTTTGCCGCCTGCATGGTGGCGCTGGGCGATGCCGACGGTGTCGTCACCGGCGTCACCCGCAACTATTCCACCGCGCTCGACGATATCAGGCGCATCATCGACGCCAAGCCTGGCCACCGCGTCATCGGCGTCTCGATCGTGCTTGCGCGGGGCCGAACGGTGCTGGTCGCCGACACCGCCGTGCACGACATGCCGAATGCCGAGCAGATCGCCGATATCGCCGAGGAGGCGGCGGGCTTCGCGCGGCGCATGGGCTATGAGCCGAGGCTTGCCATGCTCGCCTATTCCACCTTCGGCCATCCGCAGGGCGAGCGTTCCGAGCGCATCCAGGAAGCCGTGCGCATCCTCGACAAGCGCCGCGTCGATTTCGAATATGACGGCGAAATGGCCGCCGACGTCGCGCTCAACGCCCGCGCCATGGCGCAATACCCGTTCATGAGGCTGACCGGCCCGGCCAATGTGCTGATCATGCCGGCGTTCCACTCGGCCTCGATCTCGACCAAGATGCTGCAGGAACTCGGCGGCTCGACGGTGATCGGCCCGCTGCTGGTGGGACTGAACAAGCCGGTGCAGATCGTCTCGCTGAATGCCAAGGACAGCGACATCGTCAACATGGCGGCGATCGCGGCCTATACCGCGGGGGCTTGATCAGCGAGCTTCGAACAACCCACGCGGCCTTCACCCCGGCGCGAATACGCGCGCGGCCTCGACAACCTCCTCGACCTGGTCCTGGCGGAGCAGGTCGATCGGAATGCGGCCATTGAGCTCAGCAGAAGGACGCGTCAGCCACAGCCACGCCAGCCTCTGATTGCCGATCAGGGACAGCACGCCGCTTATGCCGGCCACAGGCCTGCCGTCGACGAACTGCGCCAGCGGGAAGACATGCTTGCGGCCGCCCTTGCGCAAGGCAACGACGTCGCCCCGCCTTTGCCAGCGGTGCAATGTCGACCGCGCAATGTGCAAATTGTCTTCCAGGTAGGTCGAACCGGCGACTCGTCCCGCCCAGTCCTCGATCAGCATCGATTCGAGATCGTCGGACTGGTTGCGTAGGCTCGGCAGGGCCCGCCCATCGACATCCGTGAGCGATGCCGCCGGCGGGCTTGTCGCGGTGCCGGCCTCGCCGCGCCGCGCGGCTTCCGCCGCCAGCGCGCGCACGAATTTCGAGGCGAGGCCGGGAAGGTCGGCATGGATAGTGTCGATGGCGCGCTGATGCTTCGGCGACAGCAAGGTAACGGCGGACGCTATGCTGCCGGCGATCTTGCCCACCGAGACCATGGTGGGCTTGTTGATGGCCTCGTCATACCGGGCGAGCGCGCGTTCGACGTGCTCCGCGACCATCGCCGCGAAGTCGTCCTGCGTGATACCGGTAGGGATTGGAAATCTGTTCATGCATCTATCTTCTCGGCCGCACTCCTCCCCGACTGCGGCCGCTGTTCAAGGGCTATGGTGGAAGAGGAAATCGTACTGGCAACAGATGCAGCGACCCGACAAGATGCTGTCTTGCATTTCTACATCCCAACTGACTGAGGGCGCCCCGAAATGTCAGTCGCGGAGCGCCTCGATTTGCGTGTAGGTGCGATGTGTGACAACTGCGCGACGGGGGCGGGACGTCGACGCTGCCGATCTCCCCCCTCGTGGGGGAGATCGGCGGCTCGACGATCGCTACAGCAATCCCGCCTGTTCGGCCTCGCGGCGCAAGTTTTGCCGGGGCCTTGGTCCGATCTGCTGGATCACCAGTCCGGCCGCCAGTGAGCCAAGATCGCCGCAGGTCTGGAGGTCGCGGCCTTGCGTGTAGCCGTGCAGGAAGCCGGCGGCATAGAGATCGCCGGCGCCGGTCGTGTCGACCAGTTCCTTGATCGCGGTCGCCTTGATGACCACCGTCTCGTCGCCGCGCACGATGACCGAGCCCTTTTCAGACCGCGTCACGGCGGCGATACGGCAATCCTTGCGGATCTGCGCCAGCGCCTCCTCGAAGGACGATGTCTGGTAGAGCGATTTGATCTCGTGGCTGTTGGCGAAGACGATGTCGACCGTGCCTGAACGCATCAGATCGAGGAACTCATCGCGATAACGGTCGACGCAGAACGAATCCGACAGTGTCATCGACACTTCGCGGCCCGCTGCGTGCGCCAGCTTGGCTGTCTGCCGGATCGCTTCCTTGGCGCGGGGCGGGTCCCACAGATAGCCCTCGAAATAGGTGACCTTGGCGCCGGAAGCCTTGTCGGCCTCGACGTCCTCCGGGCCGAGCTCGACGCAGGCGCCGAGATAGGTGTTCATCGAGCGCTCGCCGTCGGGGGTGACGAAGATCATCGAGCGTGCCGTCGGCGGCTCGCCCTTGAGCGGCCTGGTGTCGAAGGCGACGCCTTGCGCATGAATGTCGTGGGCGTAGATCTCGCCGAGCGCATCGTCGGAGACCTTGCCGAAGAAGGCGGCGCGGCCGCCAAAGCTGGCGACGCCGGCCGCCGTGTTGCCGGCGCTGCCGCCAGACGCTTCGATCGCCGGGCCCATGCGGCTGTAGAGCAGTTCGGCGCGATGGGTATCGATGAGGTTCATCGCACCCTTGATGATACCGTTGGTCTCGAGGAATTCCTCGTCGCACTGGGCAATGATGTCGACAATGGCATTGCCGATGCAAAGCACGTCATAATCCGGCATCGAAGTCTCCGCCAAAACCCAGCCGGCTTCTTGCCACGCCGGCCGGGCGCGGGTCTAGCGATTCGCAACGGCTTTGCCTAGACGCGGCGCGCAACTTTGGCGAATCACGCCAGAACAGGTCGAAATCCTGATCGTCGCCAGGCACGGCGACAATTCGACCGTGGCCGAAGCATTTCGCCGCGGCGTCGCCTACAACACGGTTGTTCGATCCCGGCCCGAAGTGAGCCAGCCCATGCGCGCAAGAAACGATTTGACCACAGATTTGGCGCTGCTCGCCCTGCTGGCGGTGCTGTGGGGCGCCTCCTACACTTTCATCAAAATCGGAGTCGAGACGATCCCGCCGGTCACGTTTATTGCCGCTCGCACCTTGATCGCCGGCGGCATCCTGTTTGCAATCATCCGCTGGCGCGGGCTCGCCATGCCGGGCGATGCGGCAAGCTGGCGCCGTTTCGCCTTCCAGGCATGCCTCAACAGCGTCGTGCCGTTCACCTTGATCGCGGCGGCCGAGCGCTCGGTCGATGCCGGCCTCGCCACCATCCTGAACGCGACCTCGCCGATCTTCACCTTCCTGCTCACGGCGCTGATCACCCGCCACGAGCCGGTCACGACGCGCAAACTGCTTGGTGTCGGCGCCGGCATTGCCGGCATCTGCCTCATCATCGGCACCCAGGCGCTGGATGGTCTCGGCCACCAGCTCTGGGCGCAGCTTGCCATCGTCGCGGCAACGGTCTGCTATGCAGGCGCCGCGATCTTCGGTCGTGGCTTCAAGGGCCTCGACCCGATGCTGCCGGCCGCCGGGTCGATGCTCTGCGGCGCAATCATGCTCGTGCCGCTCAGCCTTGTGTTCGACCAGCCGTGGACGCAGATGCCATCGACCGCGTCGATCCTGGCCCTGCTCGCCCTGTCGGTCTTTTCGACCGCGCTGGCCTTCGTCATCTATTTCCGCCTCATCCAGACGCTGGGTTCGGTCGGCACGACGTCGCAGGCTTATCTGCGCGTGCCGATCGGCGTCGGCATCGGCGCCCTCTTCCTCGGCGAAAGCCTGGGTTCGACGGCATGGCTGGGAATGGGTTTTATCGTTGCTGGCGTCGCTGCCATGACCATCCCGGTTCGAATGCCGGCGCTCGCTCGATAGCCAAGGCAATCGCTTCAGACCAATGACAGTTTCCGACTTGGGGCGGAGACCGACAATTGTCGAAGTCAGCGGCAGGCAGGGCGGCGCCAGCGTTCGGAAATAGCAATCCGTGCTTGTGACGGGCAAGCGGGTCTCTTATTTGCGGGACGGTCTAATCGATCTGAGGTTGGAAGCATCGTGATCTCCAGCGCCGCCCGCGCCGCCGCCAGCCAGTTGTTCTCACCTGAGTTCCGTCCGGTGTTCACCAAGACGCTGGGCCTGACCTTGCTGGCGCTGGTGGCCTTGTGGTTCGGTTTGGCCAGCCTTGTCGAGTGGTTGGCCCTGCCGTGGCTCCACACGTTGTTGCCTGGCATGCCGTCCTGGGCAGGCTGGCTGGGCGGCATCATTGCCGCCATCGCGCTTGCCTTCGGCATGGCGCTTTTGATCGCGCCGGTGACCGCGATCGTCGCCGGCCTTTTCCTCGACGATGTCGCCGAAGTGGTCGAGCGTACCGATTATCCCGACGAGCCGATCGGGCGCGCCATGCCGGCGCTGCGGTCGCTGGTGCTGTCGATGAGATTCCTCGGCGTCGTCATTCTCGGCAACATCGTCGCATTGCTGCTTCTCCTGGTGCCGGGCATCAACATCGCCGCTTTCTTCATCGTCAACGGGTATCTGCTCGGGCGCGAGTTCTTCGAATTCGCCGCAATGCGCTTTCGCCCGGAGGAAGAAGCCAGGAGCCTGCGCAGGCATTATGCCGGCACGGTGTTTCTTGCCGGGCTGGTGATATCAGCCTTCCTTGCCGTGCCGCTGCTCAACCTGGTGACGCCGCTCTTCGCCGCGGCCATGATGGTTCACCTGCACAAGGCGATTTCGGCGCGGGAAGCGGCCAGATCCGGATATAGGCGCGCTTAACGCAAGAGGAACCCGCGTCCGAGCTCGTCATCGGCTTCGACGATGAATTCCGCTCGCCCGGAATAGTAGGCGCGGCCGCCGACGCGGGCGATGATTGCCTCGTGCGGGCCGGCTTTGGCCGGCCTCGCCACGGCTCCGGAAAAACGCGAGCCGGCGATGCTCTCGAATGTGCGCGTCTGCCCGATGCCGATCTCGCCCTTGGCGTGCATGGCCGCAAGCCGGGCGGTGACGCCCGAGCCGGTCGGCGAACGGTCGACTTCGGCTTCGGCGAAGACGCAGATATTCTTCGTTACCCCGCCCGAAAACGCGTCGAGGCCGTCGGTCAGGATGGTGCCGTAGAGAAAGGCGAGATCGGCATGGTCGGGATGCCACAGCGGAAATTCCTTCTTCAGCTTTCCAGTCAGCGATGTTGCGGCATCGACGAAATCGCGCACCCGGTCGCGACCGAATTCGAGGCCGAATTGGTGGCAATCGGCCAGCGCGTAGAAGGCGCCGCCATAGGCGACGTCGAAGCCGATCGTGCCATGGCCTGGCAGTTCGATGTGCTGGTCGCCGGCGAACAGGAATGCCGGCACGCTTTCGAACGACACCGCGCCGGCCTTGCCGTCCCTGATCTCGACCGAGGCGATGACCAAACCGCACGGCGCCTCGATGTTGACCGTCGTCACCGGCTCCCGCTTCGCCACCAGCCCTTCATCGACGGCGTAGCGGCCGAGCGCGACGATGGCATGGCCGCACATGGTCGAATAGCCCTCATTGTGCATGAACAGCACGGCGAGATCGGCTCCGGGCAGGTCCGGTTCGACCAGCAAGGCGCCGTACATGTCGTAGTGGCCGCGCGGCTCGAACATCAGGATCTTTCTGAGATGATCGAGATGGTCGCGCACATAGGCGCGCTTTTCCAGGATGGTGCCTTTCGGGATATCGGGATAGCCGCCGGTGACGATCCTGAGCGGCTCGCCACCCGTATGCATGTCGACGACGGCAAGTGTCATGCAACAGGCCCCATCAAGCCGAAGGTTCGGCGAACAGCGCCTGCAATTTGCCGAACGGCATGGCGGCGCGGGTGAAGCCGAACGTACCGTCCTGCTGGATCTCGCGCGCTGCCGTTTCCAGCATGCCGTAGGCGAAATTGGTCAGCCATGGCCCGAGCGAGATGCGTTTCACGCCGGCCATGGCGAGGTCGGCGACGGTGAAGCCAGGTCTCGCCATGACGTTCACCGGCTTGGTGACCGCCGCGCAGATCGTGCGGACCATTTCGACGTCGCCGATGCCTGGCGCATAGAGCACGTCGGCGCCGGCCTTCTCGAAGGCCTGCAATCGCTTGATGGTGTCGTCGAGGTCGGACTTGCCCCACAGGAAATTCTCGGCTCGCGCGGTGAAGACGAAATCCCGCTTCAATGCGCGGGCCGCCTCCACCGCCGCCGCGACGCGTTCGACCGCGTGCGAGAAATCGTAGATCGGGTTTTCCGGATCGCCGGTGTGGTCCTCGATAGAGCAGCCGGCAAGGCCGGCGGCCTCAGCCGCGAAGATGGTCTCGGCGGCCTGCTCGGCGCTGTCGCCCTTGCCCTTTTCGAGATCGGCCGAGACCGGCAGGCTGGTCGCTGCCGTCACCTCGCGGCAATGGTGGATCATCGCGTCGAAGGTTACCGCCCCGTCCGGCAGGCCGCGCGAAAAGGCAAAGCCGGCGCTGGTCGTCGCCAGCGCCTTGAAGCCGAAGGAACCAAGCAGTTTCGTCGTGCCGATATCCCAGGGGTTGGGCATGACGAAGCTCGATGCATGCAGGTCACGAAAGATCTTGCCCTTGTCCATGAGAATTCCCCCATAGTGTGCGGTTGGCGGAGTGGATTTTAGCTTGCTGTCCTTGCCCGGGCAAACGAATGCCGTTGGCTCAGAAGCGTTTGGCGTTCTCTGCTGACAAACGCTCATGCGTGGCCTCGAGTTGCCGGTGCCAAGCTAGCACGGACAATCAGGCCCTACAGCCATGGGCTGAAGATCAGATCAGTGGATCGGCACCAGTCCGGCGAGTTCACGCATGTCGTCGAACAGGATGCCGCCGGCCTGGATCAGGCCGTCACGGTCGGAATGGGGATCGCCATGATAGGAAAACACCCGCATGCCGGCGGCGATGCCTGCCTGCGTGCCGGCGACGCTGTCCTCAATGACGATGCAGTCGGCTGGCGCGAAGCCCATCGTCTTTGCCGCATGCAGAAACAGGTCGGGAAACGGCTTGCCGCGGGCGACCATCGTCGAACTGAACATCGCATGATCGAACAGCGGCAACAGCCCGGTCTGGCCAAGTGTGATGTGCATCTTCGACACCCTGGCCGAAGTAGCGACGCAATAGGCGATGCCGGCCGCGCGGACGGCCTCGATGAACTCACGGACGTAGGGAATGGCCTCGACCCCGTGCGCGAACAGGTCCGGCAGGCCGGCATTCCAGCGCTCGACGAAATCGGCCCCGAGCCTGACCTCGGTCTCTTCTTCGATCTCTTTCTGCACCGACGCCATGCTGCGGCCGGAAAAATTCTTGCGGCAATGTTCGAAGCTGGTCGCATAGCCTGCGGCCGTCAGCCATTCGGCGAGGCGCCGATTGGCAAGGTTCTCGGTGTCGACCAGAATCCCGTCGCAGTCGAAGATCACGAGTTTCGGCAGGGGGCCTTGCATCAGGCGGTGCCGGTCGATCCGAACCCGCCAGCGCCCCGTGTCGTGCTCCCGGCCAGCGAATGCTCCTCGATCGCCACTTGCGTCACCGCTGCGAAAACGATCTGCGCGATGCGCATGCCGCGCGTCACGGCAAAGTCTTCGTCGCCGAGGTTGATCAACAGCACCTTGACCTCGCCGCGATAGTCGCTGTCGACGGTGCCGGGCGTGTTGAGGCAGGTCAGCCCGTGTTTGAAGGCGAGGCCCGAGCGCGGCCGGACCTGGCCTTCCATGCCTTCCGGAATTTCCAGGATCAGCCCGGTTGGCACCAGGGCGCGTTTGCCCGGCAGGATCAGCAGCGGCCTGTCGTCGGGCACCGCGGCACGCAGATCCATGCCGGCGGCGCCGGTGCTTTCATAGGCGGGGAGGGGAAGTCCTTCACCATGCGGCAACCTGACGATGCCGACAGTCGGACCGATGACGGAGGGAGTTTGAAGGGCTGCGCGCATAAAATCGATCCTATCGGCGCGAACGGCGATTCGGTCAACTCGACTACACCGCTATCAACGGCTTTCTTTCGGGCGTTACTATGGCTTAGTTTCTCGGTGCAGAAGTTTTGGTGGGTTTGGTTGCGCTGACGGATCGGCGACTGGCGAGAAGACCCATCGCTTCATCACCCTCGGGTCTTGGTGGCGGAGCTTCGCTCCTGCGTTCGGCCAATCTCGAATGCGCCGCCGTTAGCGCAGTTCCATCGGAACGACCGTCGTCTCCTTGATCTCCTCCATCACGAAGGAGGCGGAAACATCCGACAGCGGCACCTTGGCGATCAGCCGCTGATAAAGCCGGTCGTAGGCCTTCACGTCGGCGACGCGGGCACGCAGCACATAGTCGAGATCGCCGGACATGCGGTAGACTCCGATGATCTCTGGAAGACCGGTGACCGCCGCGCGGAACTTCTGCAACCAGTCGGGATCGTGATTGGACGTACGGACCAGAATGAATACCGAAAGGCCAAGCCCGAGCTTGTCTGCGTCGACCAGCGCCACCCGCCCGGTGATGACGCCATCCTCTTCAAGCCGCTTGACGCGGCGCCAGCATGCGTTGCGCGACAATGCCACCCGTTCCGACAACTGGTCGACCGACAACGTGCCGTCGCGCTGCAACTCGGTGAGCAATTTTCGGTCGATTTCGTCGATTTCCAACGTCATGTGGGATGTTTGTCCCACGGACTGGCCAAACGCAAGGACATTTTGAGACCAATGAACCGACGAAGCATGTCAGGATACTCATATCAGGAACTTCAAAGCGCTGAAGGGGAACCAGCATGTCGGTCGCAAGGATTTTTACCTCTCATCCGGCCAAGGTCGGCGAAACCTATTTCGGCCATATGGCCTTTGCCGCTTGGTTCTCATCGCGGTTGCTGATGGCGGCTTGTGCAGCGCTCGTTCACGCTTTCTTGCCATTTCTGTTTGAGACTACCGCCAGCCGAATCGTTCGCGAACTTTACGAGCGGACTCACAACAGAGGCACACACGCGATCAAGGAGCCTGCGGCTCTTATGGATCGCGCCTAGAGGACGACAGAAGCGATGTGCCGATGGGCGGCCTATCTCGGTGAAGCGGTCTTTCTCGAAGACATCCTCACCGCACCCTGTCACTCGCTGATCGCCCAGAGCCATTGCGCCCAGGAGGCGAAGTCGCCGACCAATGGCGACGGTTTTGGCCTCGCCTGGTATGGCGACCGACCGCAGCCCGGCCTCTACCGCGACATCCTGCCGGCGTGGTCCGATCCCAATCTGAAAAGCCTGTGCCGGCAGATCAAATCCGGCCTGTTCCTCGCTCATGTGCGTGCGTCGACCGGCGGCGCTACCAGCCGCATGAACTGCCATCCCTTCGTGTCCGGCAACTGGTCTTTCATGCATAACGGCCAGATCGGCGGCTTCGAGAAGATCCGCCGCGCGCTGGAGAATTCGCTGTCCGATGCCATCTTCGACCAGCGCGAAGGCACCACCGATTCCGAATTGTTTTTTCTCCTGATGATCGACGAAGGCCTGCCGGATGACCCGCAAGGTGCTGTCTCCCGCGCCACCAGCCGGGTAATCGAGGCGTCGCGCCGCGCCGGTCTCGATCCGGCGCTGAAGCTCACCGCCGCCTTCTCGGACGGACAGGCGCTGCATGCGGTGCGCTATGCCACCGACGCCCACGCGCCGACGCTCTACACCTCCGTCCTGCGCAAGGGCGGCGGCCGCTGCATCGTGTCCGAACCCTTCGATCGCGAGGGCGGCGACTGGCAGGCGATCCCGCCGTCGAGCTTCGTCACGATGGCCCGTGATGGCATTGCCATTCGTCCGTTTGTTCCGGCCGCGGCGAAGCTGGCACTGGCCGTCTAGTCGCAAATGAGGCCAACGTCGCGGGACAGCGTCCTCGGCAGGCTACCACCGTTCAGGGGCTTTGCGGCGCGCTGGAATGCCTCAGCCAATGGCGATCGAAGACATCGAGGATGGCGCGGAACTCGGCCGGCGGGACCTGGTGGATGCCGCCATCGCTGCCCCCAACCAGGAACCGCATGAGCTGTCGGTCGATCTGCTCCGGCTGCTCGATGGTTATGCCGAGCGTTGCCAAATCCTTCGATATCGACTGGTCGGGCAGCAGGTATCCGCCCCACAAGGTGGCGCCGGGCGCCGGATCGCGCAGGCGTACGACGAGGATTCTTGTCAGTGACGGCAGCGCCTCCGGACCCATAACGGCGGTTCCGCACATATAGCCGCCAAGCACGCTTCCCGGCTGCGACTGCGGCAACAGGCTGATGAAGAACTGGGCATCGCCGCCGGCTTCCTTCAGATGCACGTAAAGAGCGCGCTTGGCCGGCGTGACCGGGCCGCCAAGCACCAACTGGCCCGTCGGCAAGGCTTCGCGATAAGTGGCGGTCAGACCATGCAGGCCAGGTCCTGCCTCGATCGACAGGATGCCTTTGATGAACTGGCCGCGATAGTAGGGCGACCAGGCGCGTGAATAGCATGCGTAGGTTCCGGTCAGCGCGAAGGCGAGGCTACGCTCCTCATGGCTGGACGAGGTCTCGAATTGAGTGACGGCGCGGCGTTCGAGCACTGCGCTGTCGATGCCGTGGCGGGCCGCTATGGCGGCGGTGAAGTGCGGCAGGTCGCAGTCGGCGATCCATGCGCCCGGCTGCTCCAGGCGAAGCAGCTTCGCCCAATCGTCATAGACACTGTGCTCGCGTGGCTGGGCGCGGCCCTGCAGCCATTTGTCGGCGCGGCCGAGGTCGAACGCGGTCTTCGGATTGACGGCCCGGAAAGCCGCCGCCAGTTCCTTGCGGGTGACGGTCCCCAGCAACGCCGAAGTCAGCCGCAATTTCTGCGCAATGTGCTGTGCCATACGGCGGCCTCTTGCTGCTCGCTGTCTGCCACAACACGCGGCGACCTATTCTCCCATTGTTACTTTAACATTGGCTAATATTCCAGGAATTCCAGAGAATTCCACGGTATTCCACACGGACTGCCTTTTCGGTTCGCGGGCCGGCGCTAAGCTCGCGGAGGGCAAGGGGCATATCGTCGGCAAAAAACGTGCTGAACGTGGGCTGAGCACGTCCCTTCCTTCGCAGAGCAGTGACACGCTCCAATTCGAGCAACGGCGAAACCAGGCTCAAGGACCCTGGTAGCAACCGAACCGTAATGCCACCTCAACCTGAAGGAACGACCAGATGACCTCAAACGCCTCTTCCAGACTGACGTTCATTGTATTTACCGCGGGTTGTATCGCCTTGGCGCTGCTCTTCCGATACGCCCCGGCGGGTGAATTTCCTTCGAAATATGTCAGGGCCGCACCCGTGGCACTCGCCGCAAAGCCGACGCGCATCGATGTCGACAATGAGGCGCACGCCATACGCTTCTACGTCGATGGCAAGCAGGTCGCCTTGCTCGATCAGTCCGGTTTCAGGCAGTGAGCCACGAAGCAGCGCATGGCCGCGGGGCTGTTTGAGACGACTTGCGTGAGACGAGAACTTGGGCGTGATGCATCGGGGATCCAGAAAATGCGGAGCGCTTTGGAGCCAGAGAGGAAAACCGTCATGAAACTCGTTTTGTCCGCATTGCTGGTGCTGTTTGCCTTGTCGCAGGCAGCGGAGGCGAAGAAGAAAGTTCTGCTGACGCCGGACGATGCCGCCAAGGCGCAGGCAACCCGGCCGCCGCTCGACAACGCATCGACAGGCGGGATTAGGCCGGCTGCGGATGCAAAGGCGCCAGCCACCGACGGGACGCAGTACCCGCCGGCGCTGTATTTCAATTTCCTGTAGGCTGTTGCTCGCCGGCGCCGGATCGATGACCCGCGCGGCCATTGACCGGCGGCTTTCGCCGTCCACGAGGCTATTGAGCGAAGCGCGACAAGCCATAGGGCGCTAAAAGCGGATCGCGCTCGCCGTCGAGGATTTCCCGGGCCGCGAACAGGCCGACGGCCGGCGCCAGCGTGATGCCGGAATGCATCACGGCGACGTAGAGACTGTCCATGCCATCGGCGCGGCCGATGATCGGAAAACCGTCGATTGGCGTCGGCCGATAGCCGACCGTGTGAAAATCCAGTTCCAGCCCCTCGCTGCCGCGCAGCATGGCTCTCATGGCCGCGAACAGTTCGCGGACAGTGACTTGCGGATCCATGCCCGGGTCGGCGCCCCCGAAATCCGAGCCGGCGACGATGCGGCCCTCCGCCGTCTGGCGCATGTGCAGCCGCTCGGCCAGCACCAGCCCGTTGAGCAGCTTTTTGTAAGGTCGCGAGTGGACGATCAAGCCGGGCGGCGTTTCGATCGGTAGGTTGACTCCGACGGTCGCGGCGACATCCGGCGAGCCGGCACCGGCCGCGATCACCACTTCATCGGCGGCAACAACACCGTGCGATGTGTCAACGCCGGTGATACTGCCGCCGGTTTCGACCACAGCCGTGACCGTGCTGAAGATGATGCGTGCGCCATGTCGTTCCGCATCGGCCAGCAGCGCACGAGTGGCAGCCACCGGCTCGGCGACGCCTTCGGCGGCCACATGCAGCGCAAAATCTGGGAGTTCGGTGAGATTGGGCTCGATGCGCGCCGCGTCGTCACGGCCGACGCGGCGGATGCCGTAGCCCCAGGACAAATGCTCTGTGGCATAGGATTCGAGCTTGTCCGCCGGCAGGTCCCAGCACAGGCCACCGCACCAGGAGAGCGGAATGCTGGGCAGTTCTCGCGCCAGCCGTGTCCATTCGCCCATCGCGCGGGTACGCAGCCGGAAATACGGCTCCGGATTGCCCCAGCTTGCATTGATCCAGGCAAAGGAGTTCGGCGTCGCCACCCCGCCGGCGGCACTGTCGGCAATGACCGTCACCCGTGCGCCCGCCCTGGTCAGATGCCACGCAATCGAGGCGCCGATAATGCCGGCACCGATGACGATCACTTCTTTCGCCGTGTTCATGTCGACCCTCGATTGAACTGGGCCTTTTGATGCCATCGCGGCAGGCCCATCTCAAGTCCCAGCAGGTCAATCCGGGCAAATCTGTTCGACAGGCCGGAAAAGCGCTGCTAGAAGCCGGCGCCACAGACAGGATTCCAAAAAATTGGCTGAAGACATCGAACAGGCGGTATCACGCCGCCGTACCTTCGCGATCATCGCGCACCCGGACGCCGGCAAGACGACGCTCACCGAAAAGCTGCTGCTGTTCGGCGGCGCCATCCAGCTTGCCGGCGAGGTCAAGGCCAAGAAGGACCGCATCCAGACCCGATCCGATTGGATGAAGATCGAGCGCGAGCGCGGCATTTCGGTCGTCACCTCGGTGATGACCTTCGAATATGAGGACAATGTCTTCAACCTGCTCGACACGCCCGGCCACGAGGACTTCGCCGACGACACCTACCGCACGCTGTCGGCGGTCGACTCCGCCGTCATGGTCATCGACGCCGCCAAGGGCATCGAGCCGCGCACGCTGAAGCTGTTCGAGGTCTGCCGGCTGCGCGACATCCCGATCATCACCTTCATCAACAAGATGGACCGCGAAAGCCGCGATCCGTTCGAGATACTCGACGAGATCGAGCAGAAGCTGGCGCTCGATACCGCACCCATCACCTGGCCGATCGGCCGTGCCAGGACGTTTTCCGGCACTTATCACCTGGCGCTGAACGCCGTGCGCAAGGGCGACGACGAGAAGGAGCGCACGCCGGTCAACGGTCCCGATTCGAACCGCGTCGCCGGCCTGCTGCCGGAAAATGAACGCGAGGCCTTCATCGAGGAACTCGAACTGGCGCGCGAAGCCTGCCGTCCGCTCGACATCGACGCTTTCCGCGAGGGCCATCTGACGCCGGTCTATTTCGGCTCGGCGCTGCGCAATTATGGCGTGCGCGACTTGATCGAGGCGCTCGGCGCCTTTGGTCCGCCGCCGCGCGCGCAGGAGGCCGACACCCGCAAGGTCGAGGCGACCGAGGAGAAGATGACCTCCTTCGTCTTCAAGATCCAGGCCAATATGGATCCCAACCATCGCGACCGCATCGCCTTCGTGCGTGTCTGCTCGGGCAAGCTCGAGCGCGGCATGAAGGCCAAGCTGGTGCGCACCGGCAAGCCGATGAGCCTGTCGGCGCCGCAGTTCTTCTTTGCCCGCACCCGCGTCACCGCCGACGAAGCCTTTGCCGGCGACGTCGTCGGCATACCCAACCATGGCACGCTGCGCATCGGCGACACGCTGACCGAGGGCGAGGAAATCCTGTTTCGAGGCGTGCCGAATTTCGCCCCGGAAATCCTGCGCCGTGTCCGCCTGGGCGACGCCATGAAGGCCAAGAAGCTCAAGGAAGCGCTGCACCAGATGGCCGAGGAGGGCGTCGTGCAGCTGTTCTCGCCCGAGGACGGCTCGCCCGCCATCGTCGGCGTTGTCGGCGCCCTGCAGCTCGACGTCCTCAAGGAGCGGCTGAACTTCGAATACACGCTGCCCGTCGAATTCGAGATGTCGCGCTTTTCCGTCTGTCGCTGGATATCGGCCGACGACAAGGCGGAGGTCCTCCGCTTCATAGAGGCGCATCGCGGCGACATCGCCCGCGACCTGGACAACGATCCGGTATTCCTCGCCCAGCACGCCTTCTCGCTCAATTACGAAGCCGAACGCTGGAAAGCGATCCGCTTCGCCACGATCAAGGATTACCAGGTCCGCGACAAGGCGGCGTAAGGCCCCGCTTTTTCCTTCTCCCCGTTCACGGGGAGAAGGTGCCCGAAGGGCGGATGAGGGGCAGCGCCGACCTCGAAAATCAACGGGCAATTTGCCCTGCCCTTCGCAGGCTCAGGGCATTTCGAAACGCGAAAAGCCAAGCTGCGCGGGCCGCTTCTTACCCCTTCGCCGCCTCTTCGATCTTCGCGATGTCTATCTTGCCCATCTGCATCATGGCACTCATCACCCGGCCGGCCTTTTCCCGGTCCGGATCCAGCAGCAGCCGTGGCAGCTGTTCCGGCACGACCTGCCAGGAGACACCGAATTTGTCCTTCAGCCAGCTGCACACGCCGGGCTCGCCGCCATCCTCGGTGAGCTTGGTCCAGAAGTAATCGACCTCTTCCTGTGTCTTGCAGTCGATCGACTGCGACATCGCCTCGTTGAACTTGAAGTTCGGGCCGCCATTGAGCGCCTGGAATGGCACGCCGTCGAGCTCGAACGTGGTCAGCAGCACTTTGCCTTCGTCGGCATGGCCCTTGGGCCAGCGCAACACGCTCAGCACCTTCGAATTCTTGAAGATGGAGACGTAGTGGTTCATCGCCTCTTCGGCCTGTCCATCGAACCACAGGCAGGTGGTGATCTTTTGCATGTCGTGCTCCTCGGGCTGGTTTTGTGTAATTCAATCATGAAACGGGCGGCCGGGCGACTGGTGCCGTGATCCATCCGTTGTCCCAAGGACGCAGGGGCCGAACCCAATCCGACAGTGGTCCTCGAATTTCTTCTTGAAAATCTGGCGCATCGCAAAATTGTGGCCAGACCAGGCTAGCGCGTCTATAAGGCCTGCGATCCGAATTCAGTGCCGCCACGCTCCGCATCGAGCGCCGCCAGCCAGCCAAGGAAAAATCGATGCCCGCCTATCGTTCCCGCACGACCACCCATGGCCGCAACATGGCCGGCGCCCGCGGCCTCTGGCGCGCCACCGGCATGAAGGACAGCGACTTCGGCAAGCCGATCATCGCGGTGGTCAACTCCTTCACCCAGTTCGTGCCGGGCCATGTCCACCTGAAGGACCTCGGTCAGCTGGTCGCGCGTGAGATCGAGAAGGCCGGCGGCGTCGCCAAGGAATTCAACACCATCGCCGTCGATGACGGCATCGCCATGGGCCATGACGGCATGCTCTATTCGCTGCCGTCGCGCGAACTGATCGCCGACTCGGTCGAATACATGGTCAACGCGCATTGCGCCGACGCCATGGTCTGCATTTCCAATTGCGACAAGATCACGCCCGGCATGCTGATGGCGTCGCTGCGCCTTAACATCCCAACGGTTTTCGTTTCTGGCGGTCCGATGGAAGCCGGCAAGGTGGTGCTGGCCGGCAAGGCGCAGGCGCTCGACCTCGTCGACGCCATGGTCGCGGCCGCCGACGACAAGATCTCCGACGAGGACGTCAAGGTGATCGAACGCTCGGCATGTCCGACCTGCGGCTCCTGCTCGGGCATGTTCACCGCCAATTCGATGAACTGCCTCACTGAGGCACTCGGCCTGTCGTTGCCGGGCAACGGCTCGACGCTGGCAACGCATGCCGACCGCAAGCGGTTGTTCGTCGAAGCCGGCCATCTCGTCGTCGATCTGGCCCAGCGCTATTACGAACAGGATGACGAGAGCACATTGCCGCGCAGCATCGCCTCGAAGGGCGCCTTCGAGAACGCCATGACGCTCGACATCGCCATGGGCGGCTCGACCAACACGGTGTTGCACATCCTGGCCGCCGCCCATGAGGGCGAGGTCGACTTCACCATGGAGGATATCGACCGGCTGTCGCGGCGGGTGCCGGTGCTGTGCAAGGTGGCGCCGGCCAAGTCCGATGTGCATATGGAGGACGTCCACCGCGCCGGCGGCATCATGGCGATCCTGGGCCAGCTCGACGAAGCCGGACTGATCAACCGCGATCTGCCGACGGTACATACCGCGACCCTCGGCGAGGCGCTCGACCATTGGGATATTTCCCGCACCACCAGCCAGAACGTCCGCGATTTCTTCCTCGCGGCTCCGGGCGGCGTGCCGACGCAGGTCGCCTTCAGCCAGGATCGCCGCTGGGATGAACTCGACACGAACCGCGAAACGGGCGTCATCCGCTCGGCGCGGACGCCGTTTTCGAAAGACGGCGGCCTCGCCGTGCTGAAAGGCAATCTCGCGCTCGACGGCTGCATCGTGAAGACCGCGGGCGTCGACGAGTCCATCCTGAAGTTCACCGGGCCTGCGCGCGTGTTCGAAAGCCAGGACGCCAGCGTCAAGGCTATCCTGTCCAACGAGATCAAGGCCGGCGACGTCGTCGTCATCCGCTATGAAGGGCCGCGCGGCGGCCCCGGCATGCAGGAGATGCTCTACCCGACCAGCTATCTGAAATCGAAGGGCCTCGGCAAGGCCTGCGCGCTGATCACCGACGGCCGCTTCTCGGGTGGCACGTCGGGCCTGTCCATCGGCCATGCATCGCCGGAAGCAGCCGAAGGCGGCACGATCGGGCTGGTCAGGGAAGGCGACACGATCGAGATCGACATTCCCAACCGCACCATCCGCCTCGCTGTCAGCGACGAGGAACTCGCCACCCGCCGTGCGGCGATGGAGGCCAAGGGGGCCGACGCCTGGAAGCCCGAGGAAAAGCGCAAGCGCAAGGTGACGACCGCTCTGCGCGCTTACGCGGCCTTCGCCACCAGCGCCGACAAGGGCGCGGTGAGGCACGTGCCGGAGTAAGTCAGGCTGCGACCCCTACCTCCCCACAAGGGGGAGGGTAAGGCTCACGGCATCAGCTGATACTCATAAAGTTTCTGGTAAAGCCCGCCCTGCTTGAGCAGCGTCTTGTGCGGGCCGCTCTCCACCACCTTGCCGGCTTCCAGCACGACGATCGTGTCGGCCTGATGCACGGTCGACAGGCGGTGCGCGATGACGATCGTGGTGCGCCCCTCCGTCAGTTGCTGCAGCGCATCGCGGAACAGCGCCTCCGACTCGGCGTCGAGCGCGCTGGTCGCTTCGTCCAGCAGCAGGATTTCGGCATTGCGCAGCATGGCGCGCGCGATCGAGATACGCTGGCGCTGGCCGCCCGACAGCAGGCCGCCATTCTCGCCGACATCACTCTCATAGCCCTTGGCCGTGGCGCTGATGAAGTCGTGCGCGTTGGCTGCCTTTGCGGCGGCGATCACCTCTTCGTCGGTCGCCTCCTGCCGCCCGAGCCGGATGTTGTGCATGATCGTGCCGGCAAACAGGAACGTGTCCTGGCTGACATAGGCGATCTTTTCACGCAGCGAAGCGAGCGTCGCGTGGGAGATATCCTGGCCGTCGAACAGCACCTTGCCGCTCTGCGGATCGTACATGCGCATGATCAGGTTCAGAATAGTCGACTTGCCGCTGCCGGAGGGCCCCACCAGCGCCGTCATTTTGCCGGGCGTGAAGGTCAGGTCGAACCGGTCCAGCACCGGCGGGCCGTTCTGGTAAGCGAAGCCGACCGCGTCGAACCGGATTTCGCCCGGTCCGGCTAGAAGCGGCGTTGCGTCCGGCTTCTCGGCCAGCGTCAGCGGTTCATCGGCCAGTTGGAACATCATGCGCACGCCGACAATGCCGGTCTCCAGCGAGATCCGCACCCGGGCTAGACGCTTTGCCGGTTCATAGGCAAGCAGCAGCGCGGCGATGAAGGCCATGATACTGCCCGGCGTCTGGCCGCCCTGCAGGACCAGAAGGCCGCTGACCAGGACGGCGCCGGCGATCGCCAGTCCGGCGAGCGTTTCCATCACCGGGCTGGTGACCGCCTCCAGCGTGGCGATATTGTTGGCCCGGTCCTCGACGTCCGACACCGCTTTGTACATGCGCTTGCGCATCGCGCCTTCGAGGTTGAAAGATTTGATCACGCGCACGCCGATTGCCGTTTCCTGCATCACCTGCACGATCTGGCCAAGTGAGCGGAACTCCATGGCGGCGAACTTGCGGACGCGCTTCAGGATGCGGTTGACGCCGTAGATGGCAAGGGGGCCGACGACGAAGCAGATCAACGACAGCGCCGGCTGCTGCACGATCATGACCAGCACCAGGGCGACCAGGGTCACCAGATCCCGCAAATAGGAGGTGACGATGAGGTCGAGCACGCTACGCGCCGCCTGCGCGTTGTTGGTCATGCGGGTGATAAGGTCGGATGACGAGGTCGAATGGTAGAACTCGATGCCTTGCGCCAGGATGCGGTCATAGATCTTGCGCTGCCGTTCGGCGATGATGGCGTTGCCGACGCGGCTCATGAAGTAGGTCTGGACGAAATTGGCGATGCCCTTGACGATGAAGATCGCCGCGACCGCCACGGCGATCACGTTGACGCGGTCGATCCTTTTGTGGATCACGAATTCATTGGTTATTTCGCGCAGGATCCAGGCACTGGCAGCCGTCATGCCTGCCACCACCAGCATTGACAGGATGGCGGCGCCGTAGCCGGCCCTGTGCTGCCGGAACGATTCCCTGAGCAGCCTTGCGACGAGGCGCTGGTTTTCCGTCGAGCGGAAGAAACGAAACAACGGCTGATCCTTGATGCCGGGATGACGAAGGCGGCTTATAGAGGGAGTTGCGGCGAGATGGAACCACCGGCGTCGCCGGGAAACAAACCGCTGCGGCAAGCTGTCTTTTAAGACACGATGAAACAGGTGATTCTTCAAGCGGGATGACGACAGATGGATTTCGATCTTATCGTTCGCGGCGGCACGCTGCCTGATGGCAGGGTTGCCGATATCGGCATCAGCGGCGAGACCATCGCGGCGATCGAGCCCGCATTGAAGAGCTCGGCAGGGAGCGAAGTCGACGCGCGCGGCAATCTGGTCTCGCCACCCTTCGTCGATCCGCATTTCCATATGGACGCAACGCTGTCCTACGGCATTCCGCGCATCAACGCATCGGGTACGCTGCTGGAAGGCATTTCGCTGTGGGGCGAACTGAAGCCGCTTTTGACGCATGAGGCGGTGCGCGACCGCGCGCTCGCCTATTGCGACTGGGCGGTGTCGATGGGGCTGCTCGCCATCCGCACCCATGTCGATGTCTGCGACGACCGGCTGCTCGCGGTCGAGGCCCTGCTCGACGTGAAGAAAACCGTCGCGCCTTACATCGACCTCCAATTGGTGGCGTTCCCGCAGGACGGATTCTACCGCTCGCCGACGGCACGCGAAAACACCGTCCGTGCGCTGGACATGGGCGTCGACGTCGTCGGCGGCATTCCGCATTTCGAGCGCACCATGGCCGACGGCAAGCGCTCGGTGACGGAACTGTGCGAGATCGCGGCCAGGCGCGGGCTGATGGTCGACCTGCATTGCGACGAGACCGACGACCCGCTGTCGCGCCACATCGAGCAACTGGCCTTCGAGACGCAGCGGCTCGGCCTGCAGGGCAGAGTGGCCGGCTCGCACCTCACCTCGATGCATTCGATGGACAATTATTACGTCTCGAAGCTCCTGCCGTTGATTGCCGAGGCGGGTGTTTCGGCGATCCCCAATCCGCTGATCAACATCATGCTGCAGGGCCGCCACGACAGTTTCCCGAAGCGCCGTGGCCTGACAAGGGTCAAAGAGATGCTGGCGCTCGGCATCCGCGTCGGCTGGGGCCAGGATTGCGTGCTCGACCCCTGGTATTCGCTGGGCACCGCCGACATGCTCGACGTCGCTTTCATGGGCCTGCATGTGGCCCAGATGTCGAGCCCGGCCGACATGGCGCGCTGCTTCGACATGGTCACCAACGTCAACGCGTCGATCATGGGGCTCGATCATCTCGGTCTGGCGGTCGGCAAGCGCGCCAGCCTGGTCGTTCTCGATGCCGGCAATCCGATCGAGGCCTTGCGCCTGCGCGCCGAACGGATTTGCGTCGTCGCCAGGGGCAAGGTGGTGGCGGAAAGGACCAAGCAGGATACCAGGCTTTCCGTCCCGGGCAGGCCTGCGCTGGTGAACCGCAGGCATATATCCACCTAGACCCAGCCGATTCCCGGCGCTGGTCTTACCGATTTCCTGATTTCTCCTCGTCAAAGCAGCAGCTTCCGTCTACGACGCGAGCTTACGCCAGGGAGGGGTCGGGATTGGCATGACGCAGCCCGAGACACGGAATTCGACTATCAGGAACGTGCTCCTGGCCGGCATTCTGCTGATGCTGGCCGGCGACTTCCTGTTTGCGCTGAACGACGCGATGGGCAAGTGGCTGGTCGCCAGCTTCTCCGTCGGCCAGGTGGTACTGATCCGTTCCATCGGTGCTTTCTTCGTGCTTGGCCCGATGATCGCCCATCAGGGCACGGCCAAGCTATTTCGCATGGAACGGCTTGAGTTGCAGATCTTGCGTGTCGTCATGACCACGCTCGACACCGCGCTGTTCTATGCCGCCGTCGTCTACCTGCCGCTCGCCGATGTCATGAGCTTCTATATGGCCGGGCCGATCTATGTCGCGGCACTCTCGCATCTCTTGCTCGGCGAAAAGGTCGGCTGGCGCCGCTGGGTGGCGATCCTGCTCGGTTTCTGCGGCGTGTTGATCATGCTGAAGCCGTCCTCGGCGGCGTTTTCCTTGTCGTCGAGCTTCGCGCTCGCCGGCAGCATTGCTTTCGCCTTTGCCATCATCCTCAACCGGCGACTGCGCGGCACCAGCGACACCAATCTGGTTACGTGGCAGACCATCGGCACGCTGGTGGTCGGCGGCGTGCTGACCATCGGCGCCTGGCAGACGCCGTCGGCGCTCGATTTCGGCGCCATGCTGCTGCTCGGCATCGTCTCCTGCGGCGCGCATCTGATGATCACAAGGGCGCTCAAGTTGGCGCCGGCTTCGACGCTGGCGCCGCTGCATTACACGCTGCTCTTGTGGGCGGTGGTGTTCGGACTGGCGTTCTTCGGCGACGTTCCGGGTCCACGCATCCTCGTCGGCTCGGGCATCGTCGTGCTGGCCGGCATGTTCATCTTCCACCGCCAGAAAGTGGTCGAGACCGCCGTGCCGCCGGAGAACGTGCCGAAGGGCGTCAATTAGGGTTTCCGCGTTGTAACCCCGGCGTATCGCCGCCAGGTGCCGTGAAAACTCCGGCGTCTCCATCAGCGCCTTGCAGCGCGCGAACCGTCCATCGGCATAGGCGCGGAAATCGTCGACGGGGTTGTTGTTGGCGAGCTGGATCAGTCCCCACAGCGTCCATAAGAGGTCGCACATCGCCTTGTAGATGGCGATGCGGCCGCGCTCGGCCGGCCTCGCTTCGCCGCCGAAATAGGCGCGCATCATCTCTTCGTCCTGCGCGGCGTCGAACTTGCCTTCCACGCTGAGATCGCCGAGGTCCCAGAGCGGATCGTTCATGCCGGAATACTCCCAGTCGACGATCCACATCCGCTCGCCCGTATCGAGAAAGTTCTCGCACAGCGGATCGCAATGGCAGGCGACCGGAGGCAGTGGATGGGCTGCCAGAGCCGACCGCACGCTTCCGGCCTCGCGCACCACGTCATGATAGCCGGCGGGGAGAGCGACCTCCTTGGTCGACAGCACTTTTAGATAGTCGTCGATCATGGCAAACAGTTCGAAGCGGAAGGGAAACACCGCGCCGGAAGCGTGCAGTTTGCGGAAGGCCTCGCCGGCGCGTGCCGGGCTGCCCGGCCGAACCTTGAATTTCTCCGGCGACATCGTCTCGGCGCCGGCGATGAAACGCGTCACCATCACCCCGGTGCCGGCGTCGACATGCAGCACCTCCGGGCTGACTCCCGCCTTTGCCGCTTCGCGCGCCGCCACCGCCTCGTTGGCGCGGTTGATATATTCCTCGGTGCCTTTGCCCGGAATGCGCAGGCAAAAATCGCCGGCGCTGAAGACGAGATTGGTGAGGCCACCCAACCGATCCAGCGGCCCTGTGTAGGCGGCCAGCATGGGAATGCCGGCAAGTGCTGCACGCGGCTCGTCTGTCATAACGCCTCACCCCAAACGCCGTTATTTCTCGCGGCAACGGTTCCACAATTTTCGCCGGTTGGCTATCATCGCTGCGAGATGAATGGATTGGTGGACGGACTGGAAGTGGCGGACAGCAGACATCATAGGGCGCTTGGCGAGGTCTACGCGGCCAAGCGACCGGAGGAGGTGGCCGGGCTCTATGACCGCTGGTCGCAGACCTATGACGCCGATATGTCGGCCGCCGGTTACCGCCATCCGACGATCTGTCTGGCGCTGCTTGCCCGGCATCTGCCGCGTGGTTCCGCACCGCTGCTCGATGCCGGCGCCGGCACCGGGCTCATCGGCGAATGGTTGAACATCGCCGGTTATCCCCAGGTCGAGGCTCTCGACATCTCACAAGGCATGCTGGACCAGGCCGCGCGCAAGGGCGTCTATTCGGCGCTGCATTGCCTGGCGCTCGGCGGTGAGTTGCCGTTCGCGGACGATTCCTATGCCGGAATCATCTCGGCCGGCGTCTTCACCTCGGGTCATGTCGGCGCCGACGGGTTGGACGAATTGATCCGGATCTGCCGGCCCGGCGGGGTAATCGTGCTGACGGTCAAGAACACGCTGTGGGATGCCGGCTTTGCCGCGCGCATCGCCGAATTGGAGGCTCAGGGCCTCGTCACCCGCGTCGAGGAGACACGTCCCTACGTCTCGATGCCGGGCGAGGCCGATACCGTGCCAAGCCGTGGTCTTGCTCTGCGGGTCAGCTAGGCCTTCACTCTCTCCCCCGCCGGATCGTACATCGGCTCGAGATGGATCTTTGCCGGCGTCCGGTCCATGGCAACAACCAGCTCATAATCGCCCGAGGCGAGAAAATCGTCACTCACCCCGTCGGCGTCGCGCACATAACCGTAGCCGATGTTTTTTCCCAGCGTGTAGCCGTAGCCGCCGCTGGTAAGATAACCGACCGGCTCGCCGTTGCGCAGGATCGTTTCGCGCCCAAGCAGTACGACCTCCGGGTCGTCAACCGTAAAGCCGGCAAAGCGCTTTTTCAGCATTGTGCCGCCGGCCTTTTCCAAAGCGCGCCGTCCGACGAAATCGGTATTCTTGCGCAGCTTGACCGCCCAGCCGAGCCCCGCTTCCTGCGGTGTGTCGTTGGGCGTGATGTCGGAACCCCAGGCACGATAGGCTTTTTCCAGCCGCAGCGATTCCAGTGCGCGGTAGCCGACGGGGCGGATGCCGTGTTTCTTGCCCACCGCCATCAGCACGTCGAAGATCTCGCCGGTGGCCGCTATCGGCACATGCAGTTCCCAGCCGAGTTCGCCGACATAGGTGACGCGTAGCGCCCGGACAACGTGTCCGGCGATGGCTATTTCGCGCACATGGCCGAACGGGAAGGCGGCGTTCGACACATTCGCATCGGTCACACCAGCCAGGACGTCGCGGGCTCGAGGACCCATCAGCGACAGCGTGCCGAAATCCTCGGTGACGTCGGTGAGCCTGGCATCGAGACCCTCGCCGATATGGTCGCTGATCCACGAGAAATCATGCGAGCGGAAACCGGTGCCGGTGACGATGTAGAATTTCTCCTCGCCAAGCCGCGCCACCGTCAGGTCGGCCTCGATGCCGCCGCGTGTGTTGAGAAGCTGCGTATAGGTCAGCCGCCCGACCGGCTTGTTGACGTCGTTGGCGCAGATCCAGTCCAGCGCTTTCGCCGCGTCGGGCCCGCTCAGCTCGTATTTGGCGAAGGACGACTGGTCGAAGATGCCGACCTTTTCGCGCACATGCCGGTGCTCGTCGCCGACCGCCGCGAACCAGTTCTGCCGGCCCATCGAATAGATGTCCCGCGGCTCGACGCCCTCGGGCGCGAACCAGTTCGGCCGCTCCCAGCCGAGCTTTGAGCCGAATACGGCGCGCTGCTGTTTCAGCCTGTCGTAAAGCGGCGAGACGATTCGCGGCCGGCCAGAGAGATATTCCTCGTGCGGGAAGCCGATCGTATAGTGCTTGCCATAGGCCTCGAGCGTGCGGTCGCGGACCCATTGCCGGTCGCGGTGCAGGTTGGAAAAGCGCCTGATGTCGACCACCCAAAGGTCGAGCGGCGCCTCGCCGTCGACTACCCATTGCGCCAGCACCCAGCCGGCGCCGCCGCCCGACGCGATGCCGAATGCGTTGAAGCCGGCGCCGACGAACATGTTGGCGCATTCGGGCGCCACGCCGAGGATGAAATTGCCGTCGGGCGTAAAGCTCTCCGGACCGTTGATCATCTGCTTGACGCCGACGGTTTCCAACGCCGGCACGCGCGCGATCGCCTGTGTCATGTGCTGCTCGAAATGATCGTAGTCGTCATCGAAGAGACGGAACTCCCAGTCGTTGGGCACGTCGCCCCCAGGGAGGTCGGTCGTCCACGCCTGCGGGTTCGGCTCATAGCCGCCCATCACCAACCCGCCGACCTCCTCCTTGAAATAGGTGCGCCGGTCGGGGTCGCGGATGGTCGGCGCGTCGGTCGCCAGTCCGTCGATCTTCTCTGTGATGATGTACTGGTGTTTCACCGGCTGCAGCGGCACGCTGATGCCGGCCATGGCGCCCACCTGCCGCGCCCACTGCCCGGCGCAGTTGACCACCTTGTCGCAAGTGATGTCGCCCTTGCTGGTCTTCACTTTCGTAATGCGGCCGTCCTTCGTCTCGAAGCCGGTGACGCGGACATCCTCGAACAATTTGGCGCCATGCATGCGCGCGCCCTTGGCCAGCGATTGCGTGATGTCGGAGGGGCTCGCCTGGCCGTCGGTCGGCAGCCAGGAGGCGCCGACGAGATCGCCGGTCTCGAGCAGCGGCCACATTGCCTTGACCTGCCCCGGCGACAGCAGCTGCATGTCCATGCCGAAACTCTTCGCCGTGGTCGCCAGTCTTTTGTACTCGGTCCAGCGGTCGGCATTGGTCGCCAGCCGCAGGCATCCGGTCATCTTCCAACCGGTGGCAAGGCCGGTCTCCGCCTCCAGCCCCTTATAGAGGTCGACGGAGTATTTGAGCACGCGGGTGATCGAGGCCGACGAACGCAATTGTCCAACCAGGCCGGCGGCGTGCCATGTCGAACCCGAGGTGAGCTTGCCCTGTTCGAGCAGGACTACGTCGGCCTTGTGGTCGCGTGCCAGATGATAGGCTGTCGAACAGCCGATAATGCCGCCGCCGATGACGACGATCGCGGCCTGGTCAGGCAAGGTCATGATTTCAGGATTCCGTATTTTGTCCGGTAGCTGTCCAGCGCCGCGTCGAGCCGCGTCAGGTTTTCCTCGGTATAAGCGACATAGTCGATGCCCGGCACGTCGAGATAGAGTTCCGACACCATGCTCCACATCGCCTCGCGCAGCAGCGAGGCGCACTGCATGGCCGCGTGCGAGCGGCGGATCGCCTCGTCCGGCTCCTTCATGAAATAGGCGGTCAGGAAGGCGAAGGATTCCGCGTCGCTCATGCCGGCGTTGGAGGCGACGCCGGCCAGATCGAACATCGCCGTGTTGAAGCCGGCATATTCGTAATCGATCAGCCAGAGCCTATTGCCGTCGTCGAGAATATTAGCCGGCAAAAGATCGTTGTGGCCGAAGACGATCGGTAGCAGTTTCTGCGCGCGCTCCAGTTCGTCGGCTAGCGCCAGATAGTGGGGCAACCCGTCCCGCTTGCGGCTGCCGCCCTCTTCCAGCGTGCGCGCATAGTCGCGGATGACATGGAACACCCAGAACATGAAGCCGGGGCCGGAAATGTGGTTGGGCATTTCGCGGTGGAAGCCGCGCATCAGGGCCGCGACACGACGGATATTGGCGCGCACGTCCTCGGCGGCATAGGTTCTGGCGCCGAGATATTCCGTCACCATGATGCCGGGTTCCGTGTGGCGGACCGCCGGTGCGAAGCCGGCGGCGTGTGCCGCGCGCGCGGTCATTACCTCGCGCTCGCGAAAGACATGGTGGAACGGATAGTCCTGGCCGAAGCGCACGACGTGCCTTCCCGCCGCATCCTTGACCAGATAATTGGCGTTGCTCAAGCCGCCCGGCAGCGGCGCGATCTCGATGTTGCCCGCCCAGCAGGGCAGGGCACGGATACGATCTTCGGCGATCATGGAGTGGCCCCTTGTCGGATAGGGCATCGACGGAGCGGCCCGGCGCGGAGCGCGCATCGTTTCGCCGAATGCTCATTTGGGCAAAGACCTCGTCGGCGCGGCATTCGGGATCGGTATCCCGCGCCGCACCGACGAGCCCCATGTGCCGGGCTCTTCGAGGCCGGCATCCGCCCCCGCGGATTCGAAAAATTCCTTCGCCCATATGCCAGACAGTTTTCAGGCTTTTGGGCATGCAAGTTTGTATGCGGCTCTGCCATCGTTCTCCCGTGGCAGTCCGAGCCTGTCACCCTTCAGTGTCACGCCGTGGAGCCTCGGTTGTCAACGGGATACTGTGGCTTTTTCTGGCTTTGTGACCGATTTGCCTCAGCAATTCTTGTAATACGCAGCAAGTTTGCCATAGAAGCAGTCAGTTGCGATCATGCGAGCGAAAGCAGCCCGATGACCCATTCGAAACGACATGGCGAAATCCTGCGGCTCCTGCAGGAAGAGGGAACCGTGACCATCGCCAGCCTGGCCGACCGGTTGGGCGTTTCGCTCGAGACCGTGCGCCGTGACATCAAGCCGCTCACCGGCGACGGTTCCGTGCTGAAGATGCATGGCGCCGTCGGCCTCCCGTCGATGATCGGCGAAGCGCCGTTCGAACGGCGTATGCGCGAGAATGCCGATGCCAAACGTGTGATTGCGCGCATGGTCGCCGCAACCATCCGCGATGGGGAATCGATTATGCTCGACACGGGCACGACGACCTCGTTCCTGGCGCGCGAACTGCTCGGTCACCGGCGCCTGACGGTCGTCACCAACTCGTCCGACATCGCGCGCACACTGGCGACCATCAACGGCAACAAGGTCTATATGGCCGGCGGCGAACTGCGCAGCGATTCAGGCGCCGCCTTCGGTGCTTCGGCCATCGACTTCGTCAGCCGCTTCTCGGTCAGCCATGCCGTCATTTCCACCGGCGCCGTCGATGCGGTGACGGGCGTCATGGACTATGATCTGGACGAAGCCGAATTCGCCCGCATGGTGCTGTCGCGCGGCCAGCGCTCGCTTGTCGTCACCGACCACACAAAATTTGGCCGCCAGGGCCTGGTCCAGGTCTGCGGCTTCGACGGATTCTCCGAACTCGCTACCGATCGATCGCCGCCGCACGACATTGCCGCCGCTCTTTCTCAAGCCGGCGCGCGGCTCAGCATCGCCGGCGGCGATGCAGGATTCTAAAGCCCGAAAGAGCTTGGGGCCTGACGACCGATGCCGCTGCACGTGAACTGGCAGGCTGACGCGGGTTTCAAAATACGTCCATCATCCGGCCAGGCAATCTGGCCCGAGACGAGGAAAAGCTCCGCCTTCGGCTTTCCTTGCGCTTCGTGCCGGTGTTTAGTCCGGCCATGGCTTTCACCATCCGTCAGTTGCAGTTCTTCATCGCCGTCGCCGAGCAGGGCACGGTGTCGGGTGCTGCGCAGAACCTCTCCATTTCGCAATCCTCGGTCACCGAAGCGATCAAGGAGCTCGAGGGCGATCTCGGCGTCGAATTGTTCGACCGCCATCCGCGCGGCCTCAACATCACCCACAAGGGCCACCAGTTCCTGCGCCACGCCACCAAGATCCTGGCCGATGTGTCCGATGCGCGCCGCGCCTTCCTCGGCGAGCAGGCGACAGCAGGCGGGCGTTTGCAGCTCGGCGTCACCTCGCTGGTCGCCGGCTATGTGCTGTCGGACCTGCTTGCCCGCTACCGCCGTGCCTATCCCGGCGTAGAGGTCTCGGCCATCGAGGACAATGGCGACTATCTCGAACACCTCTTGATCGGCGGCAAGCTGGACATCGCCGTCATGGTCACGTCCAATCTGCGCGACCGCACCGCGCTGCAATCGGAAATCCTCGAAGTCTCGGCCTATCGCCTGTGGCTTCCACTCGGCCATCCGCTCGCCGGCGCCGATATCATCGGCATCGGCGACATCGCCTCGGAGCCGCTGATCATGCTGACCGTCGACGAGATCGAGGAGAACACCGGCAAGCTGCTGACCGCGATCGGCGCCAAGCCGCATGTCGCCTTCCGCACCCGTTCGGTGGAAGCGGTGCGCAGCCTGGTCGCCACCGGCGCGGGCGTGGCGCTGCTGCCCGACCTCGTCTACCGGCCGTGGTCGCTGGAAGGCGACCGCATCGAGTCGCGCGACGTCTCCGGTGCGTTGCCTGTCGTCCAGGTCGGGATGGTCTGGCGCCGCGGCTCCGGCCTGCCGCAGGCCGCGCGCGATTTCATCGGCCTCGCGCAGTCGCAGCGCATGGTTCGCCAGCGCCCTGACAAGAATGGCCGTTGATCCATCGGAAAAACCGATATCGCCCTTCTGATAAATGAATTTGCGAAACCGGGATTTTCACAGCACCTTCGCTTCAGGGAACAAAGCCGCCGCCGAAGCGCGGGCCCTATCAATGGGAGATCGACGATGAATTCATTCCTGAAGTCCTGCACTGCATTGACGGTCGCGTTGGCCTTCTCCGGCCAGGCCGTCGCCCAGGTCACGGAACTCGGCAAGGGTGAAGGCGAGGTCAATATCGTCGCTTGGCCGGGCTATATCGAGCGTGGCGAGACCGACAAAGGCTATGACTGGGTCACAGCCTTCGAGAAGGAAAGCGGCTGCAAGGTCAACGTCAAGACCGCCAATACGTCGGACGAGATGGTCTCGCTGATGAACGAGGGCGGCTTCGACCTCGTCACCGCGTCGGGCGATGCCTCGCTGCGCCTCGTCGCCGGCAAGCGGGTGCAGCCGATCAACACTGATCTCATCCCGAGCTGGAAGACGGTCGACGACCGGCTCAAGGATGCGCCCTGGTTCACGGTCGACAAGGTTCACTACGGCGTCCCCTATCAGTGGGGCCCCAACATCCTGATGTACAACACCGAGGTCTTCAAGGAAGCGCCGAAGAGCTGGAACGTCGTCTTCGAGGAAATGAAGCTGCCGGACGGCAAGTCCAACAAGGGCCGCGTCCAGGCCTATGACGGCCCGATACACATTGCCGATGCCGCCAACTACCTGATGTTCCACAAGCCGGAACTCGGCATCAAGGATCCCTACGAGCTGAACGAGGACCAGTACAAGGCGGCACTCGAATTGCTGCGCGTCCAGCGCACGCTGGTCGGCCGCTATTGGCACGACGCCGCCATCCAGGTCGACGATTTCCAGAACGAAGGCGTGGTTGCTTCCGGGTCATGGCCATACCAGGTCAACACGCTGGTCGCCGCCAAGAAGCCGGTCGCCTCGACCGTGCCGGAAGAAGGCGTCACCGGCTGGGCCGACACCACCATGATGGAGGCCGACGCGGCGCACCCGAACTGCGCCTATATGTGGCTCGAACATTCGCTGTCGCCCAAGGTGCAGGGCGACGTCTCGGCCTGGTTCGGTTCGCTGCCGGTGGTACCCGCCGCCTGCAAGGGCAACGAGCTCCTGACCGACGAAGGCTGCAAGACCAACGGCTACGACAATTTCGACAAGATCAAGTTCTGGAAGACGCCGGTCTCGAAATGCGCCACCCAGAACAACCAGTGCGTGCCCTATTATCGCTGGGTGTCGGACTATATCGGCGTCATCGGCGGGCGGTAATTTCGCCTCTTTGCTGAGCTCGGCGCCGCCCCTCACCCTTACCCTCTCCCCGTGAAGAACGGGGAGAGGGGATCGCCAAGCGTTGGAGTGCTTCTCTTCTCCCGTCACTATACGGGGAGAAGGTGCCGGTCCACCCTCCGCAGCTGCAGCGCAGCTGCTGCGGAGGACGGGCAGGCGGATGAGGGGCAGCGCAACCGCCTGAATTTGATGAGCCTGACAGATCAGGACAGCCCATGACATCAGCCGTTTCCTTTCAAAAAGTCTCGCGTCATTTCGGCAGCGTGCGCGCCGTCGACGCCGTCGACCTCGACATCGCGCCGGGCGAGTTCTTCGCCATGCTCGGTCCGTCCGGTTCCGGCAAGACCACGTGCCTGCGCCTCATCGCCGGTTTCGAGCAGCCGACGGCGGGTTCGATCTCGATCTTCGGCGAACGCGCCGAGGGTGTTCCGCCCTATCGCCGCAACGTCAACACCGTGTTCCAGGACTATGCGCTGTTCCCGCATCTGAACGTGCTCGACAATGTTGCTTACGGTCTGATGGTCAAGGGCGTCGGCAAGGCCGGGCGCCACAAGGCGGCTGAAGAAGCGCTGTCGCTGGTGCGGCTGCCCGGCTACGGCGCCCGCCGCCCCGGCCAGCTTTCCGGCGGCCAGCGCCAGCGCGTCGCCCTTGCCCGCGCGCTCGTCAACCAGCCCAAGGTGCTGCTGCTCGACGAACCGCTCGGTGCCCTCGACCTCAAACTGCGCGAGAACATGCAGGAAGAGCTGAAGTCGCTGCAGAAAGCGCTCGGCATCACCTTTGTTTTCGTCACCCATGATCAGGGCGAAGCGCTGTCGATGGCCGACCGCGTCGCCGTCTTCAATGACGGCAAGATCATGCAGATCGGCACGCCCGAGGATATCTATCAGCGACCGAAGACGCGTTTCGTCGCTGATTTCGTCGGCTCATCCAATGTGCTGCCGCCGGATTTTGTCCAGCGCTATGCCGGCCAGCATCGCTGGGGGAGCTTGCGCCCCGAATCCATTCGCGTTGGCAGGGCGGCACGTGGCGAGGGCGTTTCCGCCCGGCTCGTCTCGACCAACTATCTCGGCGCCACCACCAGGCTGGCGCTCGACGCCGACGGGCTGAAGCTGCATGCCATCATGCCGGCCGGCACGGCACTGCCTGCGGAAGGCGAGGCGGTGGTGCTCACCTTCAACCGCGAGCACCTGCATCTGATGGATGAACAGGCATGATTGAGGTTTGCGCGAAGCACCCCCCTCTGTCCTGCCGGACATCTCCCCCTCAAGGTGGGAGATTGGCTGCATCATGACAATCGCCGCGCTCAACCCCAATTCCACGCCCGCCATCCTGCCCGGCAGCGGCGGCATGCGTGGTGCGCTTTCCGACCTGTTCTGGCGCAGGCCGCAACTGCTTCTTCTGCTCATGCTATTGCCGCCCGTACTGTGGCTCGGCATCGTCTATATCGGCTCGTTGTTCGCCCTTTTGGCGCAGAGCTTTTTCTCGATCGACGAGTTTTCCGGCCTTATCAATCGCGAGTTCACGCTGAAGACCTATGGCGACCTGTTGCAGGCCGCCAATCTCGACATCATCCTGCGCACGGTGACGATGGCGGCACTGGTCACGCTGGCCTCGGCCGTCGTCGCCTTCCCCATCGCCTACTACGCGGCACGCTATGCGCGCGGCCGCTGGAAGGCCCTGTTCTATCTCGGCATCATGCTGCCGCTGTGGTCGAGCTACCTGGTCAAGATCTACGCCTGGAAGCTGATCCTGGCCAAGGAGGGCATCCTCACCTGGCTGCTCGCCAAGTTGCATTTGTCGTGGCTGCTCGATGCCTGGCTGTCGTTGCCGGTCGTCGGCGGCAACTCACTGTCGGTGTCGTTCACCGGCACCTTTATCGTCTTCGTCTATGTCTGGCTGCCGTTCATGATCCTGCCGGTGCAGGCGGCGCTCGAGCGCGTGCCCGGCAATCTTGTCGAGGCCTCGTCCGATCTCGGCGCCTCGCCCGGCCAGACCTTCCGCAATGTGCTGTTCCCGCTGGCGCTGCCCGGCATCGTCGCCGGTTCGATCTTCACCTTTTCGCTGACGCTTGGCGACTACATCATCCCGCAGATCATCGGCACCTCGCGCCTGTTCATCGGCCAGGCCGTCTATTCGCAGCAAGGCACCGCCGGCAACATCCCGCTTGCCGCGGCTTTCACTGTGGTGCCGATCGTCATCATGAGCTTCTATCTCTGGGGCGCCAAGCGCATGGGGGCTTTCGATGCGCTCTGATCGCGGTCAATCCGCTCCTCCAGGCCTGAAGATCGCCGCCGGCTGCGGGCTGCTGTTCCTGCATCTGCCGATCCTGCTGATCTTCGTCTACGCCTTCACCACGGAGGAGAAAAGCTTCGTCTGGCCTCCGCCGGGGCTGACGACGCAATGGTTCGCCGTCACCTGGAACCGGCCCGATGTCTGGCAGGCGCTGTCGTTGTCGGTCAGGGTAGCGGCCAACTCGACTGCGATCGCGCTGATCCTCGGCACGCTCTGTTCGGCTGCGGTGTCGCGGACAAAATTCTTCGGCCGTGAAACCATCTCGCTGCTGGTCATCCTGCCGATCGCGCTGCCCGGCATCATCACCGGCATCGCACTGCGTTCGGCCTTCGCGCTGGCCGAGATCCCGTTCTCGTTCTGGACGATCGTGCTCGGCCACGCCACCTTCTGTGTCGTCGTCGTCTACAACAACGCCGTTGCCCGCTTCCGCCGCACCTCCGGCTCGATGATCGAGGCCTCGATGGATCTCGGCGCCGACGGTTTTCAGACCTTCCGGCATGTCGTGTTGCCCAACATCGCCACGGCACTGCTTGCCGGCGGCATGCTGGCCTTCGCGCTGTCGTTCGACGAGGTGATCGTCACCACCTTCACCGCCGGCCAGCAGCAGACGCTGCCGATCTGGATGCTTGAGGAACTGATCCGCCCACGCCAGCGCCCGGTCACCAATGTCGTGGCCATGGTGGTCGTGCTGGTGACGCTGCTGCCGATCCTGTTTGCCTATTACCTGACCCGCGACGGCGACCAGATCGCCGGTTCGGGCAAATAACCAATCGCAAGGGAGAGACGTCCATGGACACCCAGATGCTGATCGGCTCGAAATTCGAGAACGGCACGGAGACCGAGGAGCCGGTTCTCAATCCGAAAACCGGGGCGACCATTCTCAACCTGCCCGAAGCCAGTCCGGCGCAGATCGAGGCTGCGGTGGCAGCCGCCGAACAGGCGTTCATCTTGTGGTCGCGCACCACGCCGGCGCAGCGCTCCCTCTATCTCCTGAAGATCGCCGACCGCATCGAGGCCGAGGCCAGGGAATTCGCCACGCTCGAAGCGCTCAACTGCGGCAAGCCGATCAATGCCGTGCTCAATGACGAAATCCCGGCGATCGTCGACTGCTACCGTTTCTTCGCCGGCGCCGTTCGCTCGATGCCGGGTGTGGTCGCCGGCGAGTATTTGCCCGGCCACACATCGATGGTGCGGCGCGATCCGATCGGCATCGTCGCCTCGATCGCGCCTTGGAATTATCCGTTGATGATGATGGCCTGGAAGCTGGCGCCGGCGATCGCCGGTGGCAACACCGTGGTCTTCAAGCCGTCCGAGCAGACACCGCTGACGACTTTGAGGCTCGCCAGGATCCTGGCGGAGGTGCTGCCCGAAGGCGTCGTCAATGTTGTGCTCGGCCGCGGCGAAAGCGTCGGCAACACGCTGATCAACCATCCCAAGGTCAACATGATCTCGATCACCGGCGACGTTGCCACCGGCAAAAAGGTGCTGCAGGCCGCCGCCAAGTCGGTCAAGCGCACGCATCTGGAACTCGGCGGCAAGGCCCCGGTCATCGTCTTCGACGACGCCGACCTTGGCGCCGTGGTCAGCGGCTTACGCGCCTTCGGCTACTACAATGCCGGCCAGGACTGCACCGCCGCCTGCCGCATCTATGCCGGCAAGAAGATTTACGACAAGCTCGTCGCCGATCTCTCTTCGGCCGTGTCGACCATCAAGTACAATCTGCCGGACGATGCCGAGAACGAGATCGGCCCGCTGATCTCACGCCGCCAGCGCGACCGCGTCTCGAGCTTCGTCGAGCGCGCTTCGGAACTGAAGCACGTCGAGATCACCACCGGCGGCAAGCCGGGCGAGGGCACCGGCTTCTTCTACCAGCCGACCATCGTTGCCGGAGCGCTGCAGGATGACGAGATCGTGCGCCGCGAAGTGTTCGGGCCGGTGGTGTCGATTACCCGCTTTTCCGAGGTCGACGAGGCGGTCAACTGGGCGAACGACAGCGACTACGGCCTGGCGTCCTCGGTGTGGACCAAGGACGTGTCGCGCGCCATGGCGACTGCCGCGCGGCTGCAATATGGCTGCACCTGGATCAACACCCATTTCATGCTGACCAACGAGATGCCGCATGGGGGGCTGAAGCAGTCGGGCTACGGCAAGGACATGTCGCTCTACGCGCTGGAGGACTACACCGCCGTGCGCCATGTGATGGTCGCGCATGGGTAGCTTCTTTCTTCTCCCCGTGTACGGGGAGAAGGTGGCCGAAGGGCCGATGAGGGGCAGCACAAGCTTGTCGAAGCTGGCTCCGCCCCTCATCTGCCTGCCCGTCCGCCGCAGCAGCTGCGGAGGGTGGACCGGCATCTTCTCGCCGTGAACGGGGAGAAGACCACTATTCGACGATGCGATAAATGTTCCACAGGCTGGTGCCGGACACCACGTAGGGCTCCATCTCCTTGCCCCATTTGGCGTGGGCGTCGATCTTGCCGATCCTGGCGAAGAATTCCTCCAGCTTGGCGAGGCTTTCGACCTGATGATGCGACTCGACCGTCGCTTCGCGGGCGCCGATCGAACCGGTCATGATCTGGAACTTCAGGTCCGAGATACCGGCTTGCGAGCCGATCTCGCGTTCCCATTTCTTCAAAAGTTCAAGCACGGTCTGCTTGTGTCCGAACTTGGCGTCGATCTGCCATCTGGCGCTGAACATCTTGCTTCTCCTCCAAGGGGGCGGCCAAGCCGCGGTTGATCTGCCTGCGGTCAGTCACTCGTCCCAGGCCTGCACCACGGTCTGCCGCGCGATCCGGCCGTTCTTCAGCTCCAGCATCGCGGCGCAGAACACCTTGGTGCCGTCCGGGTAGGCGCAGGCCTGGGTGAAGGCCAGGCTGTCCCCGTCGGCGATCGTGGTGTCGACCTTGTGCGTCATCGCCCGGCTGCAGATGTCGTCCCAGAAGGTGCTGATCGCCGCGCGACCGCGGATCTCGCGCGGCTTGCTCGGCGGATTGTTGCGGTCGATGACCCGCACCAGCGCGTCGTCGTTGTAGAAGCTCGACAGCATCTTGCCGTCACGACCCTCGATCGCCTTCTTGATCGCCGCGCCGTCCACTGTTTGTGTCTTGGTCAGCATTTCATCCTCCATGTGCCCGTCGTCATGATCGGGCGTTAATTGATCGGACATGCTGCCCGGCGTTAATCGTCGGGCAGGGCTTTCTTCATTGCGACTTCGCCTTGACGGCCGTGAACACGTCGTCGGTCTGCTTCTTGAAGGTTGCGAGATCGACCTGGCTGCCATTGAGCATCGTCGACCAGTGGCGCACGATCGCCGCCATCGCCACAGCCTCCTTGATCTCTTCGTCGGTCGCGCCGTTGAGCTTGGCCGCCTCGGTATGGAAATAGATGCAGTACTGGCAGGGAATCTGCGAGGCGACCGCCAGGCCCATCAGTTCCTTGGTCTTGCCGTCGAGCGCGGTGTTGGGGTTGAGCTGCACCCCCTTGATCTCGGCCCAGGCACCGGCGACCGCCACATCCGGCAAGGTCCTGAACATGTCCGGCACCGAGCCGAGCGTCGACTGGATGTCCTTGTAGGCAGCGGTGGCCGATGCATCCTCGGCCTTCGCGACAGAGATCGTGAACAGCGCGCCAATGCCGGCCGCTATCGCGAGCGATCTGATATTCAACTTCGACTTCAGCATTTCATCCTCCGTTGGCAGCGCCTCTCCTGGCGATATCCGCCTGGCCTGCATGGGGACATTGATAGTCCTTGCAGCCACTTGGCCGCTTCGCCCGAAAGCGCCATGGCTCCTATGGCCCGTCCGGGCCAGCGTGCCTGGCTGAAAATGCCGCCGCCGCCGCCCGCGACGGAAGGTCGAGCTTGAGCAGTATGTTGGCGACGTGGCGCTTGACGGTATGCTCGCTGAGATTCAGGTCGGCGGCGATCGCCGCATTGCTCTTGCCATCGGCGATCAGGCTCACCACCTCGCTTTCCCGCGCCGTCAGCGCGGCCGGTTCCGCCGGCTTGGATTTCGGTCGGCAGGCTGGTTCGAGATGCTGTTCCGACGTCGCATGCACGACGGGCAGCGGCTCATCCAGTTCATCGAGGCTGATGCGGCCGGCATCGACGAAATGCAGACCCGAGCCCACCGCTAGATCGGCGACCAGCCGCGAGGCCAGGATGTCGCCGCGCCCGGCATGGCTTGCCAATTGCACGGCCACGCGCGCCGTCAGCCCGACTGGTGGCCCGCGCAGTTCGATCTCGCCGACATGGACTCCTTGCGCGCTCGCCACGCCGATCACTTGCGCCGCCTCGCGGAGCGCCGCCGCGCAGCGTATGGCGCGCGCCGGGCCCTCGAAGCGCGACAACATCAGCTCGCCATGGGTGCCGGCCATGCGGCCCCCATGGCGGCCAACCAGTAGCCGCCATGTCTCCTGGAAGCGCTGGCTGCGCTCGCTCCACATGCGGTCGCCAAGCTTGGCGGTGTCGTAGATACGCGTCACCAGCAGCGCGGCAAGCACGCGTTCGGCGTCGGCAACGGCCGGCTCGCCGGTCAGGAATTCCTCGACCAGGTCGGCCACGCGGTCGACATCGCCGGTCCAGACCGGGTGGTCGCGCCCGGGTATCTCGACCAGCCGGGCACCGGGGATCTTGCGCGCAAGGAAGCGGCTGGCGTCGGGGTCGACCCGGGCGTCGTTGCGGCGATGGATCACGAGCGTCGGCGCGCTGATCGCGTTCAGGATGCCACGAACGTCGATGTCGGCGTTCATGCGGGCAAGTGCCGCCGCGGCAGTTGGACTGGCCGACAGCCGCTCGAACCGCGCCCACCATTGGGCAAAATGGGCGTCGTCGACCCGTCCGGGCGCGAAATTGTGAAGAGTGGCGCCCGTGCCCCAGGCGGTCTCGGCCGTTGCGATAAAGGCGTCGAGGCGTTCGGGCGACATCACCCATTTGTGGAAATGCGCATAGCCGCCATAGAGCGCCAGCGCGCGCGTCCGCTCGGGATAGGTGGCGGCGAACAGCATCGCCATCGGTGCGCCTTCGGAAGCGCCAAGCAATGCGGCACGGCCGCTGCCGGCCGCATCCATCACCGCGCGCACATCGTCCATGCGGGTTTCGAGGCTGGGCAGGTTATGGGTATCTACCCGGTCGGAAAGTCCCGTGCCGCGCTTATCGAAAAGGATCAGCCGCGAGAACGCCGCGAGCCTCTTCAAGAGCCGGCTGTAGCCCTCGTCTTCCCAGTGCAGGTCGAGATTGGAAATGAAGCCCGGCACGAAGACGAGATCGAACGAGCCCTGGCCGACCACCTGATAGGCAATCCGCACCTCGCCGCTCAGGGCATATCGGGTCTCGATCGGCCTCACGAGTTTTCCGCCCGGCCTGACGATTTCTGATCGCCAACCATAGCAGAGCCGCGTCGGCTGCGGCAGCTATAACTTTAGCAGAAAGGAATATAAGCCGCCGCGGCTATTTCCGCGAGGCGGCGACGTCGGCAGGGGAGGCCTCGAGCCCAAGCCTCGTATCGGCTTCCGCGGGCGTGACCGGCCGTTTGACCTTGGCCGAGGCTGCCACGACGAGTTCGTCGAAGCCTTCGCCGCCGCCGTCCAGCATCTCGAAGAACTGCCGCCGCATCCTCGGCTCCCAGAACTTGTTTATGTGTTCGGCGACACCCGCAACGCCCTCCTCGCGTGGCCGGGAGTGGAAAAAGGCCGCGATCTGGTTGGCCATGCGCACCAGCTTCTCGCTGGTGCTCATGATGTGATCTTCGTCATGCGACATGCTTGGCAACTCCGGAGACCACCCGGTCTGGGTGGGTGAAAACATCGAAATCCTCGCCGCGCACCAGTGCCACCAGCGTCATGCCTGCTTCCTGGGCGGTACGAATGGCAAGCGCGGTCGGCGCCGAGACGGCGATGATGAAGGCTGAACCGATCGCCGCCGTCTTCTGCACCATTTCGACCGAGACACGGCTGGTCACCACGACAGCGCCCGATGCGCCGTCGATGCCGGCTTTCGCCAACGCGCCTGCGAGCTTGTCCAGCGCGTTATGGCGGCCGACATCCTCGCGCGCCATCACGATCCCCTTACCGGGAACATAGAAGCCGGCGGCGTGCACGGCCCCGGTCTCGGTGTGCAGCGGCTGCACCTTGGACAACAGCTTGACCGACCGGACGATGTCGTCGGCCTCAAGCGTAAGTATCGACGCACCAACGGCGCCGACCGAGCGCATCGCTTCCTCGATCGATTCGATGCCGCACAGCCCGCAGCCGACGGGACCGGCCAGCCGGCGCCGCCGCGCCTCGAAGCGCGTGTTGGCCTGGTCCTTCAGCCGGATCTGAATGTCGATGCCGGCGCCATGATCCTCGACCTCGACGGCCTCGATCTCTTGCGGATCGGCGATGATGCCTTCGGTCAGCGAGAAGCCGAGTGCGAAATCCTCGAAGTCGGCCGGGCTTGCCATCATCACCGCATGGGTGGTGCCGGCAAACGAGAACGCCACCGGCGTCTCCTCGGGCACCATGCGGTTGGCCGCAGCCGTGCCGCCGGCGCGGTGGGCGAGGCGGGAGATTTGGGTGATGGCGGGGCGTTTGCGGGTCACCCAGCACCCCCCTCTGGCCTGCCCGTCCTTCGCAACAGCTGCGGGGGCTCGCGCCTTTCCTCTCCCCCGTCGATCGGGGGAGAGGTGTCGAGCGCAGCTCGACGGAGTGGGGGTCGATTGCGCGGCAGCAACACCGGCTTGCCGGCGCTTTTGGGTTTGACCGCCTTTGGGGGGGGGG